>DASQVO010000475.1:0-13680 GCA_035640715.1 Streptosporangiaceae bacterium
ACAAGGCAGGCACGGTCTTCCGCAGCGATCACTGGATTCGACACCCACATGATCTTGGAACCGTGCCTGCGCCGCATCCCGGTGAGCGAACCAGACACCCGGTCACAAACAAGCCATCACGCCACTATGCCGGGACCCTGCCGGGATCGCCCTGATCCTGCTGGGCGCCTACCTCATCGCCGAACAGTTCGTCCACTGAACGCCCGCTCTAGATCTGGAGGCCCAGCAGGCAGAAACGGTGCAGCAGCAAAGTGCAGCAGCCGCGCCGCACCGCATCGACCCCATCCGGCCGGTACAGTCCCCTGAACTGCAACAACGACCCCGATCGACCACCGTGCGCCTCGTTCGCATCGAGGCGGTCAGGCAGGGAAGGCTCCGGCTTGGAGCAGGACAATACCTGACGTTTAAGCGTCAACGGCCGGGCGCCCAGTACAGCAGGCATGTACAGCAACCCCACCGACCGACATTGACTTCATCCGCCCTGCAGAAGCTTTTAGCCTGCACCAATGACCTCAAATGACCGCCCTGCAACTCATTTGCAAGCAGGTGGTCGACACGATGCCGTCGACGCACGGCGGCAGCAGCAAACGGCAGCAACCACATCGTCCTCAGATGTCCGCGATCGCCCGACATAAACGCTCTGACCTGCTTTGATGACCTCTATTGACCTTCCTGCCGCTAGTTCGCATCGATTATGGTGTTCAATCGCCCCATATCTAAGCAGGACAATTACCGGAGGCCATCACGGCGATCGTTGATCAGCTCGTGAGTGGAGATCGAACTGGCCGTTCAGAGCGCAAGGGCGTAGCGTCTCTAAGGTGATCTTGCCCATCGGCGGAGGGAGCACCCATGATCGGTGTCACCGTCACTTTCTCCTACACCGGCGACTTCGATCGCTCACGGGTAACCAAGGTGGCCGAGAACGCCCGGGGTATGTTCGAAGGCATGCCTGGCTTGCGGTTTAAGTTCTTTACCTTCGATGAGAAGCAGCAGCAGGCGGTCAACTTCTACGTCTGGGACTCGGAAGAGGCGGCGGAGCGGTTCTTCTCCGAGGAGTTGCGCGAGCGAGTGACCGGTCTGTACGGCGTCGCGCCAGCCATTGAGTTCGTGGAGATCGCCGGGATCGTCGACAATTCGGCTTCGTAGCGGGATGCTCGCAGGCAGGCATCGTTCGCAGAGAACGGTGCGCTAACCAGCGTCACGTTAGGCCAAGGCTGACGTAACAGCGTTCCGTCTGTGTTCCGTCAGAGCCCGGAAGACAGCGAAAGACACTCACCACCAGCCATCGATCCTATGCAAGGTCAGGCATGTAGTCACGAACATAGGTCCTGATCGCATACAGCCGGGCCGGAGATCTTCACGATCTTCGAGGGCACCTCGGAAATCCAGCGGATGATCATCGGCCGCGCCGTCACTGGGCTGAACGTCCGGTAGCCCGATCTGCGGTTTTACGTGTTCCGGCGGACCGGGCGTGTGGTACCTGGAGTCCGTGGCGATGCGGGTGTGATTTACTGGTTATTTCCGATTGCTTCCGGTCGTTTCCTAGCCGCGTGCTGAACTGGTGCTGGCCCTTACACCGGTTATGTGGCATATAGGTCTAGACCAATGCGGCGGCGGGGGCCGGTCGTTGTGCCGGATGCTCTCGTCAGGCAGGGGCAGGCAGCAGCAGACTCAGGTCCTTGATCGTGCTACGTTCCGGCAGCCGACCGCGCGCCCCTGTCAGCAGTTAACGCGATGAGACGATTGCCGGGCGCGCCCGGCTAGGCGGAGAGGGTGGCGGCTCTCCTGTTGCCCGGACGGCACGCGGCACCGCGTGCGGGATGGGCATCTGGGGATGCGCCGGGAACGCCCGGGAACTTCTGCTGCCCGATGAGTCTCACTGTTCTTCCTGTCATGTCCGGTACGAGCAGGACATGACAGGTGCGGCGGCAGGCTCGCCGCCCTCGCCGCTAGCTCATCGCAGCGCCGGCACGAGGGCGGTAGCGCTGTCGTAGGCGCAGTGGCCGCTGGGCAAGCGGGCGTGGATCATGCGGCTACGCCTGGATGCGCTGTCGGTCTCGCAGCTTGATGAGCTGATCGGCCTCCTGGCGGGTCAGTGGCACGCGCTGGTGAAGATGGACAATCTGCTCGGTCCGCGTGTGGCTATCGGCGGCGTCGACGCTTATCTTCGGATGATCGATGCGGTGTTGCGTGCGGTCCGGCCACCGGTCCGGCCGCAGGTGCTGCGGCTGGGCGCCCAGTATGCGGAGTCAGCAGCGTGGCTCCATGAAGACGCTGGTGAAATGGCAGCGTCGCGGTACTGGACCGGCCGGTCGATGGAATGGGCTGTCGAGGCCGGTGACCGCCAGATGGTCGCATGGGCGTTGTTCCGGCGCAGCCAGCGGGCAACAGCCGAGGGTGATGCGGCGCAGGTTGCTGGCCTGGCGGCGGCTGCGCGCCGCGAAGATGCGGAACTTCCGGGGCCGATGCTGGCGGCGATCCTGCAGCAGGAAGCGCACGCCCACGCCTTGGACCGGAACGAGACGGCCTGCCACACCGCCCTTGACCGGGCGCACACACTGGCAGCAGCGCCCGATGACCCGGACGATGCCTCGAACGGGCATGGCTCCTTTTGCACACCCGCGTATCTGGAGATGCAGCGGGGTGCCTGCTGGCTGAAACTCGGCCGGCCCGCGAGGGCCATCGGCGCCTTTGAGACGGCGATCAGTTCCCTGCCGCCTATCTACCGGCGGGATCGTGGTGCCGCGCTCAGCGGCCAGGCCGCCGCGCTGGCCGCCACCGGCGAGCCCGGGCAGGCCGCCATCGCCGCGAAGCAGGCCCTTGGTATCGCGCGGGACTCCGGGTCGGGAAGAATTCTGGCCATGGTCGCCTCCGTCGCCGCCGCGCTGGCAGCCCACCATCACCTGGAGCCCGTCGCCGAGCTGAGGGCAGCCCTCAGCCAGACCTGCGCCGTGTGATGGCCACGCCCCTAGAACTCGCCGTGATGCGGCGCGCTATCGCCCTGTCGGCGGCCGGGCTCGGCACCACCAGCCCGAATCCGCCGGTCGGCTGCGTCGTGCTTGATCCGCAGGGCCGGATCGTGGGCGAGGGTTATCACGAGCGCAAAGGCGAAGCGCACGCCGAGACACAGGCCCTGGCGGCGGCGGGAACGGATGCCGGCGGGGCGACGGCGGTTGTCACCCTGGAGCCGTGCAACCATCACGGGCGCACCCCGCCGTGCCGGCAGGCCCTCATCGATGCTCACGTCAAGCGGGTGGTGATCGCGCTAATCGACCCGACCTCACGTGGTGAGGGAGGCGCGGCCGCTCTTCGCGCGGCAGGCATCGATGTGGAAACCGGCGTGCTGGCCAATGAAGCCCGCGTGGTGCTCGGCCCGTGGCTCAGCGCGCTGCAGACACAGCGGCCCCTCATCACCTGGCCGTACCTGATCACTGCTGACGGCATCGAGGCGCTGCCGGAAGGAACAGCTGAAGCAGGACTTCTGCGCCGCAATGCCGATGCGGTATTGCGGGCGGACGGCACCGTCACTGAAGCCGTCCCCGGCACTCACGGCGCGGGAATCTTGAAACTGGCGGATATGGCACCGGGTGCACGGGTGCTCACCGTCGCGGGATCCTTGTACGAGGCAGGCGTCAGGCACTTGCTCCTGGCCGACGGCGTGGACGCGGCCGACCGGTTTCTCGATGCCGGGCTGGTGGACCGCGTGCTGGCCTACACGCCAGATGGCAGCGGATCATGCAGGCCGGCTGCAGTGCTGCCCTGGCCCGAGGTGCCTCCCGGGTTCACGATCACTGGCGCAGCCAGAATCGACGGATACGTGCGAATCGAGGCATGGCGGGACACCTCACGCTAGCTTGTCGTGGTTGTCTCCGTGGTGCCTGCACCGGCCATGATAAAGATCGACACGCTTGCCGGGACTATCTGCGGCACGCTTATCTGGGCCAACGGCCAGACGTTCGCGGTGCAGTCGGCAGGCAAGGCAAGCCCAAAACAGATCTCGTTTTCCGTAACAAGAAACGCGCAGATCGTTGCATCTTGCTAACATACAGTAAGGAGTTAGTTTAAATGAACGTTTACTTTGCGTGTCCGTGCTTGCGGTTCGGCAGAGGTCGGATAGCAGAGAAATCATGCATCAACGACGCAATAAGGACAATTAAGATACCCCTACGCCGGATACCTTGAACTGCCTCGATGAAAGGTTGAAGCTGGCGAATTGATCACCGTCATGGCTCGGCGTGAACTGGCCGAGGAGGCTGGCCTGAATATCAGGTATCATCTGCGGGAAATGGGCAGCAGATTGATACAGTGAAGCATTCCGACCTGCATGTTTCCTAACCATTTATCCGCGTTGCGGACAGGCTCCAGAATGATTTCCGTATTGCTAAATTCAAGCTGGTCATCCGCCGCAGCTACCAAGAAGACTTCGCCGGGCTCACCGAGAAGGCCGACCTCGTGCCGGGGTTGATCTCGCACTCCCTGCGCCACTATTTCGCGTCCACCGCCCAGGCGGAAGGGACACCGATTACCGAGGTGTCACGCTGGCTCAGCCGCAAGAGCATCGAGGTCACCACCAGATCCACGGTCTGGGAGGGCTGAAGCAAGGTCTGCTGGCGGTCCCGCGGCGATAGGTGCCGCCTGATCCGGCTCCCACTATGGGACAGTCACGGGGCGGGTGCGTGAATCCGGCCGGGACCGGGATGGCGGGGCCGTGCAGTAGGCGGACGTCTAGCCCCGTTTCCTCGCGGGCCTCGCTGACGGCCGCTTTGGCTGCGGTCTCGCCGGGTTCGACGTGGCCGCCAGCGGGAGGCCAGCAGTCGAGGCGGAAGTGCCAGACCAGGCGATGCGCTAGCGGCCTTCGGCGTCCTGGTGGACGATGAACACGCTCGCGGTCGGCTCCTTGATCACGTTGTCTCCGCCGCGGCCACCGAATGACTGTGAGCGGCTGCTGTGGGCAGCCCGTGTCCCCGGGCGGTCAGACCATCAGGACCGCGCCGATGCGGCGGCGCACCTCGTCCTCGCCGAGTACGGTGGCTACCAAGTGCAGCCCGGGACTGCGCGTCGACCCGGTGAGCAGCACGCGGACCACTTGCGACGCCTCCCGGATCGATCCGGGGTATGCGTTGGGGTTGGCCTTGTATTCCTTCGCGCTTGCGGCGAACCCGATCGCAGCAGCCGCTGCCCGGATCTGGCTGAACCACGCGTCGGCGTCGTCGAGGCTGCGGTAGTCGCGGAGCAGGTCGGCGCAGAGACGCTGCACTATGGCGGGGTCGAGGCCGCCGAGGCGCTCGTCGGCGGGATCGGTGACCGGCTGGAAGATCGCGTGGAAGAAGTACCCGTAGACCGCGCGGAAGTCGGACCACTTGCGCAGGTCCTTGCGCGGGTTATGGACGCCCTCTCGTTCGATGGCCAGCGCCCGGAGTGCCAGGTCGCGTTCGGCAGACGGGGCGGGCTGAGTGGAGGGTGCATCCGCCCTACGTCCGCCGCCGCCCCGTGTCCCTCCGGGGCCGGGGCTGGCCAGGGAGGATCGGTGTCCTTGAGAGACCGCTGCGGGGACGGGGTCCCGGTCCTGCCTACCGCCTCCGCGCCGGCTGACGGTGAGGCGGAGGGGAGCTGGGGGCTGTGGCTGGTGAACGCGCTGTCGGTGCGGTGGGGCCACCAGCGGGGCGGCGGGCACGCGACGACGTGGTTCGAGCTCACGCTGGGCTGAGCCTGGCTGGACCTGGCGTGTACCTCTGGCGGACCTCGGTGTACCTGCGGTTGACCTGGTGACGCTCTTCCCATCGGGGTGATATGCCGTGAATCAAACTAAATTGACGCGAAAGCCGCTCCTGCTTACAGTAGTCGTTCTATCGACTGTTAGTGATGGCGGGAAGGAAGTCCCGTGCAGGACAGGGCCGGCCGCCGGTGCGTGGCGTGCGGTGGTGCCCTGAGCAGGTACAACGGGACGGACCTGTGCGGGCCGTGTTCCCGCAGCCCGCATTTGCCGCCTGCCGCTGACCTGTGGGCCAGCGCCCAGGTCAGGAGCGCGCTGGCTGCCTGGGACGCGGGCACCGTGGTGTCGCTGTACCGCCGCCGTACCGGCGTGACGCAGAGGCGGGTGGCGGCGGCCGTGGGCATTGACCAGTCCGAGGTCAGCCGTCTTGAGCGCGGCGGCAAGAGGGTCCGCGACCGGGAGCAGCTGCTCGCCTGGCTGCGTCCTCTCGGGCTGCCGGAGGATCTTGTGCCGGTGGCCCCTTCGGCGTTTCCCTCGGCGGCTGCTGCCGGCGCTGGGGGAACAGGGTTCCGGGCCTCCCGCTCGGAGTCCGCCCTGGATGCGTGGATGGCTTCGCCGGTCGCGGTTCCCGCGAGGTTCGGCGGGACGGGCCTGCCCGTGGATGAGCAGGCCTGCTCGTCGCGGAAGAGACGCTCGGCATGTTCCGCCAGCTTGATCATGCTCACGGGGCCGGCCATTTCAGCGGGCACCTGGTCAGCTACATCGACACCGACCTTGCGAGCCTGCTGCCCGCCCGGCGGGCTCGGCCGCCGGCCTGGCCAGGAGCCGGCTTGCCGCGCAGTTCCTGGAACTAGCTGGCTACCAGGCGGTCGACTCAGGGGCGCCTGGGCTTGCGCAGGACATGTACCAGCGGGCGCTGGCAGCGGCAGCGGCTTCCGGGGATCCCGCTTACGGCGGCTACCTGGTTGCGGTGAGCCTCGGGCACCTGGCGCTGCACTGCGGCGATCCGGAGACTGCCCTTGCCTGGGCTCGCAGGGCCGAGGGCGTGCTCGGGACAGCGGCCAGTCCCGGGACCAGGGCCGCGGTCACCGCGGTGTCGGCGCGGGCGCTGGCGCGGATGGGCAGGGAGGCCGAGACTACCCGGGTACTGCTGGCGTGCGAGAGGCTGCTGGAGCGCGCGGGCACCGGCGATGAGCCTCGCTGGATCGCCTACTTCAACCGCGCGTACCTCGCCGACGAGGTCGCGCACTGCCTGCATGACCTCGGGCGGGCTCCGGCGGCGCGGTCGGCAGCGGAGAACGCCCTTGAGGGCGTGGGAGCGTCGCGTGTGCGCCGCCTCGCCCTGGACGCGACGCTGCTGGCTTCAGCCTGGCTGCGCTCTGGTGACGTGGAGCAGGCGTGCGCCGCGGCGGGGGACGGCGTCCGCTACACGGCGAGGACCTCGTCCGGCCGGTGCCGGGAGCGGATCCGGCAGCTCCTGGGCGACCTGTCGCGCTACCGGGACGTCGCATGCGTCCGCGAGCTTGAGGACCTGGTCTGCCAGATCCTTCCCGACGCCTTCGTCATCCCCCGAGGATGGCCTGGTAGAAGCCGAGTTCCGCCTGGAGCGCCTGGCTGAGCACGCCGGGGCCGGACAGGTAGTGCCCTGCGCCGTCGAAGAACAGCGAGCGGTGCCGTTCATCCTGGCCGCTGAGGTCGGCGGCCAGTGCCTGCGCGGCGCTGGCCGGGGCGATCTCGTCCTTGCGGCCGTGTATGAGCAGGACGGGTACCCGAACGCGGGCGGCCCGTACGGTTCCCGCCGGGCCGGCTAGCGTCCGGGCGTGGGCGCGCTGGAACCGGGGGGCGGACCTGGCCCAGTCGCCGGGGTCGGTGATCGCGGAGATGGCGGTGACCGCGGTCACGGGCGTCCCGGGGACGCAGGCGGCCTGCAGCGCGGTGTACCCGCCGGCGCTGCTTCCGGAGACGAATACCGCCCGCGGGTCGGCAATCCCCGCATCGACGAGGTAGCGGGCGACGGCAAGGCAGTCCTGGACGTCGTAGTCTCCCCAGTTCCCGTTGAGCGACGTGCGGAACTGCCTGCCCAGTCCCGCTGATCCCCGGTAGGCGACTTCGGCGACGGCGAAGCCGTGGCGGACGAAGAACTCCTTCGTCCAGTCCAGCCTGTCCTTGACCTCGTCGGTGGGACCCGGATGCGCGCGGACGATAAGGGGAACGGCCATGTCGCCGCTCGGGCGGTGGAGCAGGAACTGAAGGCCATCATCACCATGTGTACGACCGCGCTCCGCTGTGACCGTGCCGGCTTCGGGGGGATCGCCCGCCTGGGGGATCCGGGCGAGTGCCGCTGAGTGTGGGCTGATGGTCACGACGGCTGGCTGCACCACGGGGTCGGCGCCGATGACGGCGATGCGCCCGCCGAGTGCCGCGACGTAGGGCTTGGCTGACGTCAGCGGGGTATCCAGGAACTTCAGTGTCTGCCCTTCCCGTGCAATGGCCAGACAGTGTGAGAGGCCATCGTGCACGATGATCGGGATGCTCCCGTCCGGGAGGAACGCGTAAGACTGGTACCCGGCTTCCCAGGGGGCGGGAGCGCAGTCCCGGTCGATCGGGGCGACCGGGTGGTGGAGTTCCCCGTCCCACCGGTACAGGTTCCAGTACCCGCTGCGGTCCGACAGGTAGTACAGGTCACCGCCGGGTCCCCACGCGGGCTGGACGACCGACTCGTGGCCGCTGCCCGCGATGACCCGGCCGCGCCGGGCCTGTCCGTTCGCGGCGGGCTCGGCGACGAGCAGTCGGCTGGCATCCCATGGCATCTGCCCCTCGTCCCACTCCAGGAAGGCGAGCTGCCGACCCCGCATGCGGGGGGCCGCGAGGAAACCGCGGGAACTGGCAAGGACCTCGGCGTCCTGGCCGTCGTGGCGGATGCGGACGATCTCGTCGCCTCGTTCCGTCCCGCGGACGGCCAGGACTCCCTCGTCGCTGATGCTCAGGTCCCCGTAGCAGGCACCGTCGCCTTCGCGGGCGGCGGTGGAGGCGCCGTCCCCCGAGAGCCGGTAGACCCCGCTGTCCTCGCTTCTGATCAGCCACGAGGTCCCGTCGGCTTCGATGGCGTACCCGCCACCTCCGTAGGCGTGCAGCCAGCCGCCGATGCTGAACCCGGGCGGGCTCACCGGGACCGCTGCGGCGGTCCCGGTGGAGCGCATCAGCCGGGTCGTCCCGTCGGGCCACCCCTGAAGCCACCACAGGGCGCCAGCGTGCGAGCTCAGCTCGTCCAGTGAGACCTTCTGCCGCGCGGCCCAGTCAGCGGTCACGGCGCGGTGCTCATGCTCAGTCATCGGCAGCCTCTCGCAGGGGCGGCACTCGGGATGCTAGCCGCTGGACCACGCATCCATTCCACCAGGCCGACAGTGACGAGGGTATCCCCGCGCCCCCGGATACGCTGGCCGAGCTGCCTCTCCGGGGGCCTGGCGGTCAGGCCCGCCAGGACATGCTGTCAGATCTCGCGTCCGAGCGCGGCGGAGAGGGCGCGCCTGTGGACGAGGCCGGGCCGCGTGAGAACCGGCCCGGCAGCTTGGCAGTCGACGATGGTCATGTGGTTATCGGCGGGGCAGATTCCGCCGTCGAGCGTGAGGGCGACGTCAAGGCGGGACTCGGCTAGGAAGGCCTCGACGTCCGCCGGGCTGACAGCGGGGCCGCGATCGTCGGGGCCGCCGGATCATGTGCATGAGGGGCATCCGTTCAGCGGGCGAGGGGCGGGTAGTCGATCCAGGGGTCGCGGAGGGCGTCCAGGCGCCGGGAAGCGTGAGCGGGGTGGCTGAGCCGGAAATAGGCCATGATGCGGGGCATGCCGGTGTTGTTCGCGCCGACGGCGTGGGGCACGAGGTGGTGCATGAGCAGCAGGTCGCCGAGATGTACCGGCAGGCCAGCCCAAGCTCGTCTGCCCGCCGCTGCGCGGCACCGGCGGCGACGCTGCTGTAGTCGATCCCGATCACCGACTTCGCGCCGGCCTGGACGAGCGCGGTGTCATCCAGCCCGTGGCCGCTTTGCAGGTGTACGACTTCCGGGGAGCCGGCCAAACCGGCGCGCCCGGTCGTTGGCGTCCAGGACCCACAAGATCGCGTCGGCGTAGCCGAGGCGGGCCAGTTCCGCGACCGCGCCGCCCATCAGGGCACGCCCGGTGCCCGTGCCCCAGGCGCCCGGCGCTGCGTAGATGGCGAAGACCTCGCCCGTCATGCGCGGATCGGTATCGCCGTCCCGGGAGGGACCGAACGACGCGAAGCCGGTGATGCCGCCGCCCTCCACGACCGAGACCAGGACGCCGCCCCGTGCCGGATCCCCCTGCTCCAGGGCACGCCGCCACACCTGCGAGCGCAGGGCCGGGTCGAGCCCGTCGAGGTAGTCCTGGGGAATCTTGCCCCGGTAGGCAGACTGCCACGAGCGGACATGGACCAGGCCGATGGCGTCGGCGTCTGCAAGGGTGGCGGGACGAACGAAAGGAGCGGGCATACGCCGATTGTGCCCGCCCGCCCCGTTCTGGCGGATGATCAGGCCGTCTCCGATGCACGCCAGCGCTCCATGACGTCGTAGGGCCGTCCAGCCTTCGCCGGGTCGCGCTCGATGATGTCGCCAAGTACGTCGTCGATCGAGTGCATGATGTCTTCACCAAGCCGCGCCTCGGCCGCTTTGACGTTCTCGCATATCTGCTCGGGCCGCGAGGCGCCGATTATGGCCGACGTGACATGGCGGTTATAGAGCACCCAGGCGAGGGCAAGCTGAGCGAGTGATAGGCCAGCTGCCTCGGCGATGGGCCGTAGGCCCTCGACCCGGAGGCGAAGTTCCTCCGACAGGTACCGGCGGATCGAGCCGCTCGTGTACTTTTGAGCGGCCCGCGACCCGCCCGGCGATATCAGGCCCGGAGGGTACTTGACCGTAAGCACCCCCTGGGCGAGAGGCGAATACGTGATCTGGCTGATGCCAAGCTCCGCGCTGGTCGGCATCACCTCATCCTCCGGAACCCTCCAGAGCGCAGAGTACTGCGGCTGGTTAGACACAAGCCGGATACCGGCCTGCAAGGCGAGCCGCTGTCCTTCACGCAGCTGCGCAGACGTCCACTCTGATACGCCAACCCAGCGAACGTCGCCAGCGTGGACAAGGTCGGAGAACGCGGCGATTGTCTCTTCAAGCGGCGTATCCTCGTCGAACCGGTGCGCCTGATAGAGGTCGATATAGCCTGTCCGCAAGCGGCGAAGAGACGCGTGGCAGTTCGTCATGACCCGCTTCCGCGACAATCCCCTGTCCTCAGGGCTGTGCTTGTGGGAAGCCCTACCTTGGAGCAGACGACAACCGACTCCCGGCGGACCCCGGTCAGAGCGAAGCCGAGCAACTCCTCGGCCCGCCCGTCCGCGTACATGTCAGCCGTGTCAAAGACCGTGATGCCAGCCTCAAGAGCCTTGCTGACGCACGCCACGGCAGTGGCGTCATCGACTCCATCGCCGTGCGTGAGCCAGTTCCCATAGGAAATAACGCTCAGGCAGAGGTCCGAGCGACCCAGGCGGCGATACTCCATGACAAGTGCCAGTGCCTACCGGGGACATCTCCAGCAGCCAGCTTCGGCCTGGAGTGTCGATTTCCAGGCCGAAGCTCTGAGCTGAGGCGAGGTTCCCGGTGGGTGGTGCTACTTCCGCGGCTCCAGCACCTTCTTGCCCATGTAAGGGACCAGCGGTTCCGGCAGCTCGACCGTACCGTCCTTCCTCTGGCCGTGCTCGATGATCGCGGCCCACATCCGGGGAGTGGCCAGGGCCGAGCCGTTGAGGTAGTGAGGCGGCCTGGTCTGGCCGTTTCCGGCGCGGTAGCGGATGTTGCTTCGCCGGGCCTGGAAGTCGCCGAAGTGCCCGACCGAGGAGACCTCAAGCCAGCGGTCGACACCAGGTGAGTACACCTCCAGGTCGAAGATCCGCGTGGACGAGAACGTAAGATCGCCCGCCGAGAGATCAAGAACCCGGTAGGGAAGCTCCAAGAGCTGGAGGGGTCGTTCGGCGTCGGCCAGCAGGGCATCGAACTCGTCCTGAACCGTCTCCGGTGTGCAGATGCGAACAAGCTCGACCTTGTGGAACTCGTGGAGACGCTGAAGCCCCCGGGTGTCCTTTCCGGCAGAGCCGGCTTCCCGCCGGAAGCAGGACGAGTAAGTCATGTAGCGCTTCGGCAGCTCATCCGCATCGAACAGCTCACCCCGGTGAAGGCCGGTCAAAGGAACCTCGCCGGTGGGGATGAGCCACAGGTCGTCCAGGGTGGTGTTGTAGGCGTCCTCGGCGAACTTGGGGAGATGGCCTGTCCCCTCGAAGACCTCGCGGCGGACCATGTGCGGGACAAGGACCTCAAGGTAGGTGTCACGGTTGAGATCGAGGCCGAACTGCGCGAGGGCGCGGATCAGCCGGGCGCCGTCGCCGTAAAGCAGAGAGAACCCAGAGCCGCTCAGCTTCGCGGCGCGCTCGGGGTCGAAGATCCCAAGATCGCCCGCAACATCCCAGTGCGGCCGGTAGTCCGCCGGGTTGTATTTGTCGGAAGAGGGGCCTTCAACTCGGAGGACAACATTGGATGACTCGTCAAGGCCATCGGGTGCGTCCGGCGAGGGCAGGTTCGGCAGGACCAGCAGAAGCGAACGCGACTTGCTCTCGGCCTCCCGAAGTGCCGCCTCCCCGGCGGCAAGACGAGACTTCAAGTCCGCGAGCGCCTCTCGCTCGGTGTCCGCGCTCGGGTCCTTGGCAGCGATGAGTTTCCCGACCTGCTTGGAGCGGGCGTTCATCTCGGCTCGAAGCGTCTCAACCTCGGACAAGGTGCTGCGCTGCTGGATCAGGGCATCCCGCGCGGAAAGGACGACATCGGAGGAGACGCCCTTGCGTGCTAGCGCTGCGACGACAGCATCGGGCTGATCGACCAGCAGCTTCGAGTCGATCACTTCTTCCTCCCTGTGCCCGCCGACTTGCCGGGCTTGGCGTCCGGCGGCTGGCAAGTCCTGTGTCTGGGTCCAAGCGTCCTGTGCCGACGGTCAGAGGATACGCCCCGCCACTGACGATGCCGTGGCAGATCAGAGCTGTGTTAGCGTCCACGGATGTGGTGTATGGGGTACTTGATCTCGATGTGATGATTTTGCCCTAGTCCGGCGTGTTGCCGTGATGGGAGGCGGCCACCTCGCGATCCTTCGAAGTGGATTCGGAGCAACGAAGGAGAGTGAAGTGGCCGCAGGTGACATTGTGCCGGTTCCGGGCGCCCAGTTCGAGGAGACCCTGGCAGCGGCAAGTCCGGACATGCTGCGGGAGATGATCCGCGCCGCTCGCCTGCGCGGGCCGTGCCAGACGGCCGCCTGATCCTTCATCTGGGGCGCTGTGAGCCTTGCTCGCGGGATCCCCTCACGCGCTCCCATTATCGTCGATCCAGGCTGACGCTGCCCGCTCCTGTCACCTCTCGTCCGCTCAGCCGGGACTGCGGTCCCGGAGCGCTGGCCGCCCCGAATTAGGGGTGGGTGGCGCGATACGGCCCGTCCAGCCCGTGACGCCGCCGTGTCGGCGCGACAGCGGTCGGCCCGGGAATCCGGGCGTTCCCGGGCTGCCCGGCCCGTGTGCGCCCCGTCCGCGCCGCCGCCCGTGCGGACCGGGTATCGAGGCTGAGGATATAACCGCACCCATGGGGGGTGCGGTTGTCAAGAGGGCGTGGTGATCTGACCCGGTGACCTGTGCTGGCCGCCGGGGCCGGGTGTGACTGTTGTTCTGGCGTTTCCTCGTCGCTGCTGGTTTGTGCCGCCGCGCGGCCGGGGTGCCAGCTGGAGCGCCCGCAGGCGCGGGCGAGGACGAACGAGCTGGATGCCGGCAAGCGGTGGCCGATCATGGGAAGCGAGGAAGAGCCTCCTGCGGGAGTAGCTGGGGTGAGGGCCGGTTGCTGGTGTCCCCGGGCGTGCGTGGCTGGCGGAGTGGTCT
>DASQVO010000476.1:0-2413 GCA_035640715.1 Streptosporangiaceae bacterium
ACTGGCGCGCATAGGCCGACAGCGACTCCACGTACCGGCGCTGGCCCTCGGCGAAAATAGTGTCAAAGGCCAAGCTTGACTTCCCGGAACCGGACAGCCCGGTGAACACGATCAAGGCGTCTCGCGGCAGGTCGATCGAGATGTCCTTGAGGTTGTGCTCGCGTGCGCCGCGAACGACAAGTCGGTCAGCCACTGGGCTCTCTGCTCTCTGTGGGCTCGGTGTCGGCTCTGCGCGGGCGGGCTTCGCAAGGCGATGCTGGCGCCGCACCGCGCAGCTCGCCAGACTGAACACAGCGCTACACCATGCTAGCCAGGGGATGTGACAAAACAGGGCTGCTTCGGTACCCGCATGGTGCCGGGGCCCACGGGCCCGGCCGCGTTATCCAACGCTCATGGCGCACGCGGTCTTCCCATGACCCAGCCGGGGCTCGTGATGCTGGGCGCCTGGTCGTCGCCGCGGAGATGGCGCAGAGCTCCGGGGCCGGGCGGAGCAGCACGTCAGCGACCTGCCGCCTTAGCCGGTTATCAGCGCCACGACGGTAGCGCCATGGCCGAAGAAGCCTTGCTCCGCGAGCGCGAATATGCCGTACATCATCTTGGCCACATAGACCCAGTCCAGGGTGAGGCCATGCCGGCGGGCGAACGCGGCGATGAAGCGGTCGAGTTCCGCGGTGCGCCGGGCGAAACCGCCGAAGTGGAAACGGTCGTCCACCGACCAGTTGGCCGTGCGGGCGCCGAACGCCTCCGTCTGGAGGGCCGCCACGGCGGGCGTCAGGAACTGGCCGCCCTTCAGCGCGGCGAAGCCGACCGCACGCTGGTCCCGGCCCAGGCCCGCGGCCAGCCCGGCCAGCGTCCCCCCGGTGCCGCACGGGCAGCACATCACGTCGAACGGCACCGTGATTTCGGCCGGGATCCCGGCGCAGCCGCGGGCCGCGTGCGCGTTGCTGCCGCCCTCGGGAAGCAGGTAGAAGTCGCCGAACCGGTCGCGCAGCGCCGTGAGAACGGCGGGCTCGGCCTTGGCCCGGTAAGCGGACCGGTCGAGGTAGGTCAGCCGCATGCCGTACCGGACCGCGGCGGCGAGCGACGGGTTGAGCGGCCGGTGCTCCTCACCGCGGATGACCCCGATGGTGGAGAACCCGAAGAAGTGGCCGGCGGCGGCCGTGGCGCGGATGTGGTTGGAGTAGGCGCCGCCGAAGGTCAGCAGCACGCCGTGGCCCTGCCGCCGTGCGGCGTCCAGGTTGAGGGCGAGCTTGCGCCACTTGTTGCCGGGAAATTCCGGGCTGATCAGGTCGTCGCGCTTGAGCAGCAGACGCACCCCGGCCCGGGCCAGCCAGCCGTCGGCCACCTCCTGCACCGGTGACGGGAGCGTCAAGGCAACGGGAAAGCGCGGCGTAACGGCGGGCAGGACTTCAGCCACCCAGACACGTTATCCGCACCTGGCCGCCATGCGGCCGGCGCCGGCGCCGCCGTACGATGGGCGGGTGAGCTACACGGGGAACGTGACCGTTGGCGGGCCGCCGGACACGCGCGAGGCCGAGGGCATCACCGTCACGAAGCTGGCCGTCGGCCCGATGGATAACAACGCTTACCTGCTGCGCTGCGCAAGCACCGGTGAGGGACTGCTCATCGACGCCGCGAATGAGGCGGGCCGATTGATCGAGCTGATCGGCGACACACCCGTCACCTGGATCGTGACCACGCACCGGCACGGCGACCACTGGCAGGCGCTGGCGGAGGTGCAGGCAGCCACGGGAGCGGCGGTCGTCGCTCACCCGGACGATGCGGACAAGCTGCCAGTTCCTGTCGATGACCGTATCGTCGACGGTGACGTCATCCACTTCGGCGATGCGGCGGTGTCCGTCATCCACCTGCGCGGCCACACGCCCGGCAGCGTGGCACTGTGCTACGACGCGGAAGGCGCCCTCGCGGAATCACCGCACCTGTTCACCGGCGACTCGCTGTTCCCCGGCGGCCCGGGCAAGACGACCAGCCCGGAGAACTTCACGTCGCTGATGGATGACCTGGAGGCCCGCGTCTTCGGCAAGCTGCCGGACGCCACCTGGGTGTATCCCGGGCATGGCAATGACACAACCCTCGGCGCCGAGCGCCCGCACCTGCCCGAATGGCGTGCCCGCGGCTGGTGAGCCGGCCACCCTCGCACGCCGGTTAATGCGGACAGCGCGCCCGCGGCTGGTGAGCCGCGGGCGCGCTGCCGTTTGGCGGGAGCCGCCCGCCGGAACGCTTCTGGCTAGTCAGCCGACGAACTGCAGGCCCTTCGCCTGCACGGCCGGCCCGTGCAGCGTCACCGGGCTGACCTGGCCGGTGCTCATGTTGAGCGTGCCGAGGTAGGCCGCCTTGCCCGTCGGGGTCACGGCGACAAAGGCAGTGCCGGGACGGAACGGGCCGGTGACCA
>DASQVO010000477.1:0-8121 GCA_035640715.1 Streptosporangiaceae bacterium
GCGGCAGATGAGGATGTGTTCGGGCGGGTCGCAGTGCGCTGTTGGCCCTGGCGTATATGACCTGAAAACGGGAGACTGGGCAGTTACCGTGCTGGGGAAGCGGTGAGCAGTGATGTCCGGTTTTGTGCTGGGACCGCATGAGGGTCCCGCCTACGGTTTCCACGGAGCTAGCGTCGTGATCAAAGCCTCGGGTGAGGACACGGTCGGCCAGCTCAGCGTGATGGAGTCAACCTATCCTCCGGGGCTGTCTGTGCCTGAACATGTGCATAGGGGCGAGGAGATATTCTATCTTCTCGCGGGCGAGCTCACCGGCTTCTGTGAGGAGGAACGATGGACTGCCACAGCTGGCAGCTTTGTTTTCGTGCCGTGCGATCGCCCACATGGCTTCACTGTTACCAGCGCCGAGCAGGCTATAGCGCTCGTGATCACCGGGCCATCGCAGCTCGATCGCCAGATAGCCGCCCGGGGAGAACCTGCCACCGGCCCGTAAATTGCAGCTTGGCCGGACCCCGCGCCCGCCGCAGGGCACGCGGGTGACCTCGCCGACATTGCATCTGCACCGCTGGGGCACCGGACCCCGCGTGGTGCTGGTGCACGGCGCCGTGCTCGGCGGCCGTGAGGCGTGGCGCGGGCAGCGGCCGCTGACCGAACGGTGGGAGCTGGTCGCGCCCGACCGGCCCGGCCACGGCAGAACCCCGTGGGCCAGGCAGGATTTCGAGCCGGAATCCGTACTCCTCGCCGACCAGCTGCTCGACCCGCCATGCCATCTGGTCGGCATGTCCTACGGCGGGATCGTGGCCATGCTCGCCGCCGCGCACAAACCGGCTGGCGTCCGCTCGCTCACCGTGATCGAGCCGCCGTCAACGGCCGTCGCGCGCGGCGTGCCGGCCGTCGATGTGTACGGCGCCGCGATGCGGGATCTGTCCATGACCACCGATGTCCCGCTGGAAGAGGCGCTGATGCGGTTCCTGGCGGTAGTCGGCGCGCCGGTTACAGTCCCGCGGCCAGTCCCCCCGGCGCTGCTCGACGGCGTCCGCCAGATACTTGGCGCGCGGCCGCCCGACGAGGCCGAGCTGCCGCTGGATACCCTCCGCCAGGCGGGTTTCCCGATGCTGGTCGTCTCCGGCGGCCACATGCCCGCCAACGAGATCATCTGCGATGTGATCGCCGAGCGAACCGGCGCCCAGCGGGCGGTGTGCCCCGGCGCCGGCCACCTGGTACCGGACACCGGGGCGCCGTTCAACGCCGTGCTGGAGGATTTCCTGACCGCTGCCGGCTAATCGCGCGACGACATGGATGCGGCCAGCGGCTCGGAACCGGCCGAATTACGGCGCCTGGCTTCCCGGACGAACTCGGCCATGGTGGGCGAATCGACCGGATAGCCCACCGCGACCGCGACCTGCTGCCCACCCTGACCGCGTACCTGAAAAGCTCGGCGTCGACCTGTCCAAACCTGACGATCGCCTAGCACTACACCTGGCCTGCAGGGTCGTCGTCGCGCCGGACGGCTGACCAGCGACGCCTTCGTCAGGCCGGCTTCCGGGCGTCCAGTTCTGGATCTCCCCAGCTCTTACGTACCTCATCGCGGCAGAAGGGTGTTCGGTGCTGATCTTGGGCTGACGCTGCTAGGCCGGGGTGACACGGGCTTTGTCCCGGCCTCCAGCCGAGCTGAGGCGCCCGGGACACACCGAGACCATGCCCAGAAGTGGACCACCTTGGCTGATCCACTTTTGGGCATGCGTTGGTCACGCGGCGGAGACAGTCTGCGGGTAGAGCACGCTCAGGTCGGAGGACATGGCTGCCTTGACCTGGACGGTGGTCTCGTCGGCGAGGATCTCGATCGCGTCGGCCTCCAGGCCGTCGAGCGCGGTGCGCACGACGTCGGCGGGGTCATTTTTCTCCACGTCAACGCCCGCCATCATGTCGGTGTCGGTGCTGCCCAGGTGCAGGCCGGTGACCGTGGTTCCCTGACTTGCGAGTTCCAGGCGGATGCCGCTGGTGAGGCTCCACTCGGCCGCCTTCGCCGCACTATAGGCGGTGGCCCCGTCGTAGGACAGCCATGACAGCACCGACATGACGTTCAGGATCGATCCGCCGCTGTTGCGGGCCAGGACGGGAGCGAACGCCCGGACCATGTTGAGCGTGCCGAAGTAGTGCGTCGCCATCTCCAGCCGGATCTTGTCGATGTCGCCCGTGACCAGGTTCTGATAGGTGGTGACGCCGGCGTTGTTGATCAACACGGTGACATCTTCGGCGGTGGCCGCTGCGGCCGCCACCGACGCGGGGTCGGTGATGTCGAGCCGCAGCACCTGCACGCCGGGAATGCTGACGAGCTCGGGCCTGCGCGCGGTCGCGTAGACCTTTGACGCGCCTCGCTGCAGCAGTTGCTGCACGAAGTGCCGGCCGATGCCACGGTTGGCGCCGGTGACGAGCGCGACGGAATCGGCGATCTTCATGGTTGTCTCCTTGATGCATCCTTAGCCGGTTCTGGCATGAACCTGGTCGGGTGGCCCGGGGGTGCGATTCCCCCGGGCCACCCGACCAGGGCAGCAGGTGCCGCAAGGCCGGTAGCCCGCGGCGATCGCAGTAGCTTCGTCGGCGAAGAACACGCGGTACCGCATGTAGCCGCCGCGGGCGATGGCGCGCAGCGCAGCAGGACAGTCGAGGCGGCCGTAGATCCTGGTGCCGCGGTGACCGCCCCACTGTCCCTTGCTGGGGGACTGATAGGGCTTGCGGTCGGCGCCAAGCAGCGTGTAAGTCCTCGGGCTGCTCATGCCGCGTCGTGGAAGACGAGCGCCAGCGTATGCCGCTGGCCGGACCGGATCGCGGACACCCCATGCCGTACCGGGGCTGCTGACCATCCCCGGGCCGAGCGGACCGGCCGGTCCCGGGTCGTGAAGACGTAGCCGTGCCCGTGCGGAAGCAATGTCGCGGTGCCCCGGGACTGCGCGCGGGGGCGCTGCTCGAGGAGCAGGAACTCTCCTCCGGTGTGGTCGACCCCCGGTTCGCTCAAGTTGATCACGACCTGCAGGGGGAAGACGAGGTCTCCGTAGAGATCGCGATGCAGGGCGTTCCAGTCCCCTTGGACGTAGCGAAGCAGGATCGCCGTCGGCTTGTCCTGCCCGGCGTCGTGGCACAAGCGCAGCCATTCGTCCAGCGTGTCCGGCCACGGGGCGGGGCGGCCGAGCTTCGCGTGCCAGTCGCGGGCGATCGGCAGCAGCCGAGGGTACAGTGCCTGCCTGAGCCGTTCCACCGGCTCGGGGTACGGGACCCTGAAGTAGCGGTACTCGCCCTCCCCGAAACGGTGTCGGCCCATGTTGACCGTTGCGCGGAAGTACTGGCCGTCCGCGTACAGGGATCGGATGCGGGCCGTCTCGGCGCCCGTGAGCAATTGCGGCAGCAGGGCGCCTCCGTACTCGTTCACCTCGGCCGTGACGGCATCCCAGTCGCCGGAGTCGACCCGATGCTGCCACGGGTCGGTGACCCGTCTGCTCTTCGGGGTGCGTACGGGAATACTCATGCTGCTGCCTCCAAGTTCAGAAGCGTGGTCTTGGCGTCGGGCCCGCCGACGTAGCGGCCGGGTGTGCCGTCGCTCGGGAGCACTCGGTGACAGGGCACGATCACGGGCAGCGGGTTCGTGGCGCAGGCCGTGCCGACCGCCCTAACCGCCGTCGGGCGGCCGACGAGTTCGGCGACCTGCCGGTAGCTCCGGGTTTGCCCGTAGCCGATCGATGGCAAGTGTTGCTGCACCAGCAACCGGAAGCCTCTGGACAGCGATAGGTCAAGCGGGAGGTCGAATACGCGGCGCCGCCCGGCGAAGTACTCCTCCAGTTCCCGCGCCGCCGCGTCCAGCCGGCTCGGGGCCCGCAGCACGCGAGGGCTGAGCCTGCCCGCCAGGATCTCCAGTACACGATCGTGATCCTCGATGTCGTAGGCGAGCCGGACGATCCCGCGCGGCGTGGCCGCGAGCAGTAGCGGGCCGACCGGGGAATCGACTGTCCGGTACGCAACGTCGAGCAACCCCTCCTGCTCGGCGGCTTGTTCGAGGCGGCGGTGCAGCCGCGCCAGTACGTCGGGCTCGGCTGGCGTCGTGAAAAGGTCGTCGTGGTCGTTCATGATCAGGCTCCGCCCTGGTAACTCGTCCGCAGGTTCCTGATGCCGTCCGCGGCGGCCCTGCGTGCCGCCTCGGTGGTGCCGCCGAGGATCTGGGCGACCTCGGCGTAAGGCAGGTCGGCGACATAGTGGTAGGCCACCGCATGCCGTTGCTTGTCGGGCAACTGCCGGACCGCCTGCCACAGGCCGCTGTCGTCTGTGCCAGGGACGCCGAGGCCGGTCGGCTGCTCGGGGACCTCTCCCACCGGGACCGGGTGCCGTCTCCGGGCGCGCAGCACGTCGATCGCCTTGCGGTGCGCGATCGTGACCAGCCACGCCTCGACGTTCGCGGTCTCCGGCAGGCCCGGGTAGGCGCGGATCGCCGCCAGGAATGTCTCCGACCAGGCGTCGTCGGCGTCATGGTCGGCGAGCAGGACGCGGCAGACGCGTAGCACGGTACCGGCGTGCTCCTCCACGACCTTCTCGAATGGATGCTTGGTGCCCATGCCCCTGAAGACGCTCCTCCGCCGCGGAACGTGAGATCAGCAGCCGGGACGGCTTGCCCGGCCACGACGATGCCGTGCGGCTTCAATGCGAGCCCGGCGCAATCACGCTGCGGTCTGCCGGCCAGCCGGAAGGGCTACGGCGATGACCTCCCAGACGAACTGCCGGAAATCGCCGATACCCATGATCTCAAAAGCAAGGCAGGCGCCAGCGGCGCAGTCCTGTAACTGCCGCGACACTTCGTCCAGATCCGGGTCCTCCTCGGCCGGCAGACTCCCACCGGGAAGCGCGGCTACGCGCGACTGTCGAGACATGTGCCCGTGAGCATCTCTCCGTCGGTAGCCCGCTATGTAACCCCTCGAGCGTACCTAGATGGTTAGGCGGGATCAGCCCTGTGTCGATCCGCGGCTGCAGAACGACCCTGGCATCTCTGGCAAGAGACAGCGGCTGAAGGGCTCAGGACCGGAGCCCGCGAGGGGGACGGGACGGGCCTGAGCCGCGGCGCGGCCCGGACGGGGGACAGGGCCGTGCCTTCGGAGCGGCCATGAGGCAGCCGCGAGTAGTCATCCAGGCCGATGGCGCTCGCGAGAGCACAACGAGCGCTGCTGCCAGGCGGCAGAGACTGCCGGTTTCGGCTGCATGCATCTTCCGTTGCGAGCAGCGCGGCGAGGATCTGCGATGACATCATCTGCTTTGTTGCGTGTCAGCTGCAGCCGCGGCTACGCTGCGGTTCGCTGGCCTGGCGAGTCGTCTGCCATCGGCCAGATCGTCCAGCCCTTCGCCCGCAGCGCAGGCGTGAGCTGCGCCGCGCAGTGCCCACACAGGTACAGCTGGCCTGAACGCGCTGCGCGGTAGGCAGCTCGGACTATCGGCCCGCAGCGATCGCATGTCTCGTGCATTACGTTCCCCTGGTGTCTTTCTCCTAGGCCGTGAGCCGGCGGGCCCAGGGCATCCTTGCGCTTGTAGGTGGCGTGTAGCTCGTCGGTCGGCAAGCCGGCGATGAGCCGGTCACGTGCCGCTTCCAGGTGCCGGAGACGACCAATATGGAACAGGTCGAACGCAGCCGGTAACTGGCATCGCCGCGTCCTGTCGGCATGCCGAGCTAGCTGGCGTGTCCTGCTGCTCGGACGCACGCGAAGCACCGCAGAGGGGCTGCACAGAATTTGCGATAGCCCGACCTTGCTTGCGAGAAGCGGCTACCAAAACTCGCTCATCAGTCACGTACTGGAAGACGCCTTTGGGCCGAGAAACGTGAGTTGCCTCAATCTCATCCGTAACCACTTGTCAGGCGCGCCCAAGTCCTTGATGGCCCCATCCGGCTCGCTCGCCCGGCGGATGGGTGCTCACATCCGTCCCTCCGCGAGCGTCTGCACGGCATGACTGATGCTGACGAGCCGTCACGGACCGGCACGCCCATATCAGGTGAGAAGTGGACGCTCGGCGACACCGGCCAGATCCAGGAAGTGTTCCGCCTGCTGGCGATCCCGCCGCTGAGCGGATATACCCCGGTCGCCATCACGGCGGTCGGCGTTGTCGTGTCACCAGCCGGCGAAGTCGGGCACTATCCCGTGTACGCCCAGGTAGTCGAGGCCAAGCTCTCGGAGACGACTGAGGTGCGTGCGGCCATCGCGATCCTCAGACGATGGCTTCTCGCGCAGCGGCAGAGCGGTCCGGGCGGCGGACAGCCGTTCGCTTGAATGGGAATGTGCCGCGACCGGCTACGTGCGGCACCACGTCTCAGCCCCGCCGAAACGGCGACCGTTGTCTTACCGTGTCGACCCGGCCGCTATCAGGCGAGCGAGGAAGGGCCTGGTGATGACCGTGCCGTTTGACCGTGATACCGGGCGTCAGGCCTTGGCGATCAGGCCGAGCTGGCGGAGCGCCGTGACCCCGTCGTCGAGACCGATCTCCTCGGTGATCAGGCCGTTCTCAACCTTCAGCACCGTAGTTCCCGTGAACCGCATGGTCTTGCCGGTGGTAGCCGGCAGCGGGCCGTAGGGCATGTCGTCGAACGCGTCACCGCTGTGGGTGCCGCCGCCCTCCCACTGACCGACCACGTAGTCACCCTCAGCGATCAGGTCGGCGGTGCCCCAGAAGTTCAGGTCCGGGAACGCGGCGCGGAACTTCTCCGCGAACGCGCGGACCGCGTCCCGGCCGCGCTGCGGCGCGTGCAGCGAGTACTCGAACCTGATGTTCGGGGCGGCGAGCTCGTCGATAACCGACGGGTTGAAGTCCTTGCCCCAGAACTCCGTGAACCACCGGCCTACAACGGCCTTGTTCTCCTCAATCGACATGTGCTGCTTCCCTTTCTCGCTCGCTGCGACTACCAGAGCCGCGCCTCGCGGGCGAATCCCGCCCTCAACACCCCCGCGTGCTCGATCTCGAGCAAGGCGCGCTTGCGGTCCAGGCCCCCGGCGTAGCCGGTGAGCTTGCCAGTGGCGCCAACCACCCGGTGGCACGGAATGATGATGCACAGCGGGTTGCGGCCAACCGCCGCGCCGGCGTCCCGCGGATCGACCCCGGCCCCCAGGCTGCGCGCGAGCTCGCCGTAGGTGGTCGTTTCTCCGTAGCGCACGCCGGCCACCAGCTCCCAGACCCGCCGGTCGAACTCGCCGCCCCTGACCTTCAGGGGTAGCTCGAACCCGCTTCGGTATCCGGCGAGGAACTCACCGAGCTGGCGCGCCACCTCATCGAACCCCTCATCACTGAGAGCGCCGAATGCAGCCCGCTCGGGCCGCGGCCAGTGCCGCCGGAAGTAAAGCCCAGTCAGCGAGTCGCCTTCCCGGACTACCGTCAGCTCGCCCAAGGCCGTCTTGAGCACCGTGTGCACGGCGGCTGAGACACCGCCTGCTGTCACTGTCACCATCTGTTTCCTTCCGCCGCCGGTCATGCCCTCACTCACAACAGGCAGACGCGCCACAAACGCCGTGCGTGAGACCCGAGTCGCAAGCCACTCCGGCTTCGGGCACCTGGCGGCAGCCGGCCAAAAAGCAAGCGCGCGGTACTTCACGTTTGCAGCACTGCAGGCGTCTGCACAGTGGGGCAGCGCAAGCCGACTCACCGGCGCCTGCTCTCCCGCAACGCCTCACAAAGGACGGGAACTATGCCTCAAATCCCTTACTACCTCGGCCGCCCGGCCAGCTTCTGGATCGCGGTCATGTCACGCCATGCGCGGGCAACAGCAGCGAATGCGCCTGCCGCCACATCCCCGGCCCGCCAACGACCCGTCGTGCCGACCGCGCCTGTGGGCGAAGGTCATGGCCGCCACGGTGAAGCAGAAGCCTCTGTCCCGTCCCGGCCTTCAACCTCGATCCGCCCGGAGTCGCGATCAGGTGGCCCAGACCTCGACGCGTCCGACCCGCATCACAAAGGAGGCCCGTCATGACCAGGCTGAACGTTAACGAAGCCGTATGCGAGGCACTCTTCGCCTCACCACTGCAGCCATCTGACCGTCCGACTGCCGAGACGGTCGCGCACGCGATCGGCAGCACCGTGCGACGCCTCGGCCCGGACGGCTGCGCCAGT
>DASQVO010000478.1:0-23031 GCA_035640715.1 Streptosporangiaceae bacterium
GAGCTCGGCCTAGCCCACTGACGCGGCCACCCGGTCACCCCTGCGGACTCGTCTGACATTGCCCGGTGACACCGACGCGCGTGCCGACGGGCGGCAGTGAATCCGGCCCATTACGGGCCGTGTCTCATTATTGTTGGCCCAGGGGCGGGATCTCTGACGACGGGCGGGGCGATCGCTGTCGCTGCGGTGGAGCTTGGGCGGGATGGTGGTCTCCGGTTCTTCCTGGAGTTCGTGGGGGCAGACGGGACGCGGCGCCACCACCCGGAACCGCCCGCCTCGCGAGCGCCAGCCGAGGCAGACCACAGAGTTCTATGCCCTGATCCGCCGCGACGCCCGCGAGGACCACCTGTCAGCACGGGCGCTCGCCGACCGGCACGGCACCGGCGAGCGGACAGTCCGCCAGGCGCTCCGGTCGCCCCAGCCAGCTCCCCGAAAGCCCTAGCCGCCCCGCGGATCACATTCGACCCGTTCACCGCCATCATCGATGACATGCTCCTGGCGGAACAGCAGGCCCACTCTCCCCGCCGCCGGCCCATCACGAGCATCCACCAAGAACTCGTCACCAGGCACGGGGCAGACGGGATCTCCTACCAGATGCTCCGCGCATACGTCAGCCGGCACCGCGCGACGACGCACCAGCAGCCGCTCTCCCCAGCCCACCAGGCAGTCGCGGCCCACGACCTGACCCGACTGCGCGGCTTCCTCGACGCAGGGTACGACGTCGAGGACGACAACGGTGACGGGTGGACCCTCCTCCGCCGCGCCATTCACGCAGAGGCCGCAGGCCAGGCCAGGGCAGGGCAGCCTCCCGCACGCCGACATGACTGCCTTCCTGCTCGCCCGCGGCGCCAACCGCAGCAACCCGGCACCAGCATGCCCGCTGAAGCCGAGGCCGAGATCCTCCGGCACTGGCTGGCCGCCGAGATCATCCGCGCCTGGTCCAGATGATCATGGGCCGCGTTCACTGAGACCAGGCCACTAATGGGCCGGAATAACTGAGACAGGGCCGCCTTACTGGCGACGGGACACTAAACAGGAACACGTTCTCGCCGAAGGGTCTGTGGTGGTCCATCCACTGGCAACCCAAGTGGTCCCATGATCGTGGCAGGCAACACAGCAGCCACGAGCGCGTCAGGGGGCCTCGGCCAGGAGAGACGAGAGGCGGGTGACGCGGGGGCGCTCGCCGACGGTGCGAACGGCCCGGGCGAGCGCGGGGCCCGCGCCGTGCACGACCGACAGGTGCCGCTGTGCCCGGGTGAGAGCGGTGTAGACAAGCGGCCGGGACAGCATTCCCGAGGCCTCGGCCGGGAACACCGCGACCACGGCGGGCCACTCGGAGCCCTGCGCCCGGTGGACGGTGATCGCCCAGCCGTGCCGCAGGTCCGCGAGGAGCCGGGCCGGGATGGTGACCGGCGTGCCGCTGAACGAGACGGTGAGGCCGTCGTCGGCGGACGCGGTGACGATGCCGACCTCCCCGTTGGCGAAACCCTCGTCGGCGTGGTTGGCCACGGCCACCACCCGGTCGCCCGGGTCGAATCCCCGGTGCGCCCCCGGTCCCGGATTGAGCCTCGCCTTGAGCGCCCGGTTCAGCTCGATCGTCCCTGACGGGCCCTTGTGCACCGGCGTCACGACCTGGACGTCCTCGGCCGAGATGCCCAGCGCCCGCGGGATGGAGTCGGTGACGAGCTGGACCACCCGGTGCGCGGCTTCGGCGCTGCCGCGGGCGGTCACGACCACGACCTCCCGCTCGGGGGAGTCCACGGGCGGCAGGTCGCCGCCGCGTACCGCCGTCGCCAGCTTCGCGATCACGCCGCCGTCGCGCTGGCGGTACAGCGTGGTCAGCTCGGTCACCGGAACGGTGCCGGAATCGATGATGTCGGCCAGCACCCGGCCGGGCCCGATCGACGGCAACTGGGCCGGGTCGCCGACCAGCAGCAGTCTCGTTCCGTCCGCGCAGGCCTCGATAAGCGCCGCCGTCAGCTGGACGTCGAGCATCGAGCTTTCGTCGACGACCACCAGGTCGGCCTCCAGCGGCCAATCCTCGCCGCGGGCGAAGACCCAGCTCCCTTCCCGCGAGCTGGCGCCGTCACCTGTCCCCGCGGCGAAGGCGCCGGACCCGGTGCCGTCGGGGGAACCAGTGCCGTCGGGGAGGCCGGCCTCAGGACCGCTGCCATCCACGAGGACGGTGCCGGCCCCCGGTGCGTCATCCTGCCCGCCACGTGGCACGCCGCGGCCCTGTGCGCCGAGCAGCCGGTGCAGCGTGGTGGCTGGCGCGCCCGCGAGCTCTTCCAGCCGTTTGGCGGCCCTGCCGGTCGGCGCGGCCAGTGCCACCCGCAGGCCGCGCTGGCCCGCGAGCGAGACGACAGCAGCGACCGTCCGGCTCTTCCCGGTCCCCGGGCCGCCTGTCAGTACCGACACGCCATGATCGGCGACCGCGGCCACGGCCGCGCGCTGGCAGTCGTCGAGTTCCGTGTCGTTCTCGCCGGCTGAGGCGGATTCGCCGGTAAGCGGCTCGGCGGTCGCGGCGAGGCGCTGCAGCCCCTCCGCCACCGAATCCTCGGCGATGGCGTACTGAGTGAGCGCGAGCAGCTGCGTCGCGTCGCCGTCCGTCTCACCGTCCTCGCCAGAGTCGCCGCCGGTCACGTCGCCGGAGGCGGCATCTTCCGGCCCGTCATCAGGCAGCGGGGCGTCAAACGGCAGGACGGTGCCGTCATCGATGGCTGCGACCACCGCGGTGCCGGGATCCTCGATGCCGAATCTGCCCAGCGCCGAGATCACCACCTCGGCCGGTACGGCGGTGTGGCCATCCCGGGCGGCCTTGGCCAGCAGGTGCACGACGAGGGCCCGGCCGCGCCTGGGGTCCTGCGGGTGTGCCTGATCATCAAGCAGCTTGCGGGCAAACCAGTCGGCCTGGTCCGGCCGGACCTGCGGAAGAGAAAGCAGCTTCCACGGGTCCTCGGCCAGCTGCCGCGCCGCCGACGGGCCGAGAATGGCGACGGCAGGACCCGCGAGCCTGGCGGGCACCCGGCAGCCGGCCAGCAGTTCCGCGGTCTCGTACACCGGCCGGGCCCGGGCGAAGGAGGCCGCGAGCTTGGATGCCCGCTTTGGTCCAATGCCCTCGACGAGCTCCAGGCGCCCGGCCGTGACATCGGCCGGGCCGCTAATCCCGGCGGCCCTGAGTTTTTCGGCCAGGGCACGGCCCACGCCCGGCCAGAGCCCGGCACCGCAGAACTCGCCGAACATGCCGGCTGTCATCTCGTCACTCGCCGTCGACATCGCGGCTAGCGTAGCCCACTATCCCGTGGCAGCGCGGGATCCGGCGCACCCGCGCGCACTGCCCGCGGCATGGCGACATAGAGCCTGACCGAGTACCAGCTCAACCCAGAGTTCTGGTACTTCACCACATAGCCGGACGGTGCCTGCTTGATCCTCCGGTCCCGCAGCAGATGCGAGTGGTTCGCCCGGTTGCTTGCCGGGCGGGGCTCCGATACCGATACTCCACTTATGGCAGGCTCGTCGGCGGAGGCGCCCACAACACCAGACGTCATCCGCGCATCCGATGAGGAGCGCGACAAGGTGGCTAGCGAGCTCGGCGAACGATTCGCCGAGGGCCGGCTCTCGCATGAGACGTTCATGCAGCGCATGGACGCCGCGCTGGGGGCACGAGATCGCCATCAGCTCGACCGCCTCCTCGCCGACCTCCCGCCCAGCCGCCGTGCGGCAGGGGTCGTGGGCGGGATACTTGCCGGCGTCAGGGGCCGGTCGCGCCGTGCGCTGGACATGCTCGCCGAGGAGAAGGCGGCGCTGTCCGGCATGATCCGGCGCAGCCTTGCGCTGCGGCCCGGTTTGACGGCGAAGGGCTCTCCCGCCGCTCTCTGCTTCCCTCCCGGCACAGGGAGCGATTACACAATCGGCCGTGACCCGGTATGTGACCTGCTCATCGCGGACCGGACCGTGTCCAGGAGGCACGCCCGGCTGGAACGGGCCGCGGACGGCTGGCTGCTCACCGACCTGGGCTCCACCAACGGCACCCGGCTGAACGGCTGGCGCGTCCGGGAGCCCGTCCTGGTGCGCGCCGGGGACCGGGTGTGCTTCGGCTCCGCGAGGTTCATCATGCGTGCCGGGCAGCGCGGCGGCGGGCACGGACCGCGCTCGCTGCGGACACCTTGAGCCTCATTCAAAAGTTCTCCGGATAAAGTCATGAACCGTGACGACCGTTCTGCTTGTGCGCCATGGCCTCACCGCGGCCACCGGCCACACGCTGTCCGGACGGACCCCTGGCGTGCCACTCGATGACCGCGGCGTCGCCCAGGCGCGGGCGCTCGGCACCCGGCTCGCCGGCCTGCCACTGGACGCGATCGTCACGAGCCCGCTTGAGCGCTGCCGGCAGACCGCCGAGGCGGTCACGGCCGCCGGAGATGGCCGCATGCCAGCGGTGCGCGAGGATGTGCGGTTCACCGAGTGCCATTACGGCGACTGGACCGGCAAGCCGCTCAGGAAACTGTCGAAGGACCCGCTCTGGCGGGTCGTCCAGGCCCATCCCAGCGCGGTCCGTTTTCCCGGTGCCGATGGCGAGTCCATGCTCGACGTGCAGCATCGTGCCGTGGCGGCCATCCGCGCCTGGAACGCCGAGCTCGGCGCCGACGCGACGTACCTGGTCTGCTCGCATGGCGACGTGATCAAGGCCGTCATCGCCGACAGCCTGGGACTGCATCTCGATATGAGCCAGCGGATCCAGGCGGATCCCTGCTCGCTTACCGTGATCCGCTACACGCCGCTGCGGCCTTTCCTGGTGCGGATGAACGACACGGGCGGCGGTGTGGACGACCTTATGCCGAGGGAGCGCGGCGAGCCCGGCCACGACGGCAAGGCGCCCCGCCAAGGAGAGAGTGACGCCGTGGTCGGCGGCGGGTCCGGCGGAGGGGTCGCGGGGCTCACGGCCGGCGTGCACGCCGTTCGCGAACGGCCACAGGACACGCGAGGATAGGAATATGCCGGTCTACATGTACGACCCGCCGGAGAGGTTCGTGGCCGGGGCCGTGGGCCAGCCTGGGGATCGGACGTTCTACCTCCAGGCGAGCTCAAGCGGTCGCGTCACCAGCGTCTCCGTGGAGAAGTTCCAGGTCAGCCTGCTGGCTGAGCGGCTCGATGAGCTCCTCGATGAGGTCTTGCGGCGCAGCGGCGGGTCTCCTGAGGTCCCGGCTGCGGCCCCCGTCAGCCTGCAGGACGACGCCCCGCTGGACATGCCGGTCATGGAGGACTTCCGGGTCGGCGCGATCGCGCTGGCGTGGGACGGGGAGGAGAGCCGGGTCGTCATCGAGGCACAGGAGGCAACCGACGACCCCGTCGAGCCACTGGCGGAGGAGGTACCGGCGGACGGCCCGGGAGTGCTGAGAGTGCGGATCACGCCAGGCGCCGCCCGGGCGTTCGCCCAGCGGGCGCTGCGGATCGTGGCGGCCGGCCGGCCGCCGTGCCCGCTCTGCGGCCTGCCGCTGAACGCGGACGGGCACATCTGTCCGCGCCAGAACGGTCACCGCGCCGGTCATGCTTGACCCTTTTGCCAGCCCGCCGAAGCGCCGTCCGCCCGGTACGGGACGGCGCGCGAACACCAGGCGCCATGATCGCAGCGGGACGCCCAGCGCGGACGGGAGCGGGCCCGGCTCGCCATCAGGACCATCAGCTGACGAGCCAGCCCTTCAGCTGCTGGAGCGGGGGAATCTGGAGATCCAGGGACGGCTGGTCGATGCCTCGAACGAGACCTGGTACTGCACGGTGAGCTCCGGTGATTACGACGCCCCCTGCGTCTACAAGCCGGTCGCGGGGGAGCGGCCGCTGTGGGACTTCCCGATCGGGACACTGGCCGGCCGCGAGGTTGCCGCGTACGCCGTTTCCTGCGCCGCCGGCTGGAACGTGGTACCGCCCACGGTCATGCGTGACGGGCCGTACGGCCCGGGCATGTGCCAGCTGTGGATTGATATCGATCCCACGGTCGACCTGATCGCGCTCGCCCGCCGCAGCGATCACGCCGGCCTTCGCGACCTCGCCGTGTTCGACGCGGTCATCAATAACGCCGACCGCAAGATCGGCCACCTGCTGCCGGTGCCCGGCGGCCACCTGTACGGCTGTGATCACGGCGTCTGCTTCGCAGAGGACTACAAGCTGCGCACGGTGCTGTGGCAGTGGCGGGGTAAGAGCCTGCCGAGGCGGGCGGTGGAGGCGCTCAGGCGACTGCATGAGATGCTCGGAAACGGCGAGCTGACGCAGGAGCTGTCCCAGTGGCTGAGCCCCGGGGAGCTCCGTGCGACCAGGATCAGGGTGGAGAAACTGCTCAAGCACCGGGTTCATCCGTATCCGCCGGAGGACTGGCCGGCCGTTCCCTGGCCGCCGATCTGACCGGGTGCCGTCGTCAGGTCTTTGCTCGCCGCCAGGCGGCTTCCCGTTCGGCGGCCTGCTGCCAGCCGTCGTCGAGGAAGCTGAACGAGCCGGTCAGCGCGCTCTCCGCATAGCCCCAGCCGTGGGACCCGGGCTGAATCCGCACGGTGGCCGGGATGTGGTACCCGGCCAGCAGGCGCGCGAAGGCCTTAGCCTGGCCCCTGATGAGAGGCTCCGGGTCGGACGCGTCCTCGTCGAGCAGGATGTGCATGCCCCGTGCCCGCCATGCGTGGGCATCGGGGCCGTTGGCCGCGACCACGGCGGGAAGGTCGCCGAACATGTCCGACAGGTCATTCACGTTGAAGTAACCGGCGATCGACACCACCTGGCCGAACGTCCCGGGCTGCTGCTGGGCGATGTTCATGGCACCATACCCGCCCATCGAGAAGCCGGTGATGGCCCGGTGCGCCGCGTCCCGCCGGCGGGCGCCCTCCACGGTGGGGATCACCGCGTCGAGGAGCCGGTTCTCGACCTGCTCGCCGCCGTCCGCGGAGTTAGCCCACTCGGTGTCGGAATGCCGCTCGCCGTTGCCGTCCGGGCAGGCCACGACGAACGGCGGGTAGCCTTCTTCCAGCCTGAGGTTCAGCACCTCAGCGAGACCGTGGCTGAAGCAGTCGCTCGCCTTGCCCGGATACCCGTGCAGGAAGTAGACCACCGGGATCATGGCGGAGTCGGGCCCGGGCGGCCGCCAGACCCAGACGGGATGATCCCACCGGTCCGTCGGCCCGCGTACCTCCAGGACACGCACCGTGCCGCGTGCGCTGCCGGTTTCGCGGGCATCGGAGCTGGCCAGCCGCGTCACCCCCGACGGCATGACCATCAGCAGCCCGAAGACCGCCAGGACGGCCAGCCGGTCCAGTGATCTAGATCCTCTCCCGTCCCGCCCCGCCGCCATCGGGTCAGATTCCGCCCGGTTCTTCCCGGCCTCTGCGCCTCAGGTACCGCTCGAACTCGCGGGCGATCGCGTCGCCGCTGGCCTGCGGCAGGTCGGTCGCGTCCTTCGCCTCCTCGAGCGTCCGGACGTACTCGGCAACCTCAGAATCCTGCTGCGCAAGCTCGTCCACGCCACGCTCCCAGGCCCGCGCCTCCTCGGACAGGTCCGCCAGCGGCAGCGGCGCATCCAGGATGTCCTCGACCCCCCGCAGCAGCGCGAGCGTGGCCTTGGGATTCGGCGGAGTCGCCACGTAATGAGGCACTGACGCCCACAGCGACACCGACGGAATGCCCGCTGCGGTGCATGCATGCTGCACCACGCCGAGGATCCCAGTCGGCCCTTTGTAGTCGGAGAAGGGCGCGCTGATGGTGCCCGAGAGCTTCGGGTCCGACGCCCCGATCGAGATCGGCACAGGCCGCGTGTGGGGCGCATCAGCCAGCAGCGCGCCGAGCAGGATGACCATCTCGACGCCGAGATCGGTGAGACCCTGGACGAGCTCGTCGGTGTAGGCGCGCCAGCGCATATTCGGCTCAATCCCGTGCACCAGCACGACATCACGGCCCAGCCCGGTCGCGCTTGCGGGGCTGCCGACGGCGTCCGGGCTCGTGCCGCCGGTGGTGTCGTGACCGGCGGTGCCACCAGATCCCTCCGCGGCGGGCGTGCCGTCCGCACGCGCCACGGACAGCCGCGTGGTCGGCCAGGCAAGCCGCTCGATGCGCCCCCCGGTAATCTCGACCACGGGCCGTGTCACCTGGAAGTCGTAGAAGTCCTCAGGATCGATGGCGGCGATCGGCGTCGCCTGCCACGCGATGCCGAGATGACTGATCACGCCGCTCGCAGCCTCACCGGCATCATTCCAGCCTTCGAAGGCGGCGATGGCCACGGGCGAGGTGAGCTTACCCAGACGATCGACCTCGATGTCTCACCCCTCCTCTCCTCCCTGAACGCGCCTGCTGCGCGGGCTGCGTGCGCCGTGCCGCTCACGACCGGGAATCCCGGCCGTGCCGCGACTCTCAGCACGCAGCGCCCCGTCACCGAGCGCTGTCATACGTCCAGCCTACGTTGCCGGCGGGCGATCAGGGCATCCATCTGGGCATCGCCGTGCTCCTGTGTCCCCACCATCCCCTCTGCCCCGGTACAGGCCCGTACAATGGGGCACGATGAGCGCATCCGAGGCAGGTCCAGCGGAACCGCACGGGGGAAGCGCCCTACGGGCGGCGCTGGCCGCCCAGGTCGTGGTGGCGGACGGCGCCATGGGCACGATGCTACAGGCCAGCGACGCGGTGCTGGATGACTTCGCAGGTTATGAGGGCTGTAACGAGATCCTGAACGTGACGCGCCCGGACATCGTGCGGTCCGTTCACGAAGCCTATCTGGCGGCCGGCGCGGACTGCATCACCACCAACACGTTCGGCGCGAACCTCGCCAACCTTGGCGAGTACGGCATAGCGGACCGGATCGCGGAGCTGTCGGAGGCCGGCGCCCGCATCGCCCGCGAGGCCGTGGCATCGCGGGCGGAGCCAGGCAGGCCCCGCTACGTGCTCGGCTCGATGGGTCCAGGGACCAAGCTGCCGACGCTCGGCCATATCAGCTTCGGTGAGCTGCGCGACGCCTACCAGCAGAATGCCGCCGGGCTGCTCCGTGGCGGCGTCAATGCGATCATCGTGGAGACCTGCCAGGATCTCCTGCAGGCCAAGGCGGCGATCATCGGGGCCAAACGGGCTATCGCCGCGGCGGCCGCCGACGTCATGCTCATCGCCCACGTGACCATAGAGACCACGGGCGTGATGCTGCTCGGCAGCGAAATCGGGGCCGCCCTTACGGCCCTTGAGCCGCTGGGGATCGACGTCATCGGCCTCAACTGCGCGACCGGGCCCGGCGAGATGAGCGAGCACCTGCGTTACCTGGCCGCCCGCGCACGGGTCCCGCTCTCCTGCATGCCCAATGCCGGGCTTCCGGAGCTGACCTCTCACGGCGCCCGCTACCCGCTTACCCCGGCGCAGCTCGCCGACGCGCATGAGCGGTTCGCCGGAGAATTCGGCCTGTCGCTGGTGGGCGGCTGCTGTGGCACCACCCCGGAGCACATCGCCGCGGTCGTCGAGCGGGTGGCCGGCCGGCCCGCCGCCCGGCGCCGGCCGCGCCCGGAAGCCGGCGTCTCCTCGCTGTACCAGCACGTCCCGTTCCGTCAGGACACGTCGTTCCTGGCCATAGGGGAGCGGACCAACGCCAACGGCTCGAAGGCGTTCCGCGAGGCGATGGCGGCCGGCCGCTACGAGGAGTGCGTCGAGATCGCGCGGGCCCAGACCCGTGACGGCGCCCACCTGCTCGACGTATGTGTTGACTACGTCGGCCGGGACGGGGTCGCGGACATGCGTGAGATCGCGGGCCGCCTGGCCACGGCGGCCACCCTGCCGCTGGTTCTCGACTCCACCGAGCCCGCCGTCATCGCAGCCGGGCTCGAGCTGCTCGGTGGCCGTGCGGTGGTCAACTCGGTCAATTACGAGGACGGCGACGGGCCGGAATCGCGGATCGCCCGCGTCATGCCCCTGGTCCGCGAGCACGGCGCCGCCGTCATCGCGCTCACCATTGACGAGCAGGGGCAGGCGCGGACAGCGGAATGGAAGGTGTCCGTCGCCGTCCGGCTGATCGAGGACCTGACCGGCAACTGGGGTATGCGCCTGGAGGACATCATCGTCGACTGCCTGACCTTCCCGATCGCCACCGGCCAGGAAGAGACCAGGCGGGACGCGATCGAGACGATCGAGGCGATCGCCGAGCTCAAGCGCCGCTACCCGGCCGTGCAGACGACACTGGGCGTCTCCAACGTGTCATTCGGCCTCAAGCCCGCCGCGCGGGCCGTGCTCAATTCGGTGTTCCTCGCCGAATGCGTCCGCGCCGGGCTGGACTCAGCGATCGTGCACGCCTCGCGCATCATGCCGGTCGCCCGGATTCCCGACGAGCAGCGCCAGGTGGCCCTGGATCTCATCTACGACCGGCGCCGCGAGGGCTATGACCCGCTCGCCCGGCTGCTGGAACTCTTCGAGAGCGTGGACTCCGCGACGGTCAAGGCGAGCCGGGCGGCCGAGCTGGCCGCGCTGCCGCTCTGGGAGCGGCTGAAGCGCCGGATCATCGACGGGGAGCGGACCGGCCTGGAAGCCGACCTGGACGATGCCCTGGCACAGCGGCCAGCGCTGGAGATCGTGAACGACGTTCTGCTCGACGGCATGAAGACGGTTGGCGAGCTCTTCGGCTCCGGGCAGATGCAGCTGCCGTTCGTGCTCACCTCGGCCGAGGTGATGAAGGCTGCGGTCGGGTACCTGGAACCCCACATGGAGCGGACGGGCGAGGACGGCAAGGGCAAGATCGTCTTGGCAACCGTCAAGGGCGACGTGCATGACATCGGCAAGAACCTCGTTGACATCATCCTCTCCAACAACGGCTACGACGTCATCAACATCGGCATCAAGCAGCCCATCTCGGCGATCATCGCCGCCGCGGAAGAATCAGGTGCGGACGCGATCGGCATGTCCGGGCTGCTGGTGAAGTCCACCGTCGTGATGCGGGACAACCTCGCCGAGCTGAACTCCCGCGGGCTGGCCACCCGCTGGCCCGTCCTGCTCGGGGGCGCCGCGCTGACCCGCGCCTACGTCGAGCAGGACCTGGCCGCGCTGTTCGACGGGGAGGTCCGGTACGCGCGCGACGCGTTCGAGGGCCTCCGCCTGATGGACGCCGTGATGGCGGTCAAGCGCGGGGAGAAGGGAGCGCGGCTGCCTGAGCGCAGGACCCGGCAGGTGCGCCGGACTTCGCGCGGGGAGCAGGCCGCCGGGCCCGGCGGGGCCGGCCAGGAAGCCGGTGGCACGGGCCGGTCGGACATTACGGTGCTCGATGACATCCCCGAGCCGCCGTTCTGGGGCACGCGGGTCATCAAGAGCGTTCCCCTCGGCGACTACGCGGCCTTCCTGGACGAGCGGGCCACCTTCATGGGGCAGTGGGGACTGAAGCCGTCCCGCGGCCAGGGCGGGGCGACGTATGAGGAGCTCGTGGAGACTGAGGGCAGGCCGAGGCTGCGGATGTGGCTGGAGCGCGTGCGGACCGAAGGGCTGCTGGAGGCCGCAGTCGTCTACGGCTACTTCCGCTGCGTCAGCGAGGGCAACGACCTGGTCGTGCTGGGCGAGGACGGCGCGGAGCTGGAGCGCTTCACGTTCCCGCGCCAGCGCCGTGACCGGAGGCTGTGCCTGGCCGATTTCTTCCTGCCGCGCGAATCCGGCTGGACCGACGTGGTGGCATTCCAGCTCGCCACCATGGGACCACGGGTCAGCCAGGCGACCGCTGAGCTCTTCGCCAAGAACGCCTACCGCGAGTACCTCGAGCTGCACGGCCTCTCCGTGCAGCTCACCGAGGCGCTCGCGGAGTACTGGCACACCAGGATCCGGCGCGAGCTTGGCTTCGGCGCGCTGGACCCGGACAACCTCGAGGACTTCTTCAAGCTCGGGTACCGCGGCGCGCGGTATTCACTCGGCTATCCGGCCTGCCCCGACCTCGCCGACCGGGCGAAGGTGGCTAGGCTGCTGCGGCCGGAGCGGATCGGCGTAGAGCTTACCGAGGAGATGCAGCTCGTGCCTGAGCAGTCCACTGATGCCCTGGTGGTGCACCACCCCGAGGCGAAGTACTTCAGCGCGTGACGGACCGGTACAGTCCGGGTGCCGGACCGGCGAACGCGGCGGATGGCACCGGACCGCAGGCGGTCCTGTTCGACATGGACGGGCTGCTCATCGATTCCGAGCCGCTCTGGTTCGAGGTGGAAACCGAGGTGATGGCGCGCCTCGGCGGCGAATGGACCAAAGAGGATCAGAAGCAGCTTCTCGGCAGCTCGCTGGAGAACTCCACCCGCTACTTCATAGAGCGGGCGACTGTCCCGGTCACCCCGGCGGAGATAGCGGAATGGATGATCGGCGGGATGGTGGAACGGGTGCGCGACCGCGGCGTCCGGGTGATGTCCGGTGCCGCCGAGCTCGTCGCCGAGGTCGCGGCATCCGGCCTGCCCTACGCGCTCGTCACGTCCTCCCGGCGGCGTTTCGTCGATGCGGTGCTCTCGCGGACCGGCATGCGCTTCCCCGTGGTCGTGACCGGCAGCGACGTCAGTCGCGGCAAGCCTGACCCGGAGCCGTATCTCCTCGTGGCGCGGCGCCTTGGCGTGGAGCCCGGCCGGTGCGTTGTCCTGGAAGACTCGATCACCGGCGTGACCGCCGCCGAAGCCGCCGGATGCTTCGTCATCGCCGTTCCGAGCCTGCGGGCTATCGAGCAGCGGCCCGGGCGACTGGTGGTGGGCTCCCTGCGGGACCTTGACCTGGCCCGGATCCGGGCGGCGTGGACAGCCGGCACGTCAGCCGCAGACGACCTCGCGGACCGCCCCACAGGAACCGATTAACCCGCCGCCCGCGCGTGGGTGCGGGGCAGGGAGCCGGTAATCCGGGCGGTTCACCCTGCCTGCGGCCTGTGCGACGATGGGGGAGGGGCGCCGCCCTCGAGCAGGCTTCACGCTCGTGCCGTCGAGGTAGACAGATGTCGACATATAACGCGATCGCCTGGCTGCCGCTGTGCGCCGGGCTTACGGGGATCGGGCTGGTCGCGAGCTGGTTCGCGATGCGCAAGCGAGGGCTGGCATCCGGCCTGCATGGCGTGGCGTGGTCATTGCTGCCGCTCGCCGCCTACCTGACCGGCTCCATCGAGATGTTCTGGAAGATCGGCGCCGCGATCGGCGACTTTGCGGCGTCCCTCGTGTTCTCGCCGAAGGTATGGTCCGGCGTCGGGGTGGCCGCGCTGGCTGCCGTGCTGTTCGTGGTCTCGGGAACGCGCAGGCGCCGCCGTAAGCGGGCTCGCGGCACCACCGGCGGCGAAGCGGCCAGTGCCGCGCATCCCGGCCGGGATGCGCAGCCTGGCCGGGATGTACAGGCGGCCGGGGAGGCGAACGCAGGCTCCGGCCGCCGGGCGGTTGAAGCGAAGCCCGCACAGGCCTCAGCCGCCGCGAAGGGCGCTCCAGCCGACGATGACATGCGTGAGGTGGAGGAGATCCTGCGCCGGCGCGGCATCAGCTAACCGGCGGGTGCCGGGACGAGCCGCAGCGCAAGCCGTATAGCGGCGGCATGTATCCAGCAGAAGCGCCGGCTGTCACTTTTGTGTTACAGCTGTGACGAGTTGGCCCTCATTCAGTCACGATTAAGCCACGACTTTCACCGTGGGCTGGCGCGCATCGGCAAATGTGTAGAATCTCGTTCTCAAAGAGGTCGCATTCCGCCCATTGGTGCTCAAGTGCCGTAAGACGGGCAGGTGGCGGTAGCCGATGCGGCCCGGTCAGCAGAAGCCGATGGTCGCGACAGCCGTGTCGCTTGTTGTGCAAGGGAGGGATGGGGTGCCTGCTTTTAGCATGGCGGTCCTCTTCCCCGTCGGTCGGCCAGCGAACCGTACTTCATCTGCGAGTACTGTCGCCGCCACGGACAGTGACATGTGCGGCCAGATTGCGGTTTCCGGCCGGGACTGCCCGGCTGCCGCTTTTCCCGGCGGCCTGCCCATGGCGAATAGAAGTCGCTTCTGCTACGTAATTCCCGGCCATTCCGGCGGCCGGGCGGACTCGGCTGGCGCGCGCTACCCGGGTGCCATCCACGTTTCCCCGCAGCCTGCAGTTGGGCCGACCCCGGCAGGCGTCATCCGGGGCAAGGCAACCGGCGTGCCCGCCAATTCACCGCGGGCCGCCGTGCTCGCATTGTTTGCTGGAGGAAGTCAATGAAGAAGAGATGCGTCAAGCCGCTGGCCGGATCGCTGCTGGCAGGGGTGGTCGCGGTGGCGATCGGCGCCTGCAGCTCAGGCTCATCGCCGGGCGGCCCGGCGAGCACGGGCGGTAAGAACGGCGGCACGATCACGATCGCCGCGGGAACCGCGCCACTGTCCGCCGACCAGGGGCTGGATTTCACCACCCAGGGCACCGAGCTCTACTCGGTCGTGAACACCCCGCTGCTGACGTTCAAGCGCGGCGTGCAGGGGGTTGGCGGAACGCAGATCGTGCCAGGGCTGGCCAAGAGCTTGCCCACGGTGTCCAACGGCGGCAAGACCTACACCTTCTTCCTGCGCAGCGGCCTGCACTACTCCAACGGGACGCCGATCAAGGCCAGCGACGTCACCTACGCGCTGGAGCGGGACATCAAGATCCCGTGGCAGGCCGCCTCGTTCGTGAGCGCCTACATCCAGGGCGGGACGGCGTATGCCAACGGCAAGGCGAAGACGATCTCGGGGATCTCCACCGACGACGCCACCGGCACGATAACCGTGAACCTGGTGGCCCCGTTCGCGCCGATCGTTGACATCTTCGCGCTGGCGGGCACCGCGCCGGTACCGCCGAGCACGCCGATGAAGAACCTGGCCGGCACGGGCACCATCGGCGACGGCCCGTACAAGTGGGGCCCGATCACCCCAGGTCAGGCCTACACCCTGGTCAAGAACCCGAAGTTCGACGTCCCCGGCCTGCCGCGCGGGCACGCCGACAAGATCGTCTACAACGTCAACTCCAACGTGCTGGCGGACGCCGAGCAGGTGCTCAACAACCAGGCCGACCTGTTCGATCCCGGCGACACCCTGCCGGCCTCCATCCTGCAGCAGGTCCAGTCGCAGGCGAAGGACAGGTACCAGCCGATCCCGACGAACTCGACGTTCTATTTCTGGTTCGGGGTCACCCAGAAGCCGTTCAACAACCTCTACGCTCGCCAGGCGGTGCTGGCGGCGCTTGACCTGCGCGCGCTGTCCCGGCTGGACAGCGGCTTCCTGGCCGAGGACTGCCACCTGATCCCGCCCGGCATCGACGGCCACTCCAGCCCGTCCACCTGCCCCTTCCACAGCCCGACCGGGGCGCCAAATATGACGATGGCTAAGCAGCTGATGCAGAAGTCGGGCATGATCGGCCAGCCGGTGACGGTATACGGCGAGGACCGGTCCCCGCGCAGGCAGTGGCTGGACTACTACACGTCCGTGCTGAACTCGCTCGGGTTCAAGGCGACCGAGAAGGTCGTCAACTCCAGCGTGTACTTCACCACCATCGGGGCCCCGTCGCTGAAGCCGCAGACCGGCTGGGGCGACTGGGTGCAGGACTTCCCCAACCCGTGGGACTTCATGCAGCTGTTCGCGGGCAACGCGGGCTCATCGCTGAACTACGGGTACGTAAACGACCCTCACTACAATTCGACTCTCAACACGCTGTACCAGTCCCAGCCGAAGAGCGTCGCCAGCCAGTGGTCCGCGCTTGACCAGTACGCGGTCGGCAAGGCCTACTACGCGGCATACGGCCACGAGCAGTTCCCGAAGTTCTACTCCAACCGGCTGAACTTCGGCGCCGGCGTGATGTCGGTGGAGTACCAGACCGACATGACGAGCCTGGAGCTCAAGTAGTGGCGCCGGGGCCGGGAGGGCGCGCTCTCCCGGCCCCGGCCCCGGCGGAACGGAGAACTGATGGTTCCAGACCCCTTGTCCCGCACCGGCCGCGGGCAGGCCGAGGCCGTGGCCGGAACGGCACCGGGTGGCGGCGACGCCGCGGGCATCGTGATAGCGCCCGGGGAGCGGGCCGCGGACCCGTGGGCCGAGGGCCGTCACCCTCCGGCCATCGGGCCCTGGAAGCTGGCGGCACGCCGGCTGCGGCGCAACTATGTGGCGCAAGCCTTTCTCGTCTTGTTTCTGGTGATCGTGGTGATGTGCCTGCTGGCGCCGCTCTACGCGTCTGACATCGCCCACATCGGCCCCAACGCCAACAACATCACCGGCACGGTCAACGTCGGCGGCACGACCAGGGACGTGGTGAGCCCGAGCGGGGTGCCGATCGGTCCCACGTTCAGCAGCCACTACTTCTTCGGCGCGGACTCCAACGGCCGGGATCTGGCCGTGCGCCTGCTCTACGGCGGGCGCACCTCGCTGCTGATCGGCAGCATCGCGACCGTGATCATCATCGTCTTCGGCACCCTGGCCGGCCTGCTGACCGGCTACTTCCGCGGCGTCGCGGACATGATCCTGCGGCCGCTGATGGAGCTGATCTGGTCCTTCCCCGTGGTGATCCTCGGCGTGGCGCTCGGCACCGCCCTGGCGCTGGGCGGCATCGGCCCGGTCAAGGGCAACTCGGTGTTCATCCCGGCGTTCATCATCGGCGTGGTGTACATCCCCTACCTGGGCAAGCCGATCCGCGGCGAGGTGCTGCGGCTACGCGAGCAGGACTTCGCCGAGGCGGCCCGGGTGCAGGGGATGGGCCCGTGGCGGATCATGCTCTCCGAGATCCTGCCCAACCTCACCTCGGTGATCACCGTGTTTGTGCCGATGATGCTGGCGTACTCGATCCTGCTGGAGGCCTACCTGTCGTTCCTGGGCGCGGGGGTGCAGGCGCCGAACGCGTCGTGGGGGACGCTGATCTCCGACGGGCTTTCCTATATCCAGACCACTCCGACGTTCTCCCTGATCCCGGGGGCCATGCTGGTGCTGACCGTGCTCAGCATCAACGTCGTCGGCGACGGCATCCGGGACGCGCTCGACCCCCGCGCCCAGGTAAGGGTGCGGACCTGATGGCCAGGTTCGTCGTCCGCCGCGCGGCCTCGGCGATCTTGCTGCTGTTCGCCATCTCGGTGGTGGTGTTCGGAATCTTCGAGGTCATCCCCAGCTACAATCCGGCCCGGGCGATCGCCGGCCGCAACGCCACGCCCACTACGGTGGCCGAGGTCAGCCACAAGTTCGGCTTCGACAAGCCCGTCTACGTCCAGTACGCCGACACGATGAAGCTGGTCTTCACCGGCCAGGTAATCGACTACCAGGACAACCTCAACGTTGTCAGCCAGTTCGGCCAGCGGTTCCCGGTGACGGTCTCGCTAGTGGTCCCGGCGGCGCTGCTGTGGCTGGCGGGCGCGGTAGTGCTGGGCTCGGTGAGCGCGCTGCGCGTCGGCGGGCTGGCGGACCGCGGCTTGATGGTGGCGGCGATCGTGGGCGTGTCGATCCCGGTGTTCCTGCTCGCCGCGGTGCTGCTGTACGCATTCGCGTTCAAGCTGCCCTGGTTCCCCAATACCGGCTACACTCCGTTCTTGTCCAATCCCGCACAGTGGGCCTATCACCTGTTCCTGCCCTGGGTCTCGATCGCAGTCCTGTCGATCGGCTTCTACTCCCGCGTGCTGCGCTCCAACCTGCTCGACATGGTCAACGAGGACTTCGTGCGCACGGCCCGAGCCAAGGGCCTGTCGCAGCGGCAGGTGTTCGTCCGCCACGTGCTGCGCAACTCGATGATGCCGATCGTCACTATGTTCGGGCTGGACTTCGCCACGCTGCTAGGCGGCGCCGCGCTGGTCACCGAGACCGTGTTCAACCTCCCCGGCGTGGGCCAGTACGAGGCCGTCGCGATCGGGAACCTCGACGTGCCGCCGATCCTGGTGGGCGCGATGTTCACCGCCTTCTTCGTGGTGCTGTTCAGCGCGATCTCCGACATTGTGTACGCGCTGCTCGACCCCCGGATAAGGCTTACTGGCTAGTGGCCCGCGGACTCGTGGAGATGACTGTTGATGGCTGAGCCGCTGCTGGACGTGCAGGACCTGGAGGTCTCGTTCGCGACCGAAGACGGCCTCGTGCGCGCCGTGGACGGGGTCTCGTTTACCCTCGACCGCGGCGAGGTGGTGGCGATCGTGGGCGAGTCCGGCTCGGGGAAATCGGTAACCGTGATGACGCTGATGGGGCTGACCCGCTCGCCCAACGCCCGGTTCGCGGGCTCCGCGCGGCTGCACGGCGGCGACCTGGTCACCGCGTCCGAGGAGGAGTTGGAGCGCGTCCGCGGCCGGGAGATCGCGATGATCTTCCAGGATCCGATCTCGTCGCTCAGCCCGGTGCAGCGGATCGGAAACCAGATCGCCGAGCAGATCCGGGCGCACGAGAAGATCTCCAAAGCCGCGGCGCTGGACCGAGCGGCCGACCTGATGGAACGGGTCGGGATCCCCCACGCGCGGGACCGGGTGCGCGCCTACCCGCACGAGTTCTCCGGCGGGATGCGGCAGCGGGTGATGATCGCGATGGCGCTGTCGCTGTCACCGGGCGTGCTGATCGCCGACGAGCCCACGACCGCGCTCGACGTCACCATCCAGGCGCAGATCCTGAAGGAGATCAGACAGCTGAGCCGCGAGAGCGACAGCGGCGTAATCTTCGTCACGCACGATCTCGGCGTGGTGGCCGACATCGCCGACCGGGTGCTCGTCATGTATGCCGGACGGCTGGTCGAGCAGGGCACCGTGGACGAGATCTTCTACGACCCGCAGCACCCCTACACCTGGGGACTCATGGGATCGGTCACACGGGTGGACCGCGACCCCCCGAAACGGCTCCCCGCCATCCCCGGCCAGCCTCCGTCGCTGCTCAGGGTGCCGGAGGGCTGCCACTTCCGGCCCCGCTGCCCGCACGCGTTCGATCCCTGCCGCCAGGTGCCACCGCTGGAGTCACGCCTGCCCGGGTCCCCGGACCACCTGGACCGGTGCTGGCTGACGCCGGCGGACAAGCGTGTCAAGCGGGAGGTCGGCGGGCGCATCGGGCTCGCCGAAGGAAAGGTGATCGGGTGAACGAGGATGGTCCGGTCCAGGCCGACCCTGGGGCCAGCAGGCAGCCGCCGCTGCTGCAGGCCGAGCACGTGCAACTCTACTTCCCCATCAAGTACGGCGTTCTCGTCAACCGCACGGTAGGTGCCGTGCACGCCGTGGACGACGTCTCGCTCAGCCTGACGGAGGGACAGACACTGGGCATCGTCGGGGAGTCGGGCTGCGGCAAGAGCACGCTAGCCCGGTGCATGGTGCGCCTGCTGGAGCCCACCGGCGGCACGCTGCGGTTCCGCGGTCGCGACATCACGCACCTGCGCCGTCGGCCGCTGCAGCCATTCCGCCGCGAGGTCCAGCTCGTCTTCCAGGACCCGAGCTCGTCGCTGAACCCGCGCAAGCGCGTGGGCCAGATCGTGGCAGCGCCGATGCGCCTGCAGGGGGTGGAGCGCGACGCCGCCCGGGCCCGGGTGCGCGAGCTGCTCGACCGGGTGGGGCTGAACCCGGAGCACGTCAACCGCTTCCCGCACGAGTTCTCCGGCGGTCAGCGGCAGCGGATCGGGGTGGCGCGGGCGCTGGCCGTCAACCCGCGGCTGATCGTGCTCGACGAGCCGGTCTCGGCACTTGACGTCTCGGTCCAGGCACAGGTCATCAACCTGCTGGACGACCTGCAGGACGACCTCGGCCTGTCCTACGTGTTCATCGCCCACGACCTGTCGGTGGTCCGGCACGTCTCGGACCAGATCGCGGTAATGTACCTCGGCAAGGTGATGGAGCTCTCGCCGGCCGCGGAGCTGTACCGCAAGCCGATCCATCCCTACACCGGGGCCCTGCTGTCGGCGATACCAATCCCGGACCCGAAGGAGAACCGCGGGCGTGAGCAGCGGGTCATCGGCGGGGAGCCGCCCAACCCGGTCAGCCCGCCGCCCGGCTGCCGCTTTCACACCCGCTGTCCGTGGGCGACCAAAGTCTGCGCGGAGGTGGAACCGCCGCTGGCGGAGTATCCGGGCGGGCACCTGGCCGCGTGCCACCATCCTCGCAACGTCAGCTCAGCGGAGATCTCAGGCGCCACGCGCTCGCCGCTCAGCCCGCTCAGCGCCGGCCAGCTGATGCCCGGCGGCCAGCAGGCGCCGGCGTCAGGCGCAGAAAAGGCCCGGGAATCACAGGTAACGGCACGGACTGGTGACGCACCTGATGCGCCGGCTGGAGAGGGTAGCAGCAGTTGGCACTTAGAGGTAGTGGATGGTTGCGAATAGGTGTTCGTAATCGTCAGGCCGGCGCAGATACCAAAGACGTATCCGCGCCGGGCGTGCTTGGCAGCGTGGATTGCCGCCAAGCACGAAAGACCCGCGGTGGCAGTACGTGACCGTCACGGTGGCGCGCCGTGCCGGGCGCGGGCCGGCGAGCCTGCGGATAGCGCGTGCCGTAACGATGGCGGCGCTGGCGGCGGCGCCGCAGTGGCTCAAACCGGTCCCGCCTCCGCGGTGACCGCACCAATGGACGATTCGCTGGCAGTTCTGCTGCTTCCCGGCAAGCTCGAGGGCCTCGTGCTCGAAGGGCACGCGCGTGACCTGCTGTCGATCCCGCGCGTCGTCGCGCTGGAGCCCTCCCGCGTGCGCCCGCCCCGCTTCCTCCAGGACGCGACTAGCCAGCGCCAGGCCCGCCGTCTGCGGTTTCCGGGGCGGCTGCGGTTGCTGGTCCTGTATCACCCGGCGCAGTACCCGCTTGCGCGGGCTCTCTGCGCCCACCACGAGGATCTGGAGCTGTGGTACATCCCACCCGGCCGCGAGGCCCTGGAAGCCGCGGATGAAGCTCACATGCGCGAGTTGCTGGCGTTCGACGAGCTGGCGCGGGAGCGCGCCAGGCAGGTGCTCACGGCCACTGAAGGCGGCGGCGTCGACGACGCGCCCCTCCGCGCGCGCCTGCGCGAGCTGGATGTGATCAGCCCCCGCGCCTTCATTCCCGGCGGCCGGCCGCGGCGGCGGTAGTGGCGGCGTCATCCGCGGGCGCCCCGGCCGGGGCTGCGGCCACGGGCGCCGCAGGCGCACGGTCCCCAGCCATGGGGGCCGCGGCCTCCGGCAGGGGCGGGGGCGTGCCGCCGAACTCTGGGCACAGGGCCTTGTGCGCGCACCATCCGCAGAGCCTGCTCGGCCGCGGCCGCCAGTCACCTGCCTGGCGCGCGCGCTCGATCGCCCGCCACAGCGCCTCGATCTTCCGCTCGGTCGCGCGCAGGTCAGCCTCGTCCGGCGAGTACCGCACCACCTGGCCGTCACCGAGATACATCAGCTGCAGGAGACGCGGGATCTGCCCACGTGCCCGCCATAGCACCAGCGCGTAGAACTTCATCTGGAACAGCGCCTGTGCCTCGAAATCGGCCGGCGGCGCCTTGCCCGTCTTGTAATCGACGACCCGGATGTCCCCGGCCGGCGCCACGTCCAGCCGGTCGATGTAGCCACGGAGCCGCAGCCCCGACTCGAGCACGGCTTCGACATAGAGCTCGCGGTCCGCGGGCTCGAGGCGTCGGGGGTCCTCCAGCGTGAAATAACTGTCCAGAATCGCCACCGCGCCGCGGATCCACTCGTCCCGTTCGGCTGCGCCGGGAAAGAGCCCGGCCAGGCTGGGCTCAGCGGCGGCCAGCCGTTCCCACTCCGGCTGCACCAGGGACCGCGCGGCTTGCCTGGTCCGGTCGGTGGCGCTGAGGTCGAAGAGGCGCTCCAGCACCGCGTGCACCAGCGTGCCGCGCGCCGCCGCGGCGGTCGGCGGCTCGGGCAGCTTGTCGATCACCCGGAATCTGTACAGCAGCGGGCAGGTCATGAAATCGGCAGCCCGGGACGGCGACAGGGCCGCCGCCGTGCCGCCCTCGCCGGGACCGTCCCCCTCCTGGTGGCCTGGGCGGCCCGGGACGGCGAGCTCCAGCGCGACGAGTTCATCCACACCAGGAGCGTAGGCGAGGGCACCGACACTGTGTCTCATTTACGTGCTGTTTCGGATGCCGGCCTGCGGCGTGGCCGGAGCGGGCGGCACGCGGATCCGCCGGCGCGCCGCGTTCCGCTGGTCGCCGGGCGCGCCGCTGCACATAGCATCGGGGGTGTGGCAGGCATGACGCCCGGCAGGCCGGGCCAGCGCCCGGAGCGGCAGCCCGGGTCCGGGATCGTGATCGCGCGCCCGTTCGGTATCCCGGTACACGTATCGCCGTACTGGTTCGTGATCGCCGGCGTGTTCATCGTCATCTACGCGAACGACCTGGCCGGGACGGTGAACGGCAACCTCAGGTACGTCGTCGCCGCCCTGTTCGTCGTCCTGCTGTACCTATCGGTGCTGGCGCATGAGCTGAGCCACTCGATCGTGGCCAGGAGCTACGGGCTGCCGGTCCGCCGCATCCTGCTGTACCCGCTCGGCGGGCTCTCCGAGATCGAGCGTGAGCCGCAGACACCCGGCAGGGAATTCGCCGTCTCCGCGGCCGGGCCCGCGCTCTCGCTGGTGCTTGCGGCCATCGGCTACGAGCTGATGCAGGTCGTCCCCGGCGGCATCGGCTGGAAGATCGTCAGGCTGTTCTGGTGGGCCAACCTCTTCGTCGGCCTCTTCAACCTGCTTCCCGGGTTGCCGCTCGATGGCGGCCGGATGCTGCGGGCCGTGGCGTGGAAGATTACGGGCCGCCCGGCCTCGGCCACCGTGGCGGCGGCGTGGGCGGGCCGGATGATCGCCGTCGCCCTGCTCGCCGCGGCGCTCGCCCTCACGATGACACGCGGGCAGAGCCAGAGCCTGACGAACATAGCCTGGCTGGGGGCGTTCACCGCGAGCCCGACAAGCATGGTCTGGTGGGCGGTGATCGCCGCGTTCATGTGGATGGGCGCGGGTCAGTCCATCCGCGCCACGCGGCTGCGGGAGCGGCTGCCCGGCATCCAGGCACGGCGGCTCGCGCGCAAGGCCATCCCCATCCCCGCGAGCCTGCCGCTGGCGGAGGCGATCAGGCGGGCCGACGAGACCAACGCGCGGGCGCTGGTCGTGGTGGATCACGAGAACTCCCCGATCGCCATCGTGAACGAGTCGGCGGTGATGGCCACACCGCCGCAGCGCCGTCCGTGG
>DASQVO010000479.1:0-10232 GCA_035640715.1 Streptosporangiaceae bacterium
ATACCAGCGACCAGAGACATCGATCTCACGCCGGAGACAAGCCACGAGAACCTGACCCGCCTGTCGGCGGCGCTGAAGGAGCTTGGCGCACGGATCCGGGCTGAGGGGGTACCGGATGGGCTGCCGTTCAGCCACGATGCCGCCTCCTTGGCAGCGGCCGAGAGGTGGAAGCTGATCTGCGCTGACGGCGAGTTCGATATCTCCTTCCATCCCTCAGGCTTCGCCGGCGGATACGCCCAGCTCGTGGCCAACGCGCACCGCCTTCGGGTGGGCGAGGTGGAGGTCGTCGTCGCTGACCTCGCCGACGTGATCCGGTCTAAGGAGTCAGCAGGCCGCCCGAAAGACCTGCGCGTGCTGCCGATGCTCTACCGGCACCAATCCGCGCGCCGGCGGTGATTCCCGTATCGGAGCCACTGGGAAAGGCACTCATCGGCGATGCCACTCATCGGCGAGCAGCTGATAGGAGCGGACCCGGTCGGCGTGGTCATGAGTGATGGTGGTGATGATCAGCTCGTCGGCACCGGTCGCTTCCTGGAGCTGCTCGAGCTGGTCGGCGACCTGCGCCGGGGAGCCGACGAACTGGGTGTCCACCCGGTCGGCGACCAGTTCCCGGTCAGCGGCGGTCCAGGCGTGGGACCGTGCCTCCTGCGGGGCCGGGAACGCGATCGCTCCCTCGCCGGAGCGGATGCTGCGGACCCACAGGCCGTAGCCGGTGGCGAGTTCCCGCGCGGTGGCCTCGTCCCGGGCGACCACGACGTCAGCGGAAGCACTGACATAGGGCCGGGCCAGGTCGGCGGAGGGCTGGAACGCGGCCCGGTATCCCTCGACGGCCTCGAGCACGGTCGCCGGGCTGACGTGATAATTGGCCGCGAACCGCAGGCCGTTGGCCCCGGCCACCTGGGCGCTCTGCCCGCCGCTGCTGCCCAGGATCCAGACCTGCACGTCCGCGCCCTCGCCGGGGATGACGTGCGCCTCGACGCCGTCGGCCGAGCGGTAGGTGCCGCGCAGCAGGGCGAGGACGTCGTCGACCTGCTCGCCGTAGTCCTGCGGCTGTGCACCCGGCAGCTGCAGCAGCGTCTTCTGCATCTGGAAGCGCGGCGAGCCGAGCAGGTGCTCGAAACTGAACCTGGGCGGGATGAGCAGCCCGTTGCTCGCGGAGCTTGCTCCGCGGCGGGGGGTTGAAGGGGGGTCGTCCCCCCTAGGGCGATTCGGTGCCCGGCCGTTCCCGGCCCGGGGTGCGCCTGCCAGCGCCGGCGCGGGGTCCCGCTGGGGCGGCCGCCCGCCTGACCGGCCGAGGCCGAGATCGAGGCGGCCGGGGTGCAGGGCGTCGATGAGGCCGAACTCCTCGACCGTCGCCAGCGCGGTGCGGTGGCCCATCTGGACCGCGCCCGACCCGATGCGGATCGTGGAGGTCGCGGCGGCGGTCAGGGCCAGGACGACGGCTGGGGAGGTCCCGGCGACGCCCGGATTGAGGTGGTGCTCGGCGAACCAGTACCTGGCGTAGCCGAAGCGCTCAGCCGCCTGTGCAAGATCGATGCTGTTCCGCAGGGCCCCGGCGGCGGTGGAGCCGGAGCTGATGGGCACGAGGTCCAGCACGGCGAGCGGAACGTTGGCCATGTCGCCTCCTTACGCTGCTGAGCCGGTGAGCGCGGGCCCAGCCAGTGCCTCGGCGGGCCAGGGCGGGTCGGGGATCTCGCGCCGTAGCACCGGGGCGATGTCGGACTGGAACAGCTCGAGCGACGCGCGATGCTGGGCGCCGGTGAGCCCGCCCGCGTCGGCGTGCAGGTGCAGCACGCTGTGCCCGAACTGCTCGTGGTAGCGGTGCACCTTCTCGATCACCTGCTGCGGGCTGCCGATCAGCGCGGAGCTGCGGGCGACGAAGTCGTCCAGGTCGGTGAAGACCGGCTGGAGGCCGAGCCTGCGCTGGAACGCCCGCTGCGCATCGAAAATCGGCCGGTAGGTCGCGAGCGCCTCCTGGGAGTTGCGGGTCGCGTAGTAGCCGGCCGTGCCCGCGCCCACCACCGCGTCAGCCGGGTCGTGGCCGTAGTAGACCCACCGCTCGCGGTAGTAGCGGACCAGCTCGGCGTAGGGCTCGATGGGGTTGGTGACGTTGGCGGAGAACAGCGGGTCGCCATAGCGGGCGGCCAGGTCGACGGATTCCTTGCTGGTTGCGCTGCCGTGCCAGACCCGGATCGGCTGCTGCAGCGGCCGGGGCCACACCTCGGCGTCGCGCAGCGGCGGCCGGAACCGCGGGGTGGCGGTCACTCTGGGATTGCGCCAGATCTGGCGGAACAGCTCGTAGCTTTCCGCGTTCCGGTCCCACTGGTCCTCAGGGGTGACGCTGAACAGCTCGCGCTGGGCGGCGCCGTTGCCCTTGCCGATGATCAGCTCCAGCCGCCCGCCGGACAGGTGGTCGAGGGTGGCGTAGTCCTCGTAGGCGCGCACCGGGTCGAGCAGGCTCAGTGTGGTGACCGCGGTGAACAGCCGGATCCGCGAGGTCAGCGCGGCGATGTGGCTGAGCACCACCGGCGGGGAGGAGGAGATGAACGGCCGCTCGTGCCGCTCACCGACGCCGAACCCGTCGAATCCCAGCTCCTCGGCCAGCAGTGCGTTGCCGATCACCTCACGGAATCGTTCGGTGGTCGATTTCTGCACGCCGGTGATGGGGTCCGGTGCGTGCACGATGAGGGTGATCGCGAGGAACTTCACGACGCCGCCTCACTGACCGCCGGGCGCGCCGGCCCGGCTGGCAGGGGCGCGAGGCCCAGGTGCTCGCGCAGCGTGCTGCCCTCGTAGTCGGCCCGGAACACGCCCCGCTCCTGGAGCAGTGGCACAACCGTGTCGGCGAACTCATCCAGCCCGCCCGGCGTGATGTGCGGGACCAGGATGAACCCGTCGCTGGCGTCCGCCTGCACCAGGGTGTTGATCGCCTCAGCGACGGTGGCCGGGGCGCCGACGAACGTCTGCCGCCCGGTGACCTCGATGATCAGCTCGCGGATCGACAGCTTCTCCGCCTCCGCCTTGGCCCGCCACTGGGCCGCGATGGCCAGCGGGTCCCGGTGCATCCGCACGCTCGCCCGGCCGCGGGCGATCGTGTTCTCCCCCGGATCGGGGTCGATGTCCGGGAGCGGGCCGTCCGGATCGTAGCCGGACAGGTCCCGGTTCCAGAGCTGCTCCAGGAAGGCGATCGCCGTCGGCCCGCTGACCTGCTGGAGGCGCACCTCCCGGGCCAGTTCGGCGGCCTCGGCGTCGGTGTCGCCGAGCACGAAGGTCGCGGCCGGCAGGATCAGCAGCTGGTCCCGCCGGCGGCCGTACCGGGCCAGCCGCCCCTTCACGTCGGCGTAGAACGCCTGGCCGTCCTCCAGCGTGCCGTGCCGGCTGAAGATCGCGTCCGCGCTGGAGGCGGCGAACTCGCGGCCTTCATCGGAGTCGCCGGCCTGGAAGATGACCGGACGTCCCTGCGGGCTGCGGGGCACGTTGAACTGGCCGCTGATGCCGAAATGGGCGTCGGCGTGGGCGAACCGCCCGGCCCCCGCGTCGGCCAGGAAGACGCCGGACTCCTTGTCGGCGATGATCTCGTCGCCGTGCCAGGAGTCGAACAGCTCCCAGGTGGTCTGCAGGAAGGTCTTCGCCCGCTCGTACCGGGCGCTCTGCGGCAGGAACCCGCCGCGCCGGAAGTTCTCCCCGGTAAACGCATCCCAGGAGGTCACCACGTTCCAGGCGGCCCGCCCGCCGGACAGGTGATCGAGGCTGGCGAACTGCCGCGCCACCTCATACGGCTCGTTGAAGGTGGAGTTGATCGTGCCGGCCAGGCCGAGCCGGTCGGTGACCGCGGCGAGCGCGGCCAGGACGGTGAAGGTGTCCGGGCGCCCTACCACGTCAAGGTCGTAGATCTGGCCGTTCTGCTCGCGCAGCCGCAGGCCCTCGGCGAGGAACAGGAAGTCGAACTTGGCCCGCTCCGCGGTGCGCGCCAGGTGCGCGAAGGAACTGAACTCGATGTGGCTGCCGGAGCGCGGATCGCTCCAGACCGTGGTGTTGTTCACGCCGGGGAAATGCGCGGCGAGATGGATCTGCTTCAGCGGCTTGGTCAACGTCAGTTCCTCCCGGGCGCGGCGGTGGCGTAACGGCTGGCGGGCCGGCTGAGCCCGAGCAGCCCCCGCAAGGTGCCGGCCTCGTAGGCGGTGCGGAACACACCGCGGCGCTGCAATTCGGGCACCAGTGCCCTGGTGATCGCCTCGAGATCACCGGGAATGGTACCGGGGCGCAGCCGGAAGCCGGACAGCCCGGCCTGCTGCCATTCCTGGAGCAGGTCGGCGAGACCGGCGGGCGTGCCGGTGAACACCACGGCGTCGCTGGCGTACTCCTGCCCGGCGAGATCATCCAGCCGGGCCTTGCGGTCCGCTGCGGCGGTGGCGTCCGCGTCCAGGAACACCACGAGATCGGCAAAGACGTGAACCGTCTCCTGGGCGCGGCCGGCGGCGTGGGCGGCATCCTGGATCTCGGCCACAATCTCGCGGGCGTGACCCGCGTCCCGTGGCGTTACGTAGCCGGCATCCGCGGACCCGGCGATGAGCTGGTAGGGCACGGACGCGTGGCCCAGCGCGCTGACGATCGGCTGCCCCTGCGGCGGCCGCGGGGTGATCGACGGGCCCCTGACGCTGAAGTAGTCCCCGGCGAAATCGATGTAGTGCAGCTTGGTGCGGTCGATGAATCGCCCGGTCGCGGCGTCGCGGATTTCCGCGTCGTCCTCCCAGCTGTCCCAGAGCCGCCGGATCACCTCGACATAGTCGGCGGCCTCGCTGAACAGGGCGGTCACCAGTTCCTGCACCGCCGGATCGGTGCGGTCCCGGGGGTCGAGCGGCGGGAAGGTGCGGCGGCCGAAATGAGCAGCCTCGTGCGGGCTGGCCGACACCCGTACCCGGACCCCGGCGCGGCCAGTGCTCACGTAGTCGAGCGTGGCGATGGCCTTCGAGATGTGGAACGGCTCGGTGTGCGTGACGACGACGGTCGGCACCAGCCCGATGTGGCGGGTCAGCGGCGCCACCCGGGCCGCGATGAGGACAGCGTCGAGGCGCCCGCGCACCTGGTCGGTGCGCGGATCCGGCTCGCCGTAACGCGCCGACTGCAGGCTGAGCCCGTCCTCGATGGTCACAAAATCGAGCAGGCCGCGCTCGGCCTCGGCGATGACATCCACCCAGTAGCGGGCGGTGAAGAGCTCGGCCGGGCGGGCCCGTGGCTCGCGCCAGGCGGCAGGATGCCAGCCGGCGCCATCGAGCGCGACAGAAAGGTGTATGGCGGTGGTCGGCGCGGAGCTGGTCAGGAGGTGCTCCCATCCGGTCAGGGGTACGCCAGCCCGGCCCGCGCCTAGCCGTCTCCCCGCTGCCGTAGGAGGCCGCCGGCCAGCCAGCCAGGGCCAGATGCTGACTCTCATAACCCGCGTAAACAGTGCCTGGATCCCAAACTAGGTCATTCCTATAGAGATAGTCGAGTACTGTCGATGTGGAATCCGCGACATGATCACCACGGCCCTGCTGCATGTGCCGCAAGACCAGCGCATAGCCGACATGACCAACCCGAGGATCATCGGCGACTGGGGGCTCGACCGGCGGATCTCAACCGGCGACGCTTACGGCGTCTGCCAGCGGTGGGCCCGCGCGCCCCGGCGGATGCGCCCGCCAGGTCAGCGCGGCTCATCGCTGGGGATCCCGCAGTAGGAGCAGGTTCATCGCCACCAGGCTGAGCGCGCTCTGGTCATGCTGGTTGAGCAGTTCGCCTCGTGTGCGGACGAGGCCGCGGTCGGGCTTGGAGCGAGAGCGTCGCGTGTCGAGGATGGTGGTCCGCAACCGCAGCGAGTCGCCTGGGCGCAGCGGTGTGGCCCAGCGTAGCTCGTCGATGCCGGGAGAGCCGAGGCTGGCGACCCGGGACAGGTAATGGTCGGCGAACAGGCGCATGAAGATCCCGGCCGTGTGCCAGCCGCTGGCGATCAAGCCGCTGAAGGGGCCACTGGCAGCAAAGTGGGGGTCAACGTGGATCGGCTGGGGGTCGAACCGCTGGGCGAACGCGACGATCTCCTCCTCGCTCACGCTGGCATACCCGTATTCGTACACGGCGCCGGTCTTGTAGTCCTCGAAGTAGCGGTCCTCAATGGGGATCGCGAAGTCAGCCTCGCTGAGCGTCCGTGTCGCCGTCTCTCGTCCTGTTCCTTCTGCCATGCTTGACTACTTTGTCACCAGTTGCGTCACCGCGTGCCCGCGGCGCTACCTCGAACTGCGCGCGGCCCGACTGCGCCACCCCGCCCCGCCTGCCAACCCAGCCGACTGACCGGACCAGCCACCGCACACCATGAACGCAGGAAGCCCTTAGGCCAAGGAACTGCTGGACCGGCTCCTCGCCTTGGTCACCCGCAGCCTGCAAACCCGCCGCCTGCGGTGGAGCCACGCTGACTTCGCCGCGCTCGCGCATGGCCTGGTGATCTACCACGGCAGGGGCCGGCCGTCGCGGTAGAAGCCGCCGGTGGGCCCGTCATCCGGCAGGAGCGCGGCCCATGTGACGCTGGCGGCCCCGTCGGCAACCGGCCGGCCGCAGCAGCCATCCAGGCCGATCTCGGCAGGTTCCTCACCTGACCGCGCCGCGCTGGAAGGTGAGCCGATCGCGAACCCGGCTCGGGTACGCGAGCAGCGCCATCGGCCTGATGCGGGCGCCTGGCTGAGCACAGATGACCGTCCTGATAAGACATTAGAGACCGACATACTCCCAACCCGCCCGGCTGGCCCGATTAGCCTGACCCTGGAGGAGCTCTCGATGGCCGAGGACGTAATCGCCGAGGAACGCGACCAGATCCTGATCATCACCATCAACCGCCCGGCCGCGCGTAACGCGATCGACGCGTCCGTCACCAAGGGAATGGCCGCCGCACTGGATGAGCTGGACGCGCGCAAGGACCTGTCCGTCGGCATCCTGACCGGCGCGGGCGGCACGTTCAGCGCGGGCATGGACCTCAAGGCGTTCCTTCGCGGTGAGAACGTGACCCTGCCCGGGCGGGGGCTTGCCGGCATGACGGAGGCTCCGCCGAAGAAGCCGATGATCGCCGCGGTGGAGGGGTACGCGCTGGCCGGCGGCTGTGAACTGGTGCTGTCCTGCGACCTGGTGGTTGCGGCGGAGGACGCGAAATTCGGCCTCCCCGAGGTCAAGCGCGGCCTGGTCGCCGCCGCGGGCGGGCTGATGCGGCTGCCCCGCAGGATCCCGCAGCAGCTGGCCATGGAGTACGCACTGACCGGCGACTTCTTCTCGGCGGCGGACGCGCACCGCTACGGCCTGGTCAATCGCGTCACCCCGCCCGGCGGTGCACTGGCCGGCGCACTCGAACTCGCCGGGCGGATCACCGCGAACGCGCCGCTGGCCGTCGCGGCCAGCAAGGAGATCATCATCCGGTCCGCGGACTGGAACAGCGGCGAAGCGTTCGGCAAGCAGGCGGAGATCATGCAGCCGGTGTTCTCCTCGGCCGACGCCCGGGAGGGTGCGCAGGCTTTCGCGGAGAAGCGCGCACCGGTGTGGCGCGGCGAATGAGCACGCCCGCATCGCCCGAGAGCAGCGCGCGGATGTCCCGTCCTGCCAGTCCGGCACCGCCCGCACCAGCCCTACCGGGCCCGGCTGACCTGGATGCCCTGGTCGGCCTGCTGGACCTGGAAGACCTCGACGTCGACCTGTTCCGCAGCCGGGACACCGTCGAGCCGGGTCACCGGCTGTTCGGCGGCCAGGTGGCCGCGCAGGCGCTGGTCGCGGCCGAGCGGAGCACTGACCCCGCTGCGGCGGCGCATTCGCTGCACGCGTACTTCCTGCGCCCCGGCGACACTGGCAAGCACGTCATCTTCCGGGTGGACCGGCTGCAGGACGGCCGGACCTTCCGCCGCCGGCGGGTGACCGTGGTCCAGGACGGGATGCCGATCCTCTGCCTTGAGGCATCGTTCACCACGGACCGGGCCACCACCGATCATCAGGTGACCGCGCCGGCCGCCCCGGCCCCGGAGAGCTGCCCGCCCCTGGGGTGGAAGTTCCGGGGCGGCGGGCTGCAGCCGCATCAGGCGTTCGACTTGCGGGCGGTCACCACGCACAGCGGGCAGCCGTTCTTCTCGGATGACCTGTGGTTCCGGCCACTCGGTGCACTGAACGGCAGCCGGGTGAGCGGCTCGGCGGTGCTCACCTACATCAGCGATCTCACCCTCGCCTCGGCCACCCTCCGGCCAGGCGGGCGCCGGGACGTCACCCGGCTGACCTCACTCGATCATGTCCTGTGGTTCCACAATGAGGTGCGGCTGGATGACTGGCTGCTGTACGCGAAGTCCACTCCTGCCTCCGGCCTGGTGCGCGGGCTCGCCCAGGGCAGCATCTTTCACCGGGACGGGACGCTGATCGCGTCGGTGGCGCAGGAGGTTCTCGCCCACAGGGTCCGTCCGGGCGCCACGGCCGCGCCCCGGTGAGCCCTGGCCGCAGCCGGCTGGCGTCCGGCACACAGCCGGCTCAGCAGAAAGACAGCAGAAAGGAGTCCCGGATGCCCGGACCGCTCAACGGGCTGCGGGTGGTCGAGCTGGCCGGCATCGGCCCGGGGCCGCATGCCGCGATGGTCCTGGCCGACCTGGGCGCGGATGTGGTGCGGGTGGAGCGGCCGGCAGCTGGTTTCGATCCGACCGGCCACCGGCCCGACCATCTGCTGCGCAACCGCCGGTCGGTAGCGGCCGACCTCAAGACCGGCGCCGGCCGGGAGCTGGTGCTGCGTCTCGCGGCCAAGGCCGACGTACTGCTGGAGGGCCTGCGGCCCGGCGTGGCGGAGCGGCTCGGCGTCGGTCCCCAGCAGTGTCACGCGGTGAATCCCGCGCTGATCTACGGCCGGATGACCGGATGGGGGCAGGCCGGCCCGCTGGCGGCGCGGGCCGGCCACGACATCAACTACATCTCCCTCACCGGCGGGCTGCATGCGATCGGCCGGCCCGGGGAGCGGCCGGTCGCCCCGCTCAACCTGGTCGGCGACTTCGGCGGCGGGTCCATGTTCCTGGTCACCGGCATCCTCGCCGCACTGTGGGAGCGGCAGCGGTCCGGCCAGGGCCAGGTGGTGGACGCGGCGATGGTGGACGGGGCCAGCGTGCTGCTGCAGATGATGTGGGCCTGGCGCGGGACGGGCAGCTGGACCGACGAACGCGGCGCCAACCTGCTCGACGGTGGCGCGCCGTTCTACGACACCTACACCTGCGCCGACGGCCGGTGGATCGCAGTGGGCGCGCTCGAGCCGCAGTTTTACGCCGCATTCCTGGCCGGCCTGGGAATCGCCGGCGAGGACCTGCCCGATCAGCTGGACCGGTCCGGCTGGCCCCGGCTCCGGGCCCGGTTCGCCGAGGTGATCGCCGGCAAGCCGCGCGACGAATGGGCGGAGATCTTCGCCGGGACCGACGCCTGCGTCACCCCGGTCCTGTCCTTCGCGGAGGTTGCCGCGCACCCGCACATGGCGGCCCGCGAATCGATCGTCACAGTCGACGGGGTGCCGCAGGCGGCTCCGGCGCCCCGGTTCTCCAGGACACCGGCGGCCACGCCCGCCCCTCCCCCGCCGGCCGGCGCGGACACCGAGGCCGTGCTGGCCGACTGGGAGGCCTGACGGCTGCCGGGTCTGTCCCCACCTCGGATGGTCTATTCGCCGCTGGGTACCGGCCTGGGACTGAGCATCGAGGATGAGCTCGGGGGCGGGGAGAAACGGTGATCTCCGCACTCCCGGCTACTAACGCGCGTCATCAAAGAGCGATGGAGGATGTCAAATGAACGACACAGAGATCCGTCCGTTCCGCATCGACATCGCCGAGGCGGACCTGGACGACCTGCGCAGCCGTCTGGCCAGCACCCGCTGGCCCGACCAGCTCCCCGGTGTCGGCTGGGACTACGGCATCCCGCTGGAGTATGTGAAGGAACTGGCCGAGTACTGGCGCACGGCATACGACTGGCGTGCTCACGAGAAGCAGCTGAACGAGTTCCCTCAGTTCACCACCACGATCGACAACCAGAAGATCCACTTCCTGCACGTGCGCTCCTCCGAGCCGCACGCGCTGCCACTGATCATCACCCACGGCTGGCCCGGATCGGTTGTGGAGTTCATGCGCGTTATCGGCCCGCTGACCAACCCAGCGGCGCACGGCGGCGATCCGGCCGACGCGTTCCATCTGGTGGTCCCGTCAATTCCCGGGTACGGCTTC
>DASQVO010000480.1:0-2666 GCA_035640715.1 Streptosporangiaceae bacterium
ACCGTTCTGTGCCAAAACGCTGCGCATGGTCTGACGTGCTGCTTTACGCTCAGCCTTCGTGTTGATCCGTCTCGTCTGCCTGCTCATGGTCCGGGCGTTCGGCTGGCTGGCGCTCCGAGCGCGAAGCGGCGCCGCCCAAGATGCCGGGATCTTGGTCCTCCGGCATGAGGTTGCGGTGCTGCGCCGGCCGGTTGCCCGCCCGGGGCCGGATGGGCTGACCGTGCCGTGCCCGCCGCCCTGTCCAGGCTGTTGTCCAGGCGCCTGAGGCTGCACCGCATCGTGACCCCGGGCACCCGGCTGGCCTGGCACCGGCGCCTGGTCAGGAGAAAGCGGGCATACCCGGGCGCTGCGGGGCGCCCGCCGGTCCCCGGCGGGGTGCGGGCGCTGGTGGAGCAGCTGGCCAGGGAGAACCCGCGCTGGGGTACCAGCCATCCAGGGCGGGGTGCGCGGCCTGGGGCACCGGGTGGGGGAGGGGAGGATCCGCCGGATCCTGGCCGCCGCCGGCCTTGGCCCGGCGCCGCGCCGGGCGCCGCCGGTATGGCGGCAGTTCCTGGCCGCTCAGGCGCCGGGGATCCTGGCGTGCGGCTTCCTGCACGCCGGCACCGTGCTGCTCCGGCGTGGCTGCGTCCTGTTCGTGATGGAGATCCAGTCCCGGGCCGTGCACATCTTGGGCGTCACCGCCCATCCGGCCGGGGCCTGGACGGCTCAGCAGGCCCGCAACCTGCTCATGGACCTCGGCGAGCGGGCCGGCGGCTGCAGGTTCCTGGTCGGTGGCCGGGACGGTACGTTCACCATGGGGTTCGGTGAGGTCTTCTCCGGGATCGGCACGCGGGTGCTCAGGACGCCGGCCCGGTCGCCGGGGGCGAACGCGTTCGCGGAGCGGTTCGTGGGCACGCTGCGCCGCGAGTGCTTGGACCACGTGCGGATCCTCGGCGAGCGGCACCTGCGGGAGGTGCTGGCCGGGTACGCCAGGCACTGCAACGGCCACCGGCCGCACCAGGGACTGCGGCAGGAGTCCCCGTTTCATCAGCCCGGTCGCGTCGTCGATGTCACCGCCCGGATCGGATGTAGGAAGGTTCTCGGTGGTCTGGTCAGCGAATACTGCAGGGCAGCGTTAGCCAGCGAAAAACTGCTAGTCAGAGGCTATGGGCGAGTTTTGGCACAGGACAGGGCTGCTGAGGCTCTCAGTCCGCGCATCGGGTGATGAAGTGGGTAAGCGCGGTCGGGGCGGCTTGGCCCCCAGGCGACGTGATCTGCCGGTGGTGACGTGAGGTAATGGACCCTAGCTGGGGTAGACACGGCCTAGGAGGCGGAAGCCCCATGAAGCCCAAGGTTAAACAGGACAAGTCCCCGAGCTCACAACGCTGCCGGAACAGCGTCCACCTTCCATCCCCGAGTCAGCCGAGGTGATGACCTTGCTAGTTGAGTCGCCTCCTGGTAGTCCGGGGCTACCTCCGCATCGGCACTCCGGTCCAGTGTTCGGCTATGTGCTCGAGGGCGAGATTGTCTCCGAGGTGGAGGGCGAACCAGAGCGGGTGATCGAGGCGGGTGAGGCATTCTGGGAGCCCGGTGGCGACGTCATCCATTATCAGGATGGCAACAACCTCGCGGACGCTTGGAGCCGGTACGTGGTCGTAATGATGTGCGCGCCAGGCCAGCCGATGGTGATCCCGGTCGACGCTGACGAGATGGAAAGCCGTCGCGGTCGCCGCGTGCCGCGGCCGCGCTGACCCGCAGCACACAGGATCGGGGTACGACATGAAGATCGTGGTTATAGGCGGTACCGGGCTCATCGGCAGCCAAGTCGTCGAGAACCTGCGTGCACGCGGACACGAGGCCGTGCCAGCCTCACCGAAGACCGGGGTCAACACGATCACGGGTGAGGGCGTGGACGCGGCGCTCGTCGGTGCGCAGGTCGTCGTTGACCTGGCCAACTCGCCGTCCTTCGAGGATGCCGCGGTGCTGGAGTTCTTCCAGACCTCCGGACAAAATCTGCTCAGGGCGGAGGTGCATGCAGGCGTCGGGCACCACGTCGCGCTCACTATTGTCGGCGCGGACCGAGTGCCCGACAGCGGATACATGCGGGCCAAACTCGCGCAGGAAGAGCTGATCAAAGGGTCTGGCCAGCCGTACACGATCGTACGCTCCACCCAGTTCTTCGAGTTCATGCGCGGCATCGCCGACTCCGCGACCGAGGACGACACCGTGCGTGTTCCGTCGGCCAATCTCCAGCCGATCGCTGCCAAGGACGTGGCGGCCGCAGTGACCGAGGTGGCCGTGTCCGAGCCGGTCAACGGTGTTATCGAGATCGCCGGACCGGAGAAAATCAAGTTCCCCGAGCTGATTCGCCGCGTCCTTGCGGCCGACAACGACCCGCGCAAGGTCGTAGGCGAGGAGCATGCCCGCTACTTCGGCACCGAACTGACTGACACCTCGATAACGGCCGGCCCAGACGCGCGCCTGGCCAAGACGAGCTTCGCCGAGTGGCTCGCTTACAACCATAAGTAGCCGCGCCCACACTCACACGATCCACGCTCAGCGCAGCGTGAATGAGCGAGGTGCCTTTGCAAGACAGGGGTGGCGACGTCCGGCCGGCCGTATGGGTGCCGAAAATGTGCGTGCCGAGAATCTTGTCCGCGTCTCTGACCAGCAGAGTTGCTCTCCTA
>DASQVO010000481.1:0-8296 GCA_035640715.1 Streptosporangiaceae bacterium
CGCGACGGCCTGCGGGGGTCAGTGACCGGGCCGCGCGGATAGTCCGTTTCCCCGCCGGGGGCGCCCGCCGGGCGATAGCCGCCCGGGCCGCGCTGGCCGCTCCCCGGGCCGCGCTGGCCGCTCCCCGGGCCGCGCCTGTAACCCATCTGCGTGCGCGGGTCGCCGGCCGCGCCGCGCGGGTTCTCGGCTGGGCCGGGCCCGTAGCTCACCGGCGCCGGCGGGTCGGTGGCGGGGCCGCGTGGGTCGCGCGTGCGACGGCCCTGCCCATACTGAGGGTTGCCCGGGGGTGGCATACCGTTCTCGTAGGAGAGTCTTGACGGTACCGATCTTGGCACGCACATACCTCCTGTCGGGCATCCACCTGACGGCTCCCACGAGCGGTAGGTCTACCTCCGTAACATTAAGGCACCATGACGGGGAAGGAAGCCCGAAGCAGCTCTGGAGTAGTTCTTAATCACCGCGTAAGACTTTCAGAGCAAGATGCAAGCTGGGTGGGCCGCAAACTCATGGGTCCGCGTCCGCTAAGAGCCGTCGCCGTTACTGCCCGCGTTTGTGCACTCGCGCAGCCGAGCGGAGCTGGCCTGGTCTGGGCGACCGAATCATGTTCGGTATTGATGCTGAACCGGCTGCCAGGTCGCCGATGACAGCTTCGCGGGCATGCGCGCAGGAGTTCAGCGATAACCACGATGAAGGGGAACCTTCCGCACGTGAGCACGTGACTTCGTGGCCGCCGGGACGGTGTTCACGGGTGCCGGCGGGCCGCAGCCCGGGCCGCATGTGCAAGGTAACGCGGCGTTTGACTCTGTTGACTTTGCGACATAGAAGGCTGGCCGGCTGGACATCCAGCTGGTGCTCGTATTCGTCAGCAACCGGCCCCCGGCTACGGCGGCACGGCACGGTATGTGCAATGGTTCCCGGGCTTGCGGATGATTCATATGGTGCTGCTGTGAATAATTCCATGTCGCCATTTACGTACAGAATTATTACCGGCATGCAGAAATGCGGCATTCAGCGGCGGAACCGCTATATAGGCCCGGGATAGAACGAAGATCCGCATCATGGCGTTCGGGCTTTACTATGTGAAGGCGATAGTCGTCTCGGCGTAACGATGGCGCCCTGGGTGCCTTGCCGAAGGCGCGAACTCAGGGTCTGACATTCCCGGCGCATCGCACGATCTCCGGCGGGGATACCTGCACCAGGGCGGATGGGTCAGCCTTACCGCGGTGGCGCGCTACGCTCGGCCACCACGGTGGCGCGTTACGCTCGGCCACCACGGTGGCGCGTTACGCTCGGCCGAGGACGGTCCAGGATGTGCTCACCGCAGCGGTGCAGCGGTAGGGTGCCGCGTTACGACGCCGCGCGCCGTCTTGCCGCGCATGGCATGCCGCCCCGTGCGCCGGTAACGACGTGCCAGGATCCTGGTTGCCGTGAGGCAGGAACCGAGTGCCCGCCCTGCGACGGAAATCGGCGCGGAGAACGCCATCGTGACTCCCCCTTCGCGTGCAAGCGTTGGCCCGGTAATGGCTTCCGCCTTGCGCGAAGGCAGATTCCCTGGTCCAAGAGACGTAAACCCTGGGGACGAAAGAATTACGCGAAGCAGACGTTGACTCAGAAAGCGGTCCAAAAGGAAAGATGCGTTACCGGTTCCTCCGGTCTACGCGGACTAGCCCGGTCCCGATCACGACCACGCCCATGAGCATCGCGAGCGGTATCGCCGGCACGGCGGATGGGACGGTGGCGATCAGCAGGCCGCTGAGCCCGGCCCCGGCGACCAGGGCGAGCAGGACAAGGACCCGGCGGGCGTCGGCTCCACCGCGCCGATCCGGCCTGGCGATCGTGTCGATCAGCGTGGTCAGCGTCCCGGTCAAGTAGGTGGTCGATACCCCGGCGATTCCCAGGACGATGACCACGGCACTCTGCATTCCCATGGCGACCGTGGCGACCGCGAGGAGGAAGAACTGGGCCGCCCCCGACGGCTTCGTCCCGGTGATTTCCCATCCGGCGGCGAAGACCGCGAAGATGGCCGCCTCCGTGATCAGTGTCGCGGTGATCCACGCTGACCAGGGCTTACCGCCATGCCCTGGAGCCGCATCGCCATTCCGGCACCCGGAGCGGGCCATCCGCGAGCCGCCGGCCACGCCTATCACGTAGCCGGCGAAGCTGACGGCGGCGTGTCCAGCCAGCGCAGCCGACTGGTTGGCGGCTGCGAGCCCGAGGAAGACAATGTTGGACGTCATTACGCTGGCGAACACGCTGCCGAGCCTGGTGAAGCTGATGACGTCGGTCGCGGCGCTGCCGATCGTCAGCAGCACCGCCGCGGTCGTCAGGACGCTGCTGGCTGCCGGCGTCGCGCCGCTGTCCTTCTTACGCGCGCTATCCGCACCGCTATCCGGCTGCGCCGTGCTGGCCGGCTGCGTGCGGCTGTCCTGCTTCCCCGGGCTGTCCGGCTTCGCGCCGCTGTCCTGCTTCGCGTCACTGTGCGCGTCATCCGGGTCGGCAGCAGGAGCGCCGGCCGCCTGGGCAGCCGGCCCGCTCTCCTCACGCGGAGCCGTCTCATCCATTGCTACCAGGACATCATCTTGCGCCGCGGACCAGCAAACCGCCCCCTTTAACTGACCGTGGCGTCTTCCATGGCCCTTCGGCGCCACCTGCGGCCACGGGGTGTCGCCGTCGGTGAGGACGACGGCGATCGCGGGTCGTGGCCGCAGCGCGGAAGCCGCCGCGATGCCGGCGCCCATGTCGGTCCCGCCGCCGCCTATGAGCTTGACCTGGCGTGCCGAAGTGACCCGCTGGGCGGGCGCGACGGCGGCGTCGCAGGCCAGCGCAGCAGCCCGGCCGGGAACGGTCCCGGCCTCCTTGGCGTGGCGGAGGCATTCCTGCGCCACCAGGCGCCGCAGCAGGTCAGCCTGCCACTTCGGCGATGGCGCGGCGAAGCTCCGCCTCGGCGACCAGCCGGAGGTGGCGTTCGGCGCGCTCGCTGTCCACCCGTCTACGGTCTCACCAACGTGACGGTGCCGCGAACGGATATCGGCCGGTTTGCCGGGCGTTCTTCACGGCGGCAGGACACGCCACCGCAGTTCGAACCGCGCGCGGGCCTGGGCCGACGGGCCGGTGATCAGGCTCACTCCTGCTCAGTCCGAAGGAACGGTATCCGGGTGATCGGGCTGAGCGAGTCCGGAACGATGGCCGCATGGCAGCGAGGGAGGCCGGGGCGGGCGTGGGCGGCGAGGAAAATGCGGCCGGGCCAGCGAGGATGGGTTCGCTGGCCCGGCCCCTTGCCACCGACATCGAGGGGAACTACGGGGCCGGGCCAGCGAGGATGGGTTCGCCTAGCCCGGCCCTTTGCCACCGGCACAGATGTGACGCACAGGCTCCCCGTCTGGTTCCCTGCTGCCCGAATCATTTTGCGGCGCGGCGACTCCCGCCTTCACGATGGGCGGTGGAGGATGCCAATCTGCGAATTCTGGCCCGGACGGTGGCTGGCTGCCGGGGCTAGCCTGCTTCGGCTAGGCGAAGCGCGCGGCAAGTGCCCGGAATGTTCCCGGTACCGCACCATGCAGCCAGGCCGGGAAGCCAAGCCAGCGGGGAACGAAGGCGACCGGCTGCTCCCGCTCGATCACCGTCAGCACGGCGCGGCCGACCCGCTGCGCGGAGATGGGGACCGGCCGTCTGCGGTTGTAAGGCCTTCCCCGCCTGGCGAAGAACGGGGTGTCGATTACGCCCGGCACTACCACTGATACCCCGACGCCAGTGCCTGCAAGCTCGTACCTGAGGCTCTCGGCGAAGTAGTTCAGCCCGGCCTTGGTCGCCGCGTAGACAGCCTCTTGGGGTGCGCCGGTGGCGCCGGCGATCGAGGAGATGAATACCACCCGCCCCCTGCCGCTCGCAGCGAGCGCCGGGGTCAGTAGCCTTGTCAGCTCGATCGGCGCGGTCAGGTTCACGGCCACGAGCTGGGCGACCTTGGCGGCGCTCATTTCGGTGAGCGGCCCAGCCCAGCCGACGCCCGCGTTGTTGATCAGGATGTCGATGCCGCTGCCCCGTGCGGGCGGCGGGCCGGGCACCTGCATCGGCACGGCGGCGGCCCCGGTGGGCATCGCGAGCCGTGCGGTCTCCGGCGGCCGCCCGTTGGGTTGCGGTAGCCGCCCGTCGGTCTTTGGCAGCGGCGATTCAGCCGCCAGCGGCGCAGGCCTGATCCCGGGCCCCGGTATCGCGGCCGGAACATGCGCCTCCAGGTCGGCAAGCGATTCCAGGGTGACATGGGCTGGCAACGGCGCGGACTCCAGCGGTGAGCGGCCGTTGCGGACTTGCAACGGGACCGGATCGGCCGCTGCTTCATGACCGTCGGCGGACGCGACATCCCAGTTGGCGGCCGCACGTATGGCCGCCACGGCGAGGGCTGCCGGGCCGTCCGGTGCGGCAAGGTCAGCTTCGAGCGCGATCCCGCCGGTCTCCGCCGCGACCGCCCGCAGGCGCGCCGCGTTCCGTCCCGCCACAAGGACCCTGGCGCCCGCAGCGGCGAGCGTACGTGCCGTCGCTGCGCCTATGCCAGAAGATCCACCCGTCAGCAGCACCGTCGCGCCCGAGAGCCCCACAGTCTCTTACTTTCCCTTATGTGACCCGGCAACCACAAGAAGGGATACTTAACTGCTGGCCTGCGAGCGTGCGGGAGTGAGCGCGATCACACCAGTGTCGCTGCCATCATCGGGATGTGGGTGACTGGGCACGGTTCTGCGTTGCCCCCGCGCGTGTCCCGATCCGGTCACCGCCGGGGGCTGGCCGTGCCCTGGCTGACCGGCTCGCGCGGGTTCCCGGCTGATCGCGGCTGTGCCGGAACCGATGTCGCTGACCAGCACCGGACGATGTCCCGCATCGACAGCAGGCCGACGGCCTCGGTTCCCTCGATGACGACTAGGTGCCGGAACCCGCCGCGGATCATCGCCGCGGCCGCCTCCGCCAGCGTCCACTCCGGTGCGGCGAACACGAGATCCGAGGTGCAGTGGTGGCCGGCGAACTCGGCATCAGGGTCCTCGCCGGCGCCGACCGAGTCGAGAATGTCGCGTTCGGTCAGGATCCCCACGCCCTCATGGTCGGGATCGATCACAACCGCGGCGCCCACCCGGCGCGCCGACATCATGCGCGCCGCGTCGCGCAGCGAATGCGCCGGCCCGATCGTCAGGACAAGCTTGGACATGCCGTCTCGTACGTTCATGGTCGGCCACCCCGGGTTGCTCGCTGATACGGCGGTACTTTGTGAACTTGTGACGCCGTTCAGATAAGCATCCGTGAAAACGCCGCCGGGGGCAAGGCCCCCGCGTCAGTCCCGATCGGTACCTGAGGCCACGCAGCGCCTCAGCCTTTGAGCCTGGTCAGCACCTCGTCGTGGAGATGCCCATTGGTGCAGACGACGCTCCCGCCGTCGGGGGTCCGCGTGCCGCCCACGTCGGTAAAGCGGCCACCTGCCTCCTCGATGATGACCTGCAGCGCGGCCAGGTCCCACAGGGAGACCTCCGGTTCGAGGGACACGTCGACCGCGCCCTCGGCGACGAGGACATGCGACCAGAAATCCCCGTACGCGCGGGTCCGCCAGACGGCGCGCGTCAGGCCGAGGAAGCCGTCGAGCTTGCCGCGTTCCTCCCAGCCGCTGAGGCTCGAGTACGAGAGTGACGCGTCACCAAGCTCCGTTACTCCCGACACGGTGCAGCGCGACGCCTTCGTAAGGCTGCGGCCCGTCCATGCGCCGCCGTCCCTGGCCGCCCACCATCGCCGGCCGAGCGCCGGGGCGGACACGACGCCCACCACGACCTCCTCGCCGTCCATCAAGCCGATGAGCGTCGCCCAGACCGGGACGCCGCGGACGTAGTTCTTCGTTCCGTCGATGGGATCCAGTACCCAGTAGCGCGGCCCGCTTCCGCTCCGGCCGAATTCCTCGCCGAGCACCCCGTCGCGCGGCCGCGCCCTGCGCAGCACGTTACGCAGTGATTCCTCGACGGCGCGATCGGCATCAGTTACCGGGGTCAGGTCCGGCTTGGTCTCGACTTTTAGATCAAGCGCACGGAAACGCCGGGTCGTGATGTCATCGGCCGCGTCTGCGAGGACATGCGCGAAGCGCAAGTCGTCGTCATAACGTGCCACCCGCGAAACGGTACCGCCTTGACGAGTCCGGTGACCAGGCGGGCGCCGGTGTGGCGCGGCGCGGCAGACTAGCAAGATGGGCGATACCAGCCTCAGTGAACCAGGGGATTCAGTCAGGCGGGACCGGCCCGCCGGAGCCGCCGGGCCGGGCGGGCCACCCGTGCCCGGCGAGCCATCTGGAGTGACCGGACTGCTGGACCGCGAGGATCAGCTCAGTGCCTTTGTCCGCGATGGCAGGATCATCGCGATGCCGGTCCGGTCGGCCAAGCGCCGCCTATTGCTCGATTGCGTCGCGCAGGCATTCGAGCCAGGGCTCCGCTACGCGGAAGCCGCGGTCGACGAGGTGCTCAAGGAGATCTGCGATGACCACGCGGCTCTCCGCAGGTATCTCGTTGACGAGGGCTTCCTGTCCCGGCAGGCGGGGATGTACTGGCGCAGCGGCGGGACGGTCGACATCCAGCCCGGTACCTGACGCGCCGGCCGTTCCCCGGGCTAACACCGCTTCGGCGCCCTCCAGGCTGCGCAGCAGGCGGCGCAGCGAGTCGAGCCTGGCCTCCGCGCCGTGGGCACGGGCCCAGTCATCGAGCGCGCAGCCGTCGCTGCGGTGGTCACAGCCCGGCGGGCAGTCGCGGGTGCCCTCGGCCAGGTCGGGGAAGGCTGCCACCACGCGCTGCGGGGTTACGTGGCCTAGGCCGAAGCCGCGCAGGCCCGGCGTGTCGATGATCCAGCCGCCGCCGGGCAATCCGAGGGCGATGGCTGAGGACGATGTGTGCCGGCCGCGGCCCGTCACCGGGTTGACCGTCCCCACCGCCCGGCCCGCATTCGGGATCAGCGCATTGACAAGCGTGGACTTACCGACCCCCGACTGGCCGACGAGCACGCTGATGCGGTCGGCCAGGACCGCCCTCAGCTCGCTGAGCTGTGCCGCGGGCAGCGGGCGTCGGGTCACGAGGCACGGCAGGCCCAGCGGCTGATAGACCGCGAGCACGTCGCGGGGCGGGGCAAGATCGGCCTTTGTCAGGCAGAGCAGCGGAGTGATGCCGGCGTCGTATGCCGCGACCAGGCACCGGTCGATGAACCTGAGCCGGGGCGGTGGCTGGGCCAGTGCACAGACGATCACGAGCTGCTCGGCGTTGGCGACGATCACCCGCTCCACCGGGTCGGTGTCATCAGCGGACCTGCGCAGCGCGGAGGTCCGGGGCCGGACCCGGACGATGCGCGCGAGCGTCCCCTCCGCGCCGGAGTAGTCGCCAGCCAGCGCCACCCTGTCACCGACGACGACGCTGCGGCGGCCGAGCTCACGGGCCTTCATGGCAATGATCGTCCGGCCGCCGGTCAGGCACCCGTACCTGCCCCGGTCGACGCTCGTGACAAATCCGTCCGCGGCGTCTTCATGGGCTGGGCGGCGCCGGGTGCGCGGTCGCGTACCCCTGCCTGGGCGCACCCGCACGTCGTCCTCGTCGAGGCCGACGTGGGCCAGGCGTCTGCTCAGGATCTCCGCTCCAGGGCATCGTCGCATCGCATACCGTGAGCGTATCGGCTTCTCAGCGGGTCATCAGCGGTCATCCAGCCCGCGTTCTTCCGGCCTGCGACCTCCTTCCGCGCCCCGGCTCTCCCGTCATGGCCAGAGCCGGTTTGCGGGCCCTCATTCTGGTAATGAACAGGGGTTCATGGTTTGGGGGACAGCCATTGCGGTTATGAAATGGCTCATTCCATCTCCTTCGGGGGCGTCACCTTACGTACCGGGGATCAAGACATGTGCGGTCGATTCGTTTCTGCGCGCCAGCGCCAGGAGCTCCTTGATGAGTTCCGCGTTGATCGCGACCATGTGACCGAGGACCTTGCTCCCGATTACAACGTGGCCCCCACCGATCCCATCTACGCGGTGCTCACCCGCGCCGCCCATGCCGACGGCGAAGACGGCGGGCCGCCCCGGCGGGGGGACGGCGCGCCGGCCCGGCACGGCGAGGGCGGTGCCGGCGGCGGGCAGGCCGCCAGGGAGCTGCGCCTCGTGCGGTGGGGCCTGGTGCCCTCATGGGCGAAGGATCCGTCTGGCGGGGGACGCCTCATCAACGCGCGGGCGGAGACCGTGGCCGTGAAGCCGTCGTTCAGGAGCGCCTTTGCCCGCCGGCGCTGCCTTATTCCCGCTGACGGCTACTACGAG
>DASQVO010000482.1:0-10002 GCA_035640715.1 Streptosporangiaceae bacterium
GTCGTGGTCGAGTTCCCCAGCATGGAGCGGCTGCGCGAGTGGTACGCCTCCGCCGAATACGCCGAGGCGCTGAAGATCAGGCAGACGGCCTTGGCCCGCAGGCTGATTTTCGTGGAAGGCGTGGATTAGGCTCGGCGCAGCGGCACGCGACCTGGAGGGGCATTACGGACATTAGGCATATCCCTGTTCCGGCTGGTGAGCCGCTCCCGGTCCCCGGGCCAGACTCGCGGTCCGCCGCGGGCGGGGCAACCGCTGGGCGGCTGCGTGCCGTGGAAGCCGGGGCCGCAGTCTTCGGGGTTATGGCCGCTGCGACGGCCGCCTGCGGCATACCAGCGGGGCTCGCCTGGGCCGCGTTGGCGCCGCGAGTATTGTTCCAGGTCGTCAGCAGGGGAACCGCCGAGGTGGTGAACGCGGAGACAAACGCATTCATCGTCGCGGATGCCTGGTTCTGCCTGATCACCGCTTTGGGTGGCGTGCTCACCGGAACACTCGGCTACCTCGCCGTTGTCCGCAGGCGGGGCGCGGTTGCCGCGGCGGGGCTGATCATCGGCGCACTGGCCGCTGCCCTCCTCGCGCTGTGGGCAGGCGACAACTCAGGCCTGGCCGCGTTCCGGCACCGGCTCACGGTCAGCGCGCCGGGGACGCGCTTGGATTCGTCGCTGGCCCTCGGCGCCACGAGTGCCCTGGCATTCTGGCCCATGTTCACCGCACTGGCCATTGCGCTGGGCGAGGCGGCCGTCCGGTCCCGTCGGTCACGTGCTGCCCGCCGGCAGGCACCCGCAGAGGCCGCGGCTGCCGTGGCCTCTGCGGGCGCCGCGGCGGATCAGCCGGGGGAGCGCTAGCGGCTGCTGGCTACGGCGTGTCTTCGGCTACGGCCATGTCCGTGCGAGGCCGTCCAGCTCCCTGCGGGCCGGTGACGGCTTCTGGTCCGCTGGAATCGTTCCGAGGTAAACGAAGCCGGTAATGTCGTCGCCGTCGGTGAACCCGAGCGCCGTCTTCACGTGCTGGTCCCGGGCCGCCGCCCCGGTCCGCCACATCGCGCCGTAGCCCAGGGCGGTCGCCGCCACCAGCAGATTCTGCGTGGCCGCCGCGGTCGCCGCGAGCCGCTCCTGCCGTGGCACCTTCTCGTCAGCACCGGCCGCGCACGCCACGGCGATGATGACCGGCGCCCGCATCGGCTTGGCCCGCTCGCGCTGCTCGGCCGTGGGATCGGGCTGCTGCCCGCGTTCCGCGCAGGACCGGCGGTACGCGTCCGCGAGCACGTCACCGAACGCATCGCGGCCGCTGCCCGTGATGACCACGAAACGCCACGGGCGATGCCGCCCGTGATCCGGCGCGGCCGCCGCGGCGGAGAGGATCGTCCGCAGGTCGTCCCCGGTGGGTGCTGGCTCGGCGAGGACCGGGTAGGACCGGCGGGTGTGGATGGCGGTAATGGCGTCCATGGGGCATAACGCGAACATTGAAGAAGATACATATCATCGCCGAGCCTAGTGCCTGGCGGGGCTTCCGGCACCTGCGGTGCCGGGAGCAGCCCTGTGCCGGCGTCTGCGGCGCCGGCGGTTGCCGGTGTCCGCTATCTGGACGGTGCCGTCGGCGGCCCGGGCACTCTCCATAGACTAGGCAGGTGATCTCCCGTATCGACCTGCGCGGGCGCGATGCCGCCGGACTGAGCCGTGCCAGCCTGTCAGGCGTACTGCCGCGCGCTACCCTGGACGTCTCGGCCGCGGCCGAGCAGATTCGGCCGCTCTGCGATGACGTGCGCCGCCGGGGCGCCGCCGCGGTCCGCGAGTACACGGCCCGCTTCGACGGCGTCGACCTGGCTTCAACCCGCGTACCGCGCGAGGCCCTTGACGCGGCTCTGCGCGACCTCGACCCCGCCGTCCGGGCCGCGCTGGGGGAGGCCGCCCGCCGGACCCGGCTGGTGCACCAGGCGCAGCTTCCGGCCGAGACCGTCGTGGCCCCCGCCCATGGCCTCACCGTGACCGGCCGGCACGTCCCGGTGAGCCGGGCGGGTGTGTACGTGCCGGGCGGCCTGGTCGCCTACCCCTCCTCGGTCGTGATGAACGTCGTGCCCGCGCAGGTGGCCGGGGTCGGCTCGATCGCGGTGGCCTCACCCCCGCAGGCCGACCGCGGCGGCCTGCCGCACCCGGCCGTTCTCGCCGCCTGCGCGCTCCTCGGCGTGGACGAGGTGCACGCTGTCGGGGGCGCGCAGGCGCTTGCCATGTTCGCTTACGGCACGGCCGACTGCCTGCCAGCCGACGTGCTGACTGGCCCCGGCAACGTCTACGTCGCCGCGGCCAAGCGCCTGCTCAGCGGGATCGTCGGAACCGACGGGGAGAACGGGCCCACCGAGATAGCGATCATCGCGGACCACACGGCCGACGCCGCCTACGTGGCCGCGGACCTGATCGCCCAGGCTGAGCACGACCCACTGGCCGCGTGCCTGCTGATCACCACCGACCCGGACCTCCCCGGGCGGGCCGAGGAGGAACTGGCCGCGCAGCTTCCCCGTGCCCTGCACCGCGACCGCATCGAGCAGGCACTCGCCGGCCAGTCCGCGTACGTGCTCGTGGACGACATCGACGCCGCCCTCGCCGTCTCCGACGCCTGGGCGCCGGAGCACCTGGAGGTCCAGACTGAGGACGCCGGCAAGGTCGCGGCGCGGGTCAGGAACGCGGGCGCCGTCTTCGCCGGGCCGAACTCGCCGGTCTCGCTCGGCGACTACCTGGCGGGCTCCAATCACGTGCTGCCCACCGGCGGTACCGCCAGGCACGCAGCGGGGCTGACCGTACTGCCCTTCCTGCGCCTCATCAACGTGGTGGAATGCTCCAGGGAAGCGCTGGCCGACGCCGCCCCCCACATCGACGCGCTCGGCGGCGCCGAACAGCTGGCCGCGCATGTGGCCGCCGTCCGGGTGCGGGTACCGAAGTGATCGGCGACGACGGTACCCCCGACCTGCCGGTCCGCGAGGACCTGGCCGGGATGGAGCCGTACGGCGCGCCGCAGCTCGACGTGCCGGTGCGGCTGAACACCAACGAGAACCCCTACCCGCCGTCGGCGCGGCTGGCCCGCGCCGTCGCCGACGCGGTGGCGGCCGTGGCTGGCGGCCTGAACCGCTACCCGGACCGTGACGCCACCGAGCTCCGCAAGGACCTCGCCGACTACCTCGGCCACGGGCTGACCGGACGCCAGGTGTGGGCGGCCAACGGCTCCAATGAGATCATCCAGCAGCTGCTGCTGGCCTTCGGCGGACCCGGCCGGGCGGCGCTCGGCTTCGAGCCTTCCTACTCGATGCACGCCCTCATATCCCGGGTCACCTGCACCGAATGGCTGGCCGCACCCCGGAAGGAGGACTTCAGCATCGACCCGGAGCGCGCCCGTGAGTTCATCCGCAACACCCGTCCCAGCGTGGTGTTCCTGACCTCACCGAACAATCCGACCGGGACGGCGCTGCCGCTGGACGTGATCGAGGCGGCGTGCGAGGCGGCACCCGGAGTCGTCGTGGTCGACGAAGCGTACGCGGAGTTCGCCCGCGAGGGCACCGTGAGTGCCCTGACGCTGCTGCCGAGGTTCCCGCGGCTCGTGGTGACGCGGACCATGTCCAAGGCATTCGCCATGGCCGGTGCGCGGGTCGGCTATCTGGCTGCCCGTCCCGAGATCATCGACAAGCTGCTCATCGTGCGGCTGCCGTATCATCTGTCCGCCGTTACCCAGGCCGTGGCGCGGGCGGCGCTCGCCTGCGCCGCGGACCCGCTGGCCAGTGTCGCCGCGCTCCGGGCCGAGCGGGATGAGGCGGTGGCCTGGCTCCGGGAGCAGGGTCTCCAGGTCGCTGACTCCGACGCCAACTTCGCCATGTTCGGCACATTCACCGACCGGCACGCGGTCTGGCAGGGACTGCTCGACCGGGGCGTCCTTATCCGTGAGACCGGGCCGCCCGGGTGGCTGCGGGTCACCATCGGGACGCCGGAGGAGATGGCGGCCTTCCGCGCGGCGCTGAGCGAGGTGCTCGCCTCGTGAACCGGCAGCGGAGGGCGCGGGTGGAGCGCCTCACGCATGAGACCCAGATCCTCGTCGAGCTCGACCTCGACGGCATCGGCGTGGTCGAGGTGTCCACCGGCGTTCCGTTCTTTGACCACATGCTGGCCCAGCTCGGCAAGCACGGCGGCCTCGACCTGACCGTGCGGGCCAAGGGCGACACGGAGATCGACGCGCACCACACGGTGGAGGACACGGCGATCGCGCTAGGCCAGGCACTCCGCGAGGCACTCGGCGACAAGTCCGGGATCTCCCGATTCGGTGACGCGCTGGTGCCGCTGGACGAGACCCTTGTCCTGGCCGCCGTGGACCTGTCGGGCCGCCCATATGTGGTGCACGAGGAGCCAGACGGCATGGCACCGCTGATCGGCACCTACGATTCCACGCTGACCAGGCACATCTTCGAATCGCTCGCGGCGTCGGCCGGGATCTGCCTGCATGTCCGGGTGCTCTCCGGGCGGAACCCGCACCATATCGTGGAAGCCCAGTTCAAGGCCGTCGCGCGGGCGCTGCGCACCGCCGTCGCGCCGGATCCCCGGGCCGGCGGCGTGCCGAGCACCAAGGGCGTGCTGTGACCGAGGGGGGCGTGCCATGATCACCAGGAGGCCCATGACTGTGGGGGGCCAACCGTCATGAAGCCGAAGGTCGTCGTGCTGGACTACGGCTCGGGCAACCTTCGTTCGGCGCAGCGAGCTCTCGTCCGGGCCGGAGCGGACGTGTCGGTGACCGCGGATCCGGACGCGGCGCTGGATGCCGACGGGCTCGCCGTGCCCGGCGTGGGCGCCTTCGCCGCCTGCATGGCGGGCCTGCGGGCCGTGGGCGGGGACAAGCTGATCGCCCAGCGGCTGGCCAGCGCGCGGCCGGTGCTCGGCATCTGCGTCGGGATGCAGGTGCTGTTCCAGGCCGGGGTCGAGCATGGCCTGCACACACCAGGGTGCGGACAGTGGCCGGGTACCGTCGAGCGGCTGCATGCCGACGTGCTGCCGCACATGGGCTGGAACACGGTCTCACCGCCGGAGGGTTCCACCTTGTTCGCCGGGCTCGGCCCAGCGACACGTTTCTACTTCGTGCACTCCTACGCGCTGCGCTCCGCGCAGGCTGCACCGCTGCGGGATGCAGGCGCGCTGATCGCCTGGACCACGCACGGGGAACCGTTCGTGGCCGCCATCGAGGACGGTCCGCTGGCCGCGACGCAGTTCCACCCGGAGAAGTCGGGTGACGCCGGCGCCGTCCTGCTGTCGAACTGGCTGGAGAAGATCCATTGACGACACCCGCTGAGCACGCCACGGCAGGTGGCGGCGCCGCGCCTGCCACACCGGGCCGGCTTATCCTGCTGCCCGCGGTCGACGTGGCGGGCGGGCAGGCAGTCCGGCTGGTCCAGGGCGCCGCCGGGACGGAGACCGGCTACGGCGACCCGATGGAGGCCGCACTGGCCTGGCAGCGCTCCGGCGCGGAATGGATCCACTTGGTGGACCTCGATGCAGCGTTCGGCCGCGGCTCGAACGCCGAGCTTCTCGGCGAGGTGACGCGGCGCCTCGACATCGCTGTCGAGCTGTCCGGGGGCATCCGCGAGGACGCCTCCCTGGCAGCCGCGCTCGCGACCGGCTGCGCGCGGGTCAACATCGGTACCGCGGCGCTGGAGAACCCCGGCTGGGTGCGCTCGGTTATCGCCCGGCACGGTGACAAGATCGCCGTCGGCCTGGACGTGCGCGGGACCCGGCTGGCCGCCCGGGGCTGGACATCGGAGGGCGGCGACCTGTACGAGACGTTGGCGCGGCTGGACGCCGACGGTTGCGCGCGCTACGTGGTCACCGACGTCACCAAGGACGGCACGCTGCGCGGCCCGAATCTCGCGCTGCTGCGGGACGTGTGCGCCAGGACCAGCCGGCCCGTTGTGGCCAGCGGGGGAGTGTCCAGCCTGGATGACCTCCGCGCGATCGCGGCGCTGGCGCCGCTCGGCGTGGAGGGCGCGATCGTCGGCAAGGCCCTCTACGCGGGCGCGTTCACCCTGGAAGAGGCCCTGGCGGCGGTGTCATCATGACCGGGAGGGCTGCGCGGTGACAGTCGCGGTGCGGGTGATTCCCTGCCTTGACGTAGACGGCGGGCGCGTCGTCAAGGGGGTCAACTTCGCACGTCTGCGGGACGCGGGAGATCCGGTCGAACTGGCCGCCGCCTACGACGCCGAAGGCGCCGACGAGCTGACCTTCCTGGATATCACGGCGTCCAGCGGGGGCCGGGAGACCATGTACGACGTCGTACGCAGGACCGCGGAGCAGGTATTCATCCCGCTGACCGTAGGCGGCGGCGTGCGCAGCGTCGAGGACGTGGACCGGCTGCTGCGGGCAGGCGCGGACAAGGTATCGCTGAACACTGCGGCAGTGGCGCGGCCGGAACTGCTCGCGGAGGCGGCGCAGCGGTTCGGCTCCCAGTGCGTGGTGCTTTCCGTTGACGCCCGCCGCACAGGCAGCGGCGACGGCGCTCCCCCGCCGAGTGGATTCGAGGTGACCACGCACGGCGGCCGGCGCGGCACCGGCATCGACGCCGTGGAGTGGGCGCGGCGGGGCGCGGCGATGGGTGCAGGGGAGATCCTGCTCAACTCGATGGATGCGGACGGCACGACCGCCGGCTTCGACCTGGAGCTGATCCGGGCAGTGCGCGCCGCGGTGACCGTGCCAGTGATCGCGAGCGGCGGCGCGGGCGAGGCGGCGCACTTCGCGCCGGCCGTAGCCGCTGGCGCCGACGCGGTGCTAGCGGCGAGCGTCTTCCACTTCGGGAAGCTGCGCATCACCGAGGTTAAGGACGCACTCCAGGCGGCGGGCCATCCCGTCCGGTAGTCCGTCGCTCCTCAGTCCAGGCGGCGCCGCGCCCCTCCAGCTCGCTCAGGCCCTGTCTCCCGCTCGCCTCCGGGGCGCCTTGAGGCACCGCCTTCCCTCCTCGCTCGTCCCTCGCTCCTCAGTCCAGGCGGCGCCGCGCCCCTCCAGCTCGCTCAGGCGGTGGCCCCCCGCCCCGGCCCGGGCTGGGGCGGCAGAGCTGGGATGGGCCGACATGGCGGCGCCGACAATGCCCGCGTCGTTGTGCAGCGTCGCGGGAACCACACGGGCATGCAGCCCGGTCAGCAGCGGGATGAACTTCTCCGATTCCCGGCTGATGCCACCGCCGATGATGATGAGCTGCGGAGAGAGCAGGGCCTCCACATGATGCAGGTACTCATCGACGTTCCCCGCCCATTCCTTCCAGCTCATGTGGTGTTTGACCTTGGCATGCTCGGAAGCCCGTTTCTCGGCATCCTTACCGTGGATCTCCAGGTGGCCGAACTCGGTGTTAGGCACGAGGATCCCGTTGATGAACAGGGCGCTGCCGATCCCGGTGCCGAACGTCACCATGAGCACGGTGCCGGGCTCGCCCAGCCCGGCACCGAAGGTCATCTCCGCGATCCCGGCCGCATCGGCGTCGTTGAGCAGCCATATCTCGTGCCCGGCTGCCTTGGCCAGCAGCGCTTGGGCGTCGAGGCCGATCCACGCCTGGTCGAGGTTGGCGGCGGTCCGGGTGATTCCCTTCGTCACCACGCCGGGGAACGTGATGCCGACGGGCCCGGACCAGCTGAAGGAAGCCACGATCTGCTTGACTACCTCCGCCACGGCATCAGGGGTCGCGGGGTGCGGCGTGTCGATCTTCCGGCGTTCGGCCAGCAGCTTGCCTGTCTCCACGTCGACCGGGGCACCCTTGATCCCTGTTCCTCCGATATCGACGCCGAATGCGTGCATCTTCGCTCCTTCTCGCTTCCGTGCGCCCTGTCGGAAATGCCCGGCTGCCCCTGCCCAGTATCCCGCACTCCCGGGTAAGCTCGGCAGCAGCGCATGCCATCAGGGCGTGGAAGCTGTGAAAGGGGGGCGGCTGATGCGCTGGGTCAAGGTGGGCTTGATCGCAGTCGGCGCCCTTATCGCCTTCATCGTCGTCGAATCCGTATTCCGCCTGCTGTATTTGGCCTTTATCGCGCTGGCGATCGGCGCCGTGATCGCCGTCGCGGTCAAGGCGCACAGCCAGTACCGCATCGCCATGGAGCACCGGGCTCAGTTGCGGCAGGAGAAGGCGGAACGCAAGTCCCAGGTCCGGGAGCGCCGCACCGGGCACGTGACGGGGACTCCGACGTGGACGGCCCAGGACACCGTGCCCCGGCAGCAGGACACGATTCCGCGGCAGCAGGGCACCGTGCCGCCCCGGCACGATGTGGAAGACGAACTGGCGAGGCTCAAGCGCGAAATGGGCACCCAGTAAGCCCGGTAACTCGTCCCGAAGCCAGAGCCGCCCGGCCCCTCCCCCAGCCTGCGTGAACTGCCGCCGGTCGGCTGCTACAGGCGCCAGTGGGCCTGTGACAGCATGCGGACGGCGGAGTCGGTCCCATCCAGCCGCACGTGTGCCGCGGAGGTGCGGCCCATCGCCCACATCGTCAGTTCCGCGGGCGTGCCGGTGACGGTGACGACCGGCGTCCTGCGCCGTATCGTCATGCGGAACCCTGACCCGTCGCCGTTCCCGGCCGCTCCGTCGTCTCTGGCGAACTCGATGCCCACCGGTACCTTGCGGAGCACGAACCTCGCCATCTGGAGCCGGGACCACAGAACTTGCGACAGGCCCGGGCCGATGCCGCGCGGCTCCGAGTTCGGCGCGGCGCGGCGCACATCCTCGTGGTGGACGAAGTACTCGACGACGTTGGCCCGCTCATCCATGCCGGGGATCGCCCAGAGGGACAGCCTCGGCGGGCCGTTCCTGATGGCCTTGACCAGGTCCTCATAGGGCGTTCGCGCACTGAGCCGCTGCTGAACCCTGTCCGTGTAGCTGGCGAGCGGGCCGCCCATGATGCCCGCGCCAGCGTCCGGGCGATGCTCGCGCAGCACCAGGTGCGCCGCCAGATCGCGGGTGGTCCAGCCTGCGCACAGCGTCAGCGCGTCCGGACCTACCTCATCGAGCAAGGCGCACAACCCCAGGCGCTCATCTCGCGCATAGCCCATCACGGCATCCTAAGACTCATCCCTACCGGGGTGGTAGTACCGCATCACGCCTGCGGGGGCGGCGCCAGCTAGGCTGGGGACGAGGTTACGCCCAGGAATGAGGGGACAATGAGCACTGCCGCACGCCCGTCGCGGCTGGATCCAGACATCGCCCGGCGGCTGAAACGAGACGCCGCCGGCCTGGTGGTCGCCGTCGCGCAGCAGCATGACACCGGTGAAGTGCTGATGGTCGGCTGGATGGACGACGAGGCGCTGCATCGCACCCTGACGACGGGCCGGTGCACCTACTGGTCGCGCAGTCGCCAGGAGTACTGGGTCAAGGGCGACACGTCAGGGCACCAGCAGTGGGTCAAGTCGGTGGCGCTCGACTGCGACGGTGACACGGTGCTCGTGAAGGTGGACCAGGTGGGGGCCGCCTGTCACACGGGCGACCGCACGTGCTTTGATGCGGGCCAGCTCGAAGCAGTCACGGGCGAGCGGCCGCAGCCCGTGACCGCCGGCCAGCCCGAGGGGGCCTGACCGCGATGCCGCCGCCGGCTGCGGCGGCGCGCAGGCAGTTCACGCTGGCGCTGCTGCTCGGCGCGGCCGGGGCAGGCCTGGCGCTGCTCGCTGTCCGGCAGGGCTGGGCGCGCGCGGTGTATCAGGCTCCCCGGCCGCTGCCGTCGCAGTCCATTACCGTCACCGGCCAGGATCTGGTTCCGGCTGCGGGTGCGCTCGCGCTGGCCGGGCTCGCCTGCCTCGCCGCCGTCATCGCGACCCGCGGCATCGTGCGCCGCGGCGCCGGGGTGCTGCTCGCCCTCTGCGGCGCCGGGACACTGGCAGCGGTGAGCGGATCGATGCGCGCGCCGAGCGTGCTGGTGGCCGCGGCCACCAAGGCGAGTTCGTCGGCCTCCGTCGCCTCCGGCGGCGCCGGATCCACCACCGGCGGAACGGCTTCGGTGAGCGGCGCGGTGGTGACGGG
>DASQVO010000483.1:0-14354 GCA_035640715.1 Streptosporangiaceae bacterium
CTTGCCCTGCCTGGACACGCCGGGACCGCCGCCGCGCGGGCCCGGCTGGCACGGCGCGCCGGAGTCCACGGCCGCGGTACGGATCAGAGATTCCACGCCCGGCGCGGCCATCGGCCTGGCTACGAGGAATCCCTGGCCATAGTCGCAGCTCATCTCCCTGAGCAGGCTCAGCTGCAGTGGGTCCTCGATGCCCTCCGCGACGACCTGGATGCCGAGATCGCGGCCGACGCGCACGATCGTCTTGGTGAGCATAGTCAGCGTCTCGTCATGGCCCAGCCCGGCCACGAATGACGGGTCGATCTTGATGATGTCGACCGGCAGCCCACGCAAGTAGGCCAGTGACGCATACCCGGTGCCGAAATCATCGATCGCAAGCCGCACGCCGAGCTTGCGCAGGTCCGCGAGGCGCTCCACCATCAGGCCACCGTCCTCAACCAGGACGCGCTCGGTCACCTCCAGGGTGAGCGCCTCCGGCGGCAAGCCGCTGTCCGCGAGCGCCGCGGCTACCGATTCGGGGAACCGGGGCGCGTTGATCTGCCGCGGAGACAGGTTCACCGACACGCCGACGTTCCACGACGACCTGCGCCAGGCCGCGCCCTGCGCGCAGGTGGTCGTCAGCACCCACGAGCCGAGCGGCACGATCAGGCCCGAGTCCTCGGCCACCTCGAGAAAGTCGGCGGGCGGGACGGCGGCGCCATCGCGCCACCAGCGCACCAGCGCCTCGGCCCCGGTCACGCAGGAGGTCGCGAGGTCGACCACCGGCTGGTACTGGACCGTCAGTTCGTGCCGCGCGATCGCGCGCTGCAGGTCGCTCGCGAGTTCCAGCCTGCGCACGACGTCCGCGTGCATGTGGGCGGCGAATACCTCAACCCGCCCGCCGCCGCTGTCCTTCGCCTTTGACATCGCGACATCCGCATTACGCAGCACGAGGCCGGGTGACGACCCGTCGGCAAGGGCCACGCCGACGCTCGCGGTCAGCGCGATATCCCTGCTGGCGACGCGGAACGGTGCGGAATTGACGGTGCCGGCCATCCGCTCGGCAATGTCCGCGATCTCCTGCACCCCCGCGGCGCCGTCGATGAGCACCGCGAACTCGTCACCGCCCCAGCGCGCCACCGTGTCGTGTGACGGCACAACGGCGCGCAGCCGCCGGGCAGCCTGCGCGAGCACCAGGTCGCCCGCGCCGTGGCCGACGGAGTCGTTGACCGCGGTGAAGCCGTCCAGATCAAGGAAGATGACACCAGCTTTCCGGCCGTCGTCGCGGCGGCGCAGCGCGTCCCGTGCCCGCTCCTCGACGTAGGCCCGGTTCGGCAGGCCGGTGAGGCCGTCATGGAACGTCAGGTGGGTCAGCTGCTGCCGGAGCGCCACCTGGTCACTGACGTCACGGGCGGTGACGAGCAACTGATCCCGCTCCCCCGGGACGCGGTAGAGCATGACCGTGGACTCGATGTGGCGCCAGGTACGGTCGGCGGCCCGCACCCGGCACGGGAAGCGGCCGGTCAGGTCGCCAGCCGCCGCCTGGGCAGCGGAATCGGTGTCGTCATCGTCCCCGGCGGGTGTCCCGAGCGCGGCATGCACCGCGCGGGTCGCGACAGCCCTGTCCTCAGGGTGAACCAGCTCCTCAAGCCGCATCCCGGACAGGCTCTCCGGCGTATACCCGAAGTCCGCGACGGCGGGGCTCGCGTAGCTGATCCTGCCTGCCAGGTCGGACACCAGAACGACGTCGCTGGTGCGGTCCGCGAGCTCGCGCAGGCTGCTGCTCGACTCCCGCCAGACACGCAGCGCGGCGCTGTTCTCCCACACCAGCGCGAGCACTCGCATGACGAGGACCAGCAGCGCCGCACCGCCGAGGACCGCCACGGCCAGGCCGGCCGGGCGGCTGGCCACCGCCACAGCAAGGCTCGTGTCGGGCTTGCCCAGCAGCTCCTTGCCGAGCACCACAAGCGTGGTCACGCCGACAGCAAGCGCCGCGGCGACCGTGGCCCGGCCGGACCCGACGAACCGGCCGGAACCCGGGATCCCGCGCGGCATCCCCCGCATCTCGGGAACCCGGGCCCGCGTTATCCACGGCGCCAGCGCGAGCAGGCAGAACGCCAGCACCTGCGCCGCCTGCTGCGCGCCCGACTGGTGCCCGCCTGACAGCCGCGACCCGACCCCGAGCGCGTCGCCGACACCTATCGTGAACAGCGCGAGATATGGCAGGGCCACCCGCCGCCAGGCCGCCGTCATGGCGGGCAGCAGCATGCCGAGCACGGCAGCATCCACGAGCGGATGCACCAGGCCGAGCAGGAACGTGCCGGGCCCCTCGCCCGAATGGCGGTACTCCGCGCCGAACAGTGTGACCCAGCCGATGACAAGCAGGGCGACGGCCATGACGTAGCCGTCCGCGAGTGATGGCAGGACGGACCGCCCGCCGGCGCCGCCGACCGGGAAACGGGGCTCTCCCCCGTCCGGCCAGCCGCCCTCTGGCGGCTCGGATGCGAGCACCGTGATGCCTACCACGAAGGGCCCCATTGCCAGCAGGGGCGCGACGTCGGCCAGCGACAGCGGTGCGCCGGAACTCCCAAGTGAGCCAGAGAAAAGCTGGTCGGCCAGCAGCCCCGCGAACCAGAACACCGCCGCTCCCATGAGCCAGCGGTACCCTCGCGCGGCACCGCCGGATAGCCGGGAGGCGCCGAGCCACAAGCTCACCGCCGCGGCGCACGTGGCAAGCAAGCCGACCACGTTCATCTTCGGTCCCTCGAGATGACCGGCTGCACGGAACTCCTTCCGATGCGGCAGAGATTCTGACCCGCCGGCCAGGCGAGCCCCTCTGGTACACGTCCGTTATACGTTTGTGGCAAAGAGTCACCAAAGGCAGGCATCCCTCGGCTCCCGGCGGTTGCCACAATCATGAAGACAGATCAGTGGTTTCGTATCCGATAGTGGCGCTCACTCTATGTACCGGAGATCACGCTTCGGTAGAGGAAGGGCCTACACCGGGAGACATCTAAAGATCAGCGAGAGCCGTATGGGGTTATTTAGTCCAGATCATCCAGAATGTCCTCCGCGGCCCAGCGCAGAACCGCCGTGACTGTGCGCTTCGTCATCACGTTCTCCCGTGTGCCTGTCCATCCGGCAGGTCAGCAGGCTGACATGCCCGGCCACCGCACTGCCCGCGGCCCGAAGCGCGGCGCCCGGCCGGACGGGCATCACGCCGGAACTGCCACCGGGCACACGTTGGGGACGATTGTAATAAACCCGCCGGCAATGTCCCACGGCCGCTTCCGCGGCCTGGCGCTGTGCGGCCCCGTTGCGGCATGGCGCGTGGCGGTACGCGCCCGCTGGCCTAGACTCCATGCGAATCGTTAAGAAAGGCAGGCACGCGCCGGCGGCCGAACGGCCGGTGCGGATGATGCCCGAGGGGAGAGGTGCCGTGCGGAAGGTCCTCATCGCAAACCGCGGCGAGATTGCGGTACGCGTCATCCGGGCCTGCCGCGACGCGGGCCTGGCCAGCGTCGCGGTCTACGCGGAGCAAGACATCGATGCGCTGCATCCGCGCCTGGCAGACGAAGCGTACTCGCTGAACGGGACCAGCCCGGCCGAGACCTACCTCGACATCGAGAAGATCGTCAAGGTCGCGGTCGGCGCCGGCGCCGACGCGGTCCACCCGGGGTACGGCTTCCTCGCCGAGAACGCCGAGTTCGCCCGGGCCGTCACGGCGGCCGGGCTCACCTGGATCGGGCCGCCGCCCGAGGCCATCGAGGCGCTGGGCGACAAGGTCCGCGCGCGGCACATCGCCCGCGCCGTCAGCGCGCCGCTCACGCCGGGCACCGCCGACCCGGTGTCCGGTCCGGACGAGGTCGTCGCGTTTGCCCTGGAGCATGGGCTGCCGGTCGCCATCAAGGCGGCGTTCGGCGGCGGCGGGCGCGGGCTGAAGGTGGCCTGGTCGCTCGGGGAGATTGAGGAGCTTTACGCGTCGGCTGTGCGGGAGGCCACGGCCGCGTTCGGGCGCGGCGAGTGCTTCGTCGAGCGCTACCTGGACCGGCCGCGGCACGTCGAGACCCAGTGCCTTGCCGACGCCCACGGGAACGTCGTGGTCGTCTCCACCCGGGACTGCTCACTCCAGCGCCGCCACCAGAAGCTCGTCGAGGAGGCCCCCGCGCCGTTCCTCACCGACGGCCAGGTCACGCTGCTGTACGAGTCGTCCAAGGCCATCTTGCGGAAGGCTGGCTACCGAGGCGCCGGGACGTGCGAGTTCCTGGTCGGGCAGGACGGCACGATCAGCTTCCTCGAGGTGAACACGAGACTTCAGGTGGAGCACCCGGTCAGCGAGGAGGTCACGGGCATTGACCTGGTGCGGGAGATGTTCCGGATCGCGGAGGGGGAGCCGCTCCGTTACGACGACCCGCCCGCCCGCGGTCACTCGATCGAGTTCCGGATCAACGCCGAGGATCCGGGCCGGAACTTCCTCCCGGCGCCGGGCACGATCCGCGCCTGGCAGGTACCGGGCGGCCCGGGTGTCCGCCTCGATGCGGGATACGAGCCGGGCATGACCGTGCCGCAGGCCTTCGACTCGCTGGTGGCCAAGCTGATCGTCACCGGCGCCTCGCGCCGCGAGGCACTCGAGCGGGCCAGGCGCGCGCTGGCCGAGTTCAAGGTCGACGGGATGCCGACCGTGCTGCCCTTTCACCGCGCTGTGGTCACCGATCCTGCCTTCGCCGGCGAACCGCTGCGCGTGCACACGCGGTGGATCGAGACCGAGTTCTCGGCCGCCCTGCCGCCGCAGGAGGGGACGCCCGGCGACCCCGAACCTGCCGCCCGCGAGCGGATTACCGTCGAAGTCGGCGGGAAGCGGCTGGAAGTGGTCGTGCCGACCGCGCTGAGCCTGTCCGGTCCCGCTCCGGCCCGGGCCGCTTCAAACCAGTCAGCGCAGCGAAGGCGTGGTGGCACCCGGCACAAGCACGCGGCGCCTACGGGCGGGAGCGACGAGCTCGCAAGCCCCATGCAGGGCACGATCGTGAAGATCGTCACCACCGACGGGCAGGCCGTGTCGGCGGGCGACACGATCGTCGTGCTTGAGGCGATGAAGATGGAGCAGCCGCTTGCCGCCCACAAGGACGGAACAGTCGCCGGCCTGGCCGTCGAGGTCGGCCAGACAGTGACGTCGGGGACAGTGATCTGCCGCATTGAGGACTGATTCTCGTGAGCCGGATTCCCGGTGACCCGAGCGTCGGCGGGAAGCTGCTGTTCGCCGTCGGTTTCCGGCTGCCGCCGAAGAACCGCGAATGGGTGCGCCATGAGCTCATTGACGCGGGCTGGCGCGGCCGGACCGTGTTCCGCCACCTGATCGTGATGGTGCCCGTGTGCTGCGTTCTGGCGCTGCTGCCTGGCCCGCCGTGGCTGCGGGTCATGGTGCCGGCGCTCGCCATCTTCGGCAGCGTGTTCACGGTGACCGCCTACGCCGATGACATCCGCGTCGCCAGGCTCCGCCAGCACAAGCTCACGGTGCCCGAGGACCCGGACCTCGGCCGTCCCGCACACTGACTGTGCTGGCCCGGGGGGACGACCCCCGGAGCCCCCCGGTGCGGGCCTATGGCCCGCTACCCGCGCGGGCTGGCCGCCGTTACACCGCCCGCTCACCCGGGCACAGGGCCCGGGGTCACGGGCGGTAAGACCGCCCGTAGTCCCCTGTCGCTGCGGTGCTCGCCGTTACACCGCCGCTCACCGGGCCGGAGGCCCGGTTCGCTGGGCGGTCGGAACTTCGCTCCGTCTGTCCATAGCCGGCCGGTCAGGGGCCGAAGCGCATCAGCTTGCGCGCCGCCTCGGTGAGGCTGCCCGACAGGGACGGGTAGACCGTGAACGTCTGCGCCAGCTGATCCACCGTAAGCCGCTGCTCAACCGCGATCGACACCGGCAGGATAAGCTCGCTGGCCCGGGGTGCGACGACCACCCCGCCGAGCACGACCGAGGTGTCCGGCCGGGCGTACAGCTTCACGAACCCGTCCCTGACCCCAGCCATCTTGGCGCGGGGGTTACCGGCGAGCGGAAGCTTTACCACCCTCACCGTTACCTCGCCGGTCTCCACCGCCGTGTGCGAGACGCCGACCGTGGCGATCTCCGGGTCGGTGAAGATCGTGGCCGCCACGTGGCTCATCCGGATCGGGTGCACCGCCTCGCCGAGTGCGTGCCACATGGCGATCCGGCCCTGCATCGCCGCGACCGAGGCGAGCATCAGCACGCCCGTGCAGTCCCCCGCCGCGTACACGCCGGGCGCCGAGGTCCGCGACACACGGTCCACGGCCACGAACCCCCGCTCGTCGAGCTTGACCCCGGCGTCCTCGAGGCCGAGCCCGCTGACGCTGGGCTCCATGCCCACGGTGAGCAGGCAGTGCGAGCCGCGCACGATCCTGCCGTCAGCCAGCGTGACCGTGACCCGGTTGCCCTGGCGTTTTACCGAGGCCGCGCGGGAGCGGCCGAGGACGTGCATGCCGCGCCGCCGGAACACGTCCTCGATCACCACGGCCGCGTCGATGTCTTCGTGCGGCAGCACCCGCTCGCGTGACGACACCAGGGTCACCTGCGAGCCGAGCGCCTGATACGCGCTGGCGAACTCGGCGCCCGTCACCCCGGAGCCCACCACGATCAGCTCCTCTGGGATCTCCGGGAGGTCGTAAAGCTGCCGCCAGTTCAGGATGCGCTCGCCGTCTGGCACGGCATCGGGCAGCACGCGCGGGTGCGCCCCGACGGCGATGAGCACGGCGTCCGCGGTGATGTCCCGGCCGCCGGCACGCACGGTCCGCGGGCCGGACAGGTACCCTGTGCCGTCGATGACCTCAATGCCCTCGGTGGCCACTCGCGCCGCGACGTCGGCGGACTGCGCCCTGGCGAGCGCCTTGATCCGGTTGTGCAGCCGAGCCGCGTCCACTGCCGGGCGTTCAGCAGTATCCCCGGCCGGATCCGCGCGGCCGTCCGCGACGGGGTCCCCGTGGCTGTCCGCGTCCGCGGCCAGGTGCCCGCGATCCCCGCCGCCGAACCGGATGCCGAGGTCAGCCGAGCCGTTCAGCACGGTCATCGTGCTGGCGGTCTCGATGAGCGTCTTGGACGGCACGCAGTCGGTGAGCACGCATGCCCCGCCGAGGCCGTCACGTTCCATTAGCGTCACTTCGGCGCCGAGTTGCGCAGCGACCAAGGCGGCCTCGTAACCCCCTGGGCCGCCTCCGATGATCGCGATGCGTGCGCGTGGCTGGCTCACGTTGCGCCATTCTCCCGCATGTGGTCCTGTGCCTGTTACCCGGCCATGCCGGCACCCCGTCCCGGCCGGGCTGGCCGTGCGCCGGAGGCGCCGCGGCGTGAGGGATCCTCAGGCGCGGGCTGCGCCGGGAAGCGACTCGGTGACGCGGGTGCTGTCGTCCCACAGCGCAGTGAGCGCTGTCGCCGCCATGACCCGGACGCCGACGCCGATCGCACGCTCATCCACGTCGAACGTGGGCCGGTGGAGGTCCAGCTCCTGGGCGGAACCCGGAGGACGCGTCCCGAGCCTCGCGTAGGCGCCCGGAACGGACTCGAGGTACCAGGCGAAGTCCTCGCCGCCCAGGCTCTGCGGCGTCGGGACGACCGCCTCCGGGCCGAGCGTCTGCTCGGCGGCCGCGCTGAACATGGCCGAGCTCATCGCGTCGTTGACGGTGGGCGGGACGTTCCGCTGGTAGTTCAGCTCCGCGAACACGCCGTACGCGCTCGCCACCGTGTCGACGAGCTCCTTGAGCAGGTCAGGCGCCGCGTGCCAGGCGTCATCATCCAGGCACCGCACGGTCCCCTCGGCGACCCCGTCGTCGGGGATCGCGTTGGCCGCCGAGCCGGCGCTCACCCTGCCCCAGACCAGGCTCAGGCTGGAACGCGGGTCAACCCGCCGCGACAGCGCGGCAGGCAGCTCAGTAATGATCTTGCCGAGCGCGTAGACCAGATCGGCCGTCAGGTGCGGCCGCGCGGTGTGGCCGCCCGGCCCGGTGAGCCGGACGGAGATTCTGTCACACGCCGCGGTGATGGGCCCGGACCGGACGCCGAGCTTACCGACGTCGATGCGGGGATCGCAGTGCAGGGCGAAAATCCGGCCTACCGAGGTGAGACCGCCCGCGGCGAGGACGTCGAGCGCCCCGCCCGGCACCTCCTCGGCTGGCTGGAAGATCAGCCGGACCCGGCCGGGCAGCAGCCCCTGGGATGCCTGCGCGGCCAGGAACAGCCCGGCGCCGAGCAGCACGGTGGTGTGGACGTCGTGTCCGCATGCGTGGCAGGCACCCGCGACCGTGGACCGGTACGGGACGTTCTTCTCATCGGTCATCGGCAGGGCGTCGATGTCCGCCCGCAGCGCAATGACCGGGCGCTGCCCGGATTCCTGGTCACGGTCACTGCCGCCGATGTCGACGAGCAAGCCGGTGCCCTTCGGCAGGATCACCGGACGCAGGCCCGCGGCCGCCAGCCTCAGCGCGATGCGGCGCGTGGTCCGGTGTTCGGAGTAGCCGACTTCCGGATGGGCGTGCAGATCGCGGCGAAACTCTATGAGCTCGGCTTCATGGGCGGCCAGGAAGGCTTCGAGATCGCCCGCCAAGTCATTTCCTTCCATTCCCGCCTTCCCCGGGGATGACGAAACGGTCCTCGGCAAACTCAGCGACCAGCGCGTCGACTATGCCGGTCATCTCGCCGACGTGGGCGAGGACCGCACGCTGCCGCTCGTATGAAGCCCCGTATTCGAGCACTTCAGACGCTACCTGCAGCTCGGTGAGGCAACCAAGCCGGTCAGCGACAGGCTCAAGCTCGCGGATGAGCTCGTACAACTCGTCACGCAATGGCGCCGTCGTGCCCGACTCATCGATGATCACCGTCGCGTCAAGACCATATCTCGTGGCGCGCCACTTGTTGTCGTGAACAATCCAGGACGAAGGGCTCGGCAGCTGGTACCCGCGATCGATCTGGGTATCGAAGAGCTGCACCAGGCTCTGCGAGAGAGCCGCGACCATCGCCACTTCCCGGGACGTCGGCAGTCCGTCAAACATGCGGATCTCGACCGTGCCCAGGTCCGGGTGCGGACGGATGTCCCACCACACCTCCTTGATGCTGCGGATCGTCTTGGCCCGCAGTAGCGTGTCCATGTATTCCTCGAACTCGTTCCAGTCCGAGAGCCGATGCGGGGGTCCCGCGGTCGGCAGGTCGCCGAAGATGATCGCCCTTGCCGAGGCCAGCCCGGTGTCCTGCCCGTTCCAGAACGGGCTTGACGCCGTGAGCGCGAGAAAATGCGGGAGGTACGCGGCGAGTGCATTGACGATCGGAATCGCCTTGCCTCCGTCTCGCAGCCCCACATGAACATGCACGCCGAAGGTCTGAATCCTCCGGGCGAGCCATTGCAATTGTTCGACGAGTTCTGCGTAACGCTGAATTGGTGCCATTCTGGCATCTCGCCAGTTGCTGACGGGATGCGTCCCAGCGCAGGCTAGTAGGATACCGCATCCATCCGCGGTCCGCTGGAGTTCCGCGATTGTTTTCGCCAGGTCCGCCCTGGCCTCCGAGACGGTGCTGCAAACACCCGTGACAATCTCCACCGTTGACTGCATGAGCTCGTGGCGGATCTGTGGATGTTCACCGCTGGCATCGAGACCGGGAAGCGAGGCGAGCACCTCAGCGGCGTCCTGACGGAGCAGCTTACTGTGCGCATCGACAAGCTGCAGCTCCCACTCGATACCAAGCGTCGGGCCCCGCGAGGCATTCCACCTGATAGCCAATGCCGTCCTCCGTTTTGTGCCGATTCCTGTAACAATTTAGGGACATTGGTCATTACAGAATGACAAAGCCTCAATTGGTAAACATATTTCATTCAGGTTGATAAGTACGCATCGGGCAGCCGGTAAACCCCCCAGACATCGCGCAGCGCATCGCAGACCTCGCCGAGTGTGGCACCTGCGCGCAGGGCCTCACGCAGCGGGTACAGGACATTTCCGGTGCCCTCGGCGGCGGCCTTCAGGTCAGATATCCGCTTGCTGAACGCCGCCCCGTCCCGGCGGCTCCGCACGCGGGCGAGCCGCTGCGCCTGCTCTTCCTCAATGGACGGATCAACGCTCAGCGGATGGTACGGCCCGTCACCATCGGAAATGAACTTGTTCACTCCCACGACCACGCGCTCACCGCTGTCGATCTGGCAGGCCACATCATAGGCAGCGCGCTCGATTTCGGCCTTCTGGAAGCCGCGCTCGATTGCGGCAACAGCTCCGCCGAGGTCCTCGATCCGTGTCATCAGGGCCACGGCCGCTTCCTCGATGTCGCTGGTCATCGACTCGATCGCGTACGAGCCGGCCAAGGGGTCCACCGTGGCCGTAACGTCGGCCTCGTGGGCGAGCACCTGCTGGGTTCTCAGCGCGAGCCTGGCCGCCTTCTGGCTGGGCAGGGCGAGCGCCTCGTCAAAGGAATTGGTGTGCAGCGACTGGGTGCCGCCCAGGACCGCCGCGAGCGCCTGGATGGTAACCCGGGCAATGTTCACCTCGGGCTGCTGGGCGGTCAACTGGACGCCCGCGGTCTGCGTGTGGAAGCGGAGCATCTGCGACCTGGGATCAGCCGCGCCGAACTCCTCCCGCATAATCCGCGCCCACAGCCGCCGCGCCGCACGGAACTTCGCCACCTCCTCCAGCAGCGTCGTCCTGGCGACGAAGAAGAAGGACAGCCGCGGCGCGAACTCATCGACGGCCAGGCCAGCGGCGATCGCGGCCCGGACGTACTCCTTGGCGTTCGCGAGCGTGAAGGCGATCTCCTGCACCGGCGTCGCGCCCGCCTCGGCCATGTGGTACCCGGAGATGGAGATCGTGTTCCATTTCGGCAGTTCCCTGCGGCAGTACGCGAAGGTGTCCGCGACCAGCCGCAGGGACGGGCGCGGCGGGTATATGTAGGTACCGCGCGCGATGTACTCCTTCAGCACATCGTTCTGGATCGTTCCCGTCAGCGCGCCAGGGCCGCATCCCTGCTCCTCGCCGACCATCTGGTACAGCAGGAGAAGGACGGCCGCGGGCGCGTTGATGGTCATCGAGGTCGAGACCGCCCCAAGCGGTATGCCGTCGAACAGCCGCCGCATGTCCTCGACCGAGTCAATGGCGACGCCGACCTTGCCGACCTCGCCATGCGCCACCGGGGAGTCGGAGTCGTACCCCATCTGGGTGGGCAGGTCGAACGCGACCGACAGGCCGGTCGTGCCCGCCTCGATCAGCTCATGAAACCGGCGATTCGACTCCGCGGCCGTGGCAAACCCGGCATACTGCCGAATTGTCCAGGGCCGTCGGGTATACATCGCCGGGTAAATGCCCCGGGTGAATGGATACGCTCCGGGCCTGCCCAGCTTCTCTTCCGGGCGGAAATCCGTAAGCTGTCCCTCGTCGTAAATGGGTTCGATCGGCAGCCCGGATTCTGATGTGCGCTCCATGGGCTCAGGTTACGGCCTCGGCTCGCGTTGAGCGCAGGCACAGCTGAGGCTTGCCGCGCCGGCAGCACATCGCGGGAGATCAGGGGAAAGTGGGAACGGGAGATCGATGAACGCGAGGCCCCGCCGGTGACGGAACGTGTCCGCACAATGCTGCTCAGGGGAGCGGTGCTCCTCGCGGCCTGCTCCGTGGTCTGTACCGCCGCACTGTACGCACCCGCGCAGGCTCAGGCCGGACGGGCCGCCGCCACGGCACGGCAGCAGGCAGCTGGCGCCACCGCACAGCGACAGCAGGCCGCCGCCGCCGCACAGCATCGGCAGGCCGGCGCCACGGCGCCGGCGGACAGCCTGGCGATGGTGGGCGGCCGCCAGCTCGCCGGCACCGGCGTGATCGTGAATTACCCATCCCGCTCCGCCGAGCGCCTGCCCGACGTTCCCGCCTCGGCGTACGTGATCGCCGACGCCGGGACCGGCCAGGTTCTCGCGGCCAAGGACCCGCACGGCCTGTTCAGGCCCGCGAGCACCCTCAAGGTGCTGACGGCAATCACGCTGATCCCGCTGCTGAACCCGGACAGCACGGTCGTGGCCTCGCAGCAGGCCGCGAACGTCACCCCGAACATCGTCGGGCTGGTGCCCGGTCAGCGGTACAAGGTCTCTGACCTGTTCAATGCCCTGCTGCTCATATCGGCCAATGATGCGGCGATCGCCCTCGCCCAGGCGACGGGCTCGCTGAGCAAGGGCATCGCGCTGATGAACGCGGAAGCTCACCACTTGCAGGCCTACGACGTCCGGGCAGAGGATCCGAACGGGCTCGACGCCGCCGGCCAGCACGCCTCCGCCTACGGTGAGGCGCTGATCGCGCGGCGTGCCCTGGCCATGCCGGCCTTCATGAGGTACGACTCCACGCTGGAGGCAAGGTTTCCGGTCACGCCACGCAAATGGGTAACGCTGTACAACCAGAACGGCCTTCTCACCCAGTACCGCGGGGGCATCGGCGGCAAGATCGGATGGACCTCGGCCGCGGGCGCCACCTACATCGGGCTTGCGCGCAGGAATGGCATCACGCTGATCGTGACGCTCCTGCACTGCACCCCACTGACCGAGATCATCTCTGGGTCCCGGCTGCTGGACTGGGGATTCACGATGGACGGGAAGGTGAACCCCGTCGGCACGCTGGTCAGCCCGCTCCCGGCGTCATCGCCCGCGCCGCCCTGGAAAACGAAGCCCAGGCCGGCCGGGCGACCTGCCCCGTCACGGACCATGGCCGACAAGGGCCTGCCGAGCGGGCCGGCGGCTGCCTCCGGAGCCCTGATCATGTTCGCCGCGGCGGCCGCCATCGTCCTCATCCTGCTGCGGCGCCGCCCATCCGGGGGATGAACCCGATCCGGTCCCTGACCAGCGTCATCGTCTCACGGGCAACCTTGCCGGCCCGCGCGGCGCCATCCGCGAGCAGCCGGTCGAGGCCTGCCTCGTCGGCGAGCACTTTCTCGGTCTTCTCCCTGATCGGCGCGAAGGTCTGGACGACAATCTCGGCGAGGTCCTTCTTGAACTTCCCGTAGCCGGAACTGCCGTAGGACGCCTCGATCGCCGCGATCGATTCGCCGGTCAGCGCCGAGTAGATGCGCAGCAAGTTCGTGACGCCGGGCTTGGCCTCCTCGTCGGCGCGCACCTCGGTGCCGGGATCGGTGACCGCCCGTGCGATCTTCCTGCGGATCTGGGCGGGGTCATCGAGCACGTCCACGATGCCCTGCGGGGACGACGCCGACTTGCTCATCTTGATGGCCGGGTCCTGCAGGTCGGCGATCTTGGCCACGGCGGCCAGAATGTACGGATCGGGCAGGACGAACGTCTCGCCGAACCGGTGGTTGAACCGCTGTGCGAGATCCCGGGTCAGCTCGAGATGCTGGCGCTGGTCCTCCCCGACCGGCACCTGGTCAGCCTGGTACAGCAGGATGTCGGCCGCCTGCAGGATCGGGTAGGTGAACAGGCCGACGGACGCCTGCTCTGACCCGCTCTTGGCCGCCTTGTCCTTGAACTGCGTCATCCGGCTCGCCTCACCGAACCCGGTGATACAGCCGAGTACCCAGGCGAGCTCAGTGTGCTCAGGCACGTGGCTCTGCACGAACAGTGTGCAGCGGTCCGGCTCAAGGCCCGCGCCGAGCAGCTGCGCCGCGGCGACCCGGCTCCGGCGGCGCAGCGCATCGGGGTCATGCGGCAGCGTGATCGCGTGCAGGTCCACGACGCAGTAGAAAGCGTCGTGAGTATCCTGCAGTGCCACCCACTGCCGGACGGCGCCGAGATAATTGCCGAGGTGAAACGAATCGGCGGTGGGCTGGATGCCAGATAGCACGCGTGGCCGGGACATGACCGTGAGTCTATGGACACCCACCCCGTGAACGCGAGTCAATAGCCGCCATATGGCATGAGGCGGCTATCACGCTTCGGTCTACCGGCGCTGCCGGCCCGCGGGGCCCCCGGACACCGCCGGGGGCTGTGGGCCGTGGGCGTCACGCGGGGCGCCGGGAGCGACGACCACCTCGACCCGCTGGAACTCCTTCAGGTCGGAGTACCCGGCCGTGGCCATCGTCCTGCGCAGCGCGCCCATCAGGTTCATCGACCCGTCCGGGACGGCAGATGGCCCGTGCAGGATCTGCTCGATCGTCCCGGCAGTCCCGACGTTGACCCGCTCCCCCCGCGGCACCTCCGGGTGGGTCGCCTCGCTGCCCCAGTGGTATCCGCGGCCAGGCGCCTGCTCCGCGCGCGCCAGCGGTGAGCCGACCATTACCGCGTCGGCACCGCAGGCCAGCGCCTTGGCGATGTCGCCGCTGCGGGTCATGCTCCCGTCGGCGATCACATGCACGTACCGGCCGCCGGACTCGTCAAGGTAATCCCGCCTGGCCGCCGCCACGTCCGCGATGGCGGT
>DASQVO010000484.1:0-3732 GCA_035640715.1 Streptosporangiaceae bacterium
GCACACGCTGGCCGAGATCTTCGGTGAGGCTGGCTTTCGCACCGGCCTCATCTCCGACCTGTACCACCAGTTCAAGCCGAGCAAGAACTTCTGGCGCGGGTTCGAGGAATGGCAGTTCATCCGCGGGCAGGAAACCGACCCCTCGCGGTCGGGCCCGAAGCCGGCCAAAGAGGAACTCGACCGCTGGGTCCCGGAAGAGCTGCGTGCGATCCGGCAGGCCGAGATCGAAAAGCGGGCGCTGGGCCGTGGGCGCGCCTACTCGTTCTCCAGCACCATCCTGCGCAACATGCACGACCGTGTCTCTGAGGAAGCCTGGTTCAACGCGCAGGTCATGCAGCACGCCGCCCGCTGGCTGCAGCAGAACGCGGACGCACGGGCGGCGGGCGAGCGGGTGTTCCTCACCATCGAGTCCTTCGACCCGCACGAGCCGTGGTTCGTGCCGGAACACTACCGGCGTGCCTACGACGACAGCAACGGCCGGGAGCAGGTCATCTCGCCGTACGCGGAGGTTGACCTGCCGCCCGACCTGCTGCGCCGGACCCGGGCGAACTACGCAGGCCTGGTGACGATGGTGGACCGGTGGTTCGGTCACCTCATGGAGCAGTTGCGGGTCGGCGGCTGGCTCGACGACACGCTCGTGATCGTCGCCTCCGACCACGGTCACAGCCTCGGGGAACACGGCTACATCGGAAAACGGCAGTACCCGTCCGAGCCTGAGGTCGTCGATGTCCCCTTGCTCGTCCGCCACCCCGGCGGGCTCGGCGCGGGCAGCATCTACGACGGCTGGGTGCAGTTCCACGACGTCGCGGCCACCATCCTGGACGCGGCCGGCGTGGCCGCACCCGAGCCGATCGACGGCAGGTCGTTCTGGGACGCGTCTTTCCACGGCGGTGCGCCGGTCCGGGACCACGCCGTCGTCGGCTGGTCGGAGGCGGTCACCGTGGTCTCACCGCAGTGGTGGCTCAACGCGAAGGTGGACGGCACCGGCGCCTTCCTCTACCCCCGCAGTGGGGTGCAGATTGCATCGACCGAGGTCGGCAAGAACGTCGCCGAGGAACACCCCGACGTCGTCGCAGATCTGTTCGGCCGTGCCGTTGCCGAGGCCAAGGGCGGATTCCCGGACTTCCTGATCGAGGAGGCGGCGAACACTGAGAACGCACCCGGCTGCTCACCGCTGGCCGCAGGCGCGTCCTGAACCCGCTCCACCCATGCCCAGGCCCGCCGCTGCCGGCGGCCCTGGGCATGTCACCTCGGCGCCGCTTGGACGCCGGGCCGGCTCAGCCGTTCTTCGCCGGACCGGCGCCGCGCCTGCAGCACGCCTGAGGAATCGGTGAGCGGGAAGACCGTGTTGGCCCAGGCCGCAGTTCACGAGTTGAGCATGGAAAAATTTCCTATTAAAATAATCGGGATACTTTACATTAGATTCCCCCGGCAGCACGGCGGGACCCAGACCCTGGCGGGCCGGCGCCGCTCCGCAGCAGTCCATGGCCCCGCCCGCACGCATCGCCTATCGAAAGGTGCTAGCGCATGACCCAGCTCCATGACCACGCGACGGTCACCGGCATCAACGGCTCCTACCAGCACATCGACGTCACGCAGGTCGGTGGCGTGATCGGCGCGGTCGTCGGCGGCATCCGGGTGGGCGGCGATGCCGACCGGGCTGCAGTCGCTGAGCTGCGCGCCGCGCTGCTGCGCCACCGTGTGGTCTTCCTGCGCGACCAGCAGCACGCCACCGACGCCGACCAGTTGGCATTCACCAGGCTGCTCGGCACTGTCACTAAGCCGCACCCGACGGTGGCCGGTGACGGCGGGGCCGTGCTCCCGATCGACTCTGAGCAAGGCAAGGCCAACAGCTGGCACACGGACGTGACTTTCATTGACCGGATCCCGGCGATCAGCGTGCTACGCGCCATCAGACTGCCGTCCTACGGCGGGACCACGGTGTGGGCCAACACGGTGGAGGCGTACCGGCGGCTGCACCCGGGCCTGCAGGCGCTGGTTGGCCAGCTGCGCGCGGTGCACTCCAACCTGTACGACTACGCTGCGCAGCGCCCGCAGATCGGCGGGATCGATGTCAAGGAGCAGGAGTACCGCGAGGAGTTCCGGCACGTCGAGTTCGAGACCGAGCACCCTGTCGTCCGCATCCACCCGGAGACCGGCGAGCCGTCCCTGCTGCTCGGCCACTTCGTCCGGTCCTTCACGGGCATCAGCAGCGCCGATTTCCATGATCTGTTCTCCCTGCTGCAGCGGCACATCACCCGCCTGGAGAACACGGTGCGGTGGAACTGGCGCGACGGCGACATTGCCATCTGGGACAACCGGGCCACCCAGCACTACGCCGTCGCGGACTACGATGATCAGCCGCGGCGCCTGCACCGCATCACGCTCGCCGGCGACATCCCGGTCGGCATCAACGGTGACACCAGCGTCGTCCGCAAGGGCGACGCCAGCGCCTTCTCGCCCGTCGCCGCCTGAGCGGCGGCCATCAGCGCGCGTCCCCCGGCCGACCGGCCGGATCCGGTCGCTACCGACCGGATCCGGCCGGGACCGCCGTACCCAGATGAGCCCGTCCTTGACCATGTCGCACTGGTCAGGGGCCGTCTGCTGGCGCCGCCTGACCGCCCACCCCGTGCCGAGGCGCCTGACCGCCGGGTCGCGAGGGACGCTGGCCTGAGTGCACTCAGTGCCGCGGCCGCAACACGTCGCGCAGGGGCATTGCACGGCATCAGCAGACCGTGGCAACTACCGTTCTGGTGCCTGGCTCAGTGGGCAACGGGCCGTAACCCGGTTCATCTTGATGATGACGATATGAGCGGTGTCACCAGAGACGGCAGAATTCGACGTTCAAATCCGGCCGTCCAGGGAGATCCGACCGTTACGGCCGCCTCGGCCTAGCTCAAGAGCGGCGACCCCGGACCTGGCCGGCTACCTGCTCCTGCCGTCCCTGGCCGAGCCGCACGCCGTCTCTCGTCAGCTACTGGAGCCCGGCGCGGACGGACGTGATGCGCTGCGTGTTGAAGCCGAGCCAGTGCATCCGGCCCACGTAGCGCGCGTGCTCAACCTTGAGGCAGCGGTCCATGATCACCGTCACGCCGCCGTCCTCGGCGATCCGCGCGCCGTCGGCGTTGATCACGCCGAACTGGCACCAGAGGGCGCTGGCGCCGATCGCCACGGCGTCCCGCGCGATCCCCGGCAGCGCGTCCGGCGCGCGGAAGACGTTCACGATGTCCACCGGCCCGGGTACGTCCAGCAGGCTCGCGTAGCACTTCTCCCCGAGGATCTCCGTCTCGCGGGGATTCACGGGGATGACGCTGTAACCGTGCCGCTTGAGGTAGTAGCCGACGAAGTAGCTGGCCCGCAGCTCGTTCTTCGACAGGCCTACGATCGCGATCGTCCTGGCGGTGTGGAGCACGCGCTGGATCGTCAACGGGTCCTGGTACCGCACGAGATCGGTCATGCCGTCACCACCTTCTTTCCCGCCGTCGCGGCGACGAGCGCGAAACCCTGCTCCAGATCCCAGATCAGATCCTCGACGGACTCGGTGCCGACCGACAGCCGCACCGTCCCCGGCCCGACGCCGGCCGCCCGCAGCTCGTCGTCGCTCAGCTGCCGGTGCGTCGTGCTGGCGGGGTGGATGATCAGGCTCTTCGCGTCGCCGACGTTCGCCAGGTGGGACCAGAGCGTCACGCCGCGGATGAGGTCCTGCCCGCCGGCCCGGCCGCCGGCGCAGTC
>DASQVO010000485.1:0-8591 GCA_035640715.1 Streptosporangiaceae bacterium
CCAGCTCAGCCAGCACGAGAACGACCTCACCGACCTCGGGGCCGCGATCACGGAGAACGAGAAGCAGCAGGGCGTGCTGGCCGAGCAGCGGCAGGCCGCGCTGGACGAGGCCGAGGCGGCCGTGCGGCGCGCCGCCGGCTACCGGGAATCGCTGCTCAGCCAGCTCGGCGGCGCCCCGGACCTGGACACCGCCCTCGCGGCGGCGCGGGAGGCGGCCACGGCGCTCTCGGCCGCCGCCGCCGCGACCGAGACGACGGCCGCCGCCGCCCGCGACGCCGAACAGGCCGGCCGGGATGCCGGACGGGCCGCGGCCGAGGCAGGGTTCGCCGACGTGGCCTCGGCCCGGACAGCGATACGGACGCCGGAGTGGCGGGCCACCGCGCAGGAGGAGATCAGCGCCTACGAGCAGGAGACCGCCGCCGTCGGCAGCCAGCTCGCCGATCCGGAGCTCGACGTGCCGCTCGACCCGCCCGCCGACGTGACCGGCGCGGAGGAGAGGGTCACCCGGGCCAGGAACGCCTACGACGAGGCCGTCAGCGGCCACGGCCGCGCCAGCGACAAGGCGGCCACGCTGGCCGGGCTGGTGCCGGAGTTCACCACCCGGCTCACCGGGATCGAGCCGCTGCGCGAGCGCGCGGAACAGGCGCGCCACCTCGCGGACCTGGCGGCCGGCCTGGGCGCGAACACGCTGAAGATGACGCTGTCCTCCTTCGTCCTGGCCGCGCGGCTCGAAGAGGTCGCGGAAGCGGCCAGCCAGCGCCTGCTGCGGATGACCGCGGGCCGCTACTCGCTCGCCCATACCGACGCCCGGCGGGGCGCCGGCCGCTCCGGGCTGGGCTTGCTCGCCTGCGACGCGTGGACCGGCCAGGAACGTGACACCAGCACCCTCTCAGGCGGTGAGACGTTCCTGGCCAGCCTCGCCCTCGCCCTCGGGCTCGCGGACGTCGTCACTGCCGAGGCCGCGGGCGTCACGATCGAGGCGCTGTTCGTGGACGAGGGGTTCGGCAGCCTGGACGAGGAGACCCTGGACGAGGTGATGAGCGTCCTCGACGGGCTGCGGGAAGGCGGCCGGATGGTGGGCATCGTCAGCCACGTCAGCGAGCTGCGTCAGCGGATCCCCGCGCAGGTTCACGTACGGAAGGGCCGCAACGGCAGCAGCGTGGAGCTGGTCACTGCGTAGCCGCGCCATTGAAGCTCGCGAAATAGGCCGCGGCCATGTCCTCCTCGCCATGGCCGAGCGCGGCCGCCCGGCGGAAGCGCTCCCGCACCGCCGGCGCCACGTCCAGGTGCAGGCCCGCCGCTTCGGCGGCCTCCACGATCAGGCCCGCGTCCTTGCCGGCCAGCGCGACGCTGAAACTCGGCGTGAAATCGTCGCTGAGGATCGCACGCGCTTTCACGTGCAGGTACGGGCAGTCAAGCGCCCCGCCCGACATGGCCTCGAGGAAGGCCTCCGGGGCGACGCCGAGGCCGCGGGCGAGCGCCACCGCTTCGCCGACAGCGTTCGTGAGCGCCAGCACCCAGCTGTTGGCGACCAGCTTCAGGCGGGTGGCCGCGCCCACCTCGGGCAGCCACACGGTCTTCTGCCCGATCGCTTCGAAAACCGGCCGGACCCGCTCGCGGATACTTTCGCTGGCTTCCCCGGGTCCTGCCGCGAACACGATGAGCTGCCCCTGCTCGGCCGGCTGGCGGGTGCCGAGCACCGGCGCGTCGAGGAACACAATGCCGCGGTCCCGCGCGAACTCGGCCAGTTCCTCCAGCCAGCTCGTGCCGACCGTGCTCGTCTGGGCCCAGATCTGGCCGGGGGTGAACCCGGGCACCGCGGCCGTCATCGCGTCGAGGACCGCCGGGCCGTCGGCCAGCATCGTGACGATGATGTCCGCGCCGCGGACGGCCTCGGCCGGGCTGCCGCACACGATCGCGCCGTCGGCCTCCAGTGGTTCCGCCCGGTCGAGGGTGCGGTTCCAGACCCGCAACGGCATCCCGGCACGCAGCATGCTCCTGGCCATCCCGGCTCCCATGATCCCGGTGCCGAGCAGCGCAACCGACGGCGCTGACGTGACCTGTTCTGTCATCGCTTACCAACCTTCCTTTCTCCTGAGGTCACCGGGAACGCATTCAACCATCCGCGCGAGCCCCTCCCTTGCCCGCAGGCCACAGTCATGAGCCGCGCCCGATGGCCCGCTGTTACGGTATCGCTACAGGTTTGAAACCAATGCGAGACACGACGCACTATGGGGGAATGCGCATCCGATTGATGGCGCGCCTGGCCGGGCTCAGTCCGCGCCGGCGCGTTCTCGCCGCCCTGGTGGCGCTGATCGCCGTCGCGGTCGCCGCCTTCGGCGGTGTCCGCCTCAGCCAGGCCGCCGATAACCCCGTGCCCACCTACTCCGCGGCCCCCAAGCCCAGTTATGTCCTGCTCGTCCCCGGCTACGGCGGGAGCACGACAGCTCTCGATCAGCTCGCGGCGCGGATCCGGGCCACCGGCCGGACCGTCACCGTTGTCCACCTCCCCGGCAACGGTACCGGGGACCTGGCGGTGCAGGCCCAGACGCTGAACGGCTACGTTAACCAGGCGTTCCAGGCTGGCTCGGGCCCGGTCACGGTGATCGGCTACTCCGCCGGCGGAGTTGTGGCGTGGCTGTGGGATGTCAACTACGGGGGAGCGACCAGGGCCCGGCAGATCATCACCCTGGGCTCCCCGCTGCACGGCACCAACCTCGCGGCTCTCGGCGCGGCGTTCGTCCCCGGGGAATGCCCGGTGGCGTGCCAGCAGCTGGTGCCCGGCAGCGGCCTGCTCAGCCTGCTGCAGCGCTCCCCGGCAGCCGACCGGCCACCGTGGCTGTCGATGTGGACCACCAACGACCAGGTGGTGCAGCCGCCCGATTCGGCCCAGCTGCCAGGCGCAGTCAACGTTCCCCTTCAGTCCGTCTGCCCGGGCGCGGTGATCCAGCACGGGCAGCTGCCGACGAATCCCCTGGTCACCGGGGTCGTGCTGCGGTCGCTGGGCAAAAAGCCGCTTGAGCCGCCGGGGAAAGGCCAGTGCCAGTCGCTGGAAGCACTGGGTAGCTGACCGGCCCGGATACCCCTGGTCCGCAGTAGGAACAATTAACTGTCGCCGTGCGCCTCAGATCGGCCTGGGAACGGTCCCATCTGGGTCGTTGATGACATCCATACCGGCGTGCGCAGGGTCCTCCGGTCTCGTCAGGTAAGCATCGAGCACAGGAACGGCGAGTATCTCGTTGATACAGGCTGCAGATCCGGCGATGTAAGCCCAGTCGAGGTCGGGAAGAAGATGCGGGCGTACGCTTCGAATCCCTCGGGCACCATTGCCCGGACGTCAGACCAGTCACCGAAGAGCAGTGGTTCGATCCATGCTGCTGGGGTCAGGTCGCTTTGGATGACGAGTTCAGTCCCGCGTGACGGGTCCAGGTGTGAGTGTCGCGCCACTCCTCATACTCGTATCCGGACATCGTTGATCCGGCCGCCAGGAACGGGGCCGATGCCTCGGTAGCGCGACCGGTGAAAGCGCATGACGACAAGGTACCGCTGCCGCGGCGGCTCTTGCGTGTCGGCGCAGGTCGCCCGGGGCGAGGCGGCCGAACGCTGTGGCGGCGATTCCGACGGCTAAGGACCGCGAGCCGGGCTGCTTGCCGAGGTGACTTTAGCCCGTGTTCGACGTGACCAACGACCGCTGCGTGCCAGTCCCGCCCTCGCACAGCGTCGTAAGTGAGAGACAGGGATGGCCGATCGGGACCACGGTCCTCCGGCAGGCGGTCTCTGATCGTGGTCCTCACCACCCAGTCCCAAAGCCCGCCTCAGGCCTTCGTCGACCTGAGGCCCCCATTGGGAAGGGATAGTCATGAGGAGAATACTCAAGATCGCAGCCGCCGCAGCGGTGGTGCTGCCACTCACCTTGGCCGCCCCGGCGGCCTCCGCGTCCACCCACGGCGCCCGCGCGCCCGCCGCCACTTGCGGGGGGGTGGCGGCCCTCGTCTGGCACGGAAAATGCGTCTCGGCGAACTGGGCCGGTTACCTGGCTATAGGCCACGGCTCCTACAACACGGTGAAAGCAGGGTGGACTCAGCCAGCGACACCGTCCTCCGCAGGAGGCCGCTATTCCGTCACCTCTATCTGGGTCGGCATCGGCGGGGGCAGGCAGGGCGACACCATTCCTGTCCAGGTTGGCACGTTGATGACCAATGGCAGCCTCGCGAGGAACCTCCACGGCCACCCGCTCTACAGTGCCTTTTATGAGACGCCCGCGACCAGCGGCGCGGTCACTATCAGCGGCTTCACAGTGAGAGCTGGTGACGACATGGCCGCAGAAGTGGAATACCTGAACGGCAGCTTCCAGATGTTCCTCTGGGACTACACGTCGGGGTCCCACTGGAGTTCGGGGAACATTCAGGGTAACTACTCACGTGACACGGCCGAGGTCATCGTTGAGGCGCCGGCGAACGTGTCCGGCCTTTACGACCTGGCTCCATTCGGCAGCGTTCAATTCAACGATGTAAACCTGGGGCAGATGTACGCTCTCACGATGATGCGCGGAAGCGAGCACCGGACGCTCATCTCGGTGTCACGACCCAGCGGTTGCTGCAGTTTCACCGCTACATACCACTACTCAAGCTAAACGGGAAGACGAAAGAGGTCGTCAGCGAAGGTACACAGCTTCTTACCCAACGGGTACCCCGACCGCACTAAGCCGCACCACATCGGCCGCGCTTCCCGCTAGGGAGCGTCGAGCCCGGAGGCCAGCCCCGGTGTCACACCGGTTCCACGAGTACGGCGAACCCGGCGACGTCCTGCACCTGGAAACCGCGCCCGTGCCCGATCCGGGCCCCGACCGCATTCGCATCGTCGTGCACGCGTGCGGACTGGCCCCGGCCGACTGGGCTCTGTGCCGGGGCCTGTTCCCCGGGCAGCTGCCCCGGGGTATCGGGTGCGATGTCTCCGGCACCGTCGACGCCGTCGGCGACGGCGTCACCGACGTCGCCATCGGCGATCTCGTCTTCGGCACCGCCGACTGGGCCAACTGCTCGTCCGCAGGCGCATCGGACCGCGCGATCATGGATCACTGGTTCGCCGTTCCCGCGGGCCTCGACCTCACGCAGGCCGCGGCCCTGCCGATGGCCCTCGATACCGCCTACTGGCACCTCGCGCGGCTCGGCCTCTCGGCGGACCAGACGATCCTCATCCACGGCGCCGGAAGCACCGTCGGCTTCGCGGCGGTGCAGATCGCACTCATCCGGGGGGCGCGGGTGATCGCCACCGCCGGAGACACCTACGCCCAACGGCTGCGTGACCTCGGAGCCACCGTGACCGCCTACGGAGACGGCATGGTGCAGCGGGTCAAGGCCATCAGCGACGGTCCGATCCACCTCGTCCTCGACACCGCCCCCGTCGGCGGCGCCCTGCCCGACCTCGTCGAGATCGCAGACGGCGATCCCAAGCGCGTCCTCACCATCTCCGACTTCGAAGCCGCACAAGAGCTCGGCGTCCGCGACAGCTTCCACGAGGACCCCACGACGCGGAGCGAGCGCTTTGACGCCTTCCCCGAGTTCGCGCAGCTCGCCGCCGACGGCCGGTTCACGGTGCCGATCGCCCGGACCTTCCCCCTGGAGGACTGGCGGACGGCGCTTGAGATCAGCCTCACCGGCCACCCCCGCGGCAAGCTCCTGCTGCTGCCCTAAAGCCCAGCAGCCGGGGCCCGGCATTCCCGGGTCCCGGCTGGTCTTCGGCCGGATCTCTCGGTGCCAGCGCGGCGCGCCGCATCCGGCCGAAGACCAGCCGACCGCCGCCTCCGGCGCGGTCACAAACGAGCACCGCGCTCGACTGACGCAAATCGCTCCCGACGTGGTCGAGCCAGCCGCCGTCAGGTCCAAAAACTCCGTTCTACGAACACAAGGAACTCACACGCGCTCGCGTACGACAGCGCTCGCCCCATCCGGCGGCCCAGTTTTAAATAGACCTGAAATGCCCGGTTTTCGAGATAGGCGCCAACCTTGGGTGACGGTCTTCAGTCGACCCAAAGGTTTCCGGCAACCCGCTGACCTGCGAAAGCATGCTAGTGAGCAACTTTGGCCGTTGTCAGCAGGAACGTTGTCGCCAGCGGATACAACGATCGTTCGAAGAGATGCACTGACCCGTGCCATGCCCGCTAAGGGGGCATGGCGCGGGTGGCTGCGACGTTCCCGCACCGAGACGGGCCATCGGGGATGTGAACTCAGGAGTGGGTACTTCCGTTGAAGCCCCCGCCGCTGTTGTAGCCGGATCCGCCGACCGTGCCGGTGCTGGTGCTGCCAGCGCCGGGGCTCGCGCTCGGCGTGGCGGCCGGTGCCGTGGTCGGCGTGGCGGTGGGGGTCATGGTGGGCGTGGCCGTCATGGCGTGCATCTTCTCGATGAGGATCACCTTCGCGTGAAGCTCATGCGAGGCCCGGGTCCCGGCGATGAAGACCAGGTCACCGCGCTGCAGTCCGGCGGCTGTCGTCGTTGCGCTCTGGTGCCACCTTGTGGTGCCTTGCCGTACGGTCGCCGTGTTCCGCGTCACCGTGACCGACACCGTGATGCCGGTTCCGGCGATGTTGACCGTGACGGTCGGCGCCGTGCTGGCCAGCATCTGCTGGGCGGCCGTGGTGTTGCCGGTCAGGATGCTCGTCGCCGGCTGCATCTGCCCGGCCATCGCCTGGCTGGCGGCCCTCGTACTGCCGGTCAGCGCCGCGGTGCCCGTCATGCTGCTGGCCACGTTGGTGACCTTCGTGCCGCTGGACAGCCACCACACGTTGAATGTGCCGTTCGCGGCCCGGATGAGGATGAACTTCCTGGTTGCCAGCACAACTGTGCCACGCTCAAATGCGAGCTTGCTCTTGCCGTGCCACATCTCCGTTTCCCGCCCTGTATTGGTGAGGTGGGAGAACATGCTGAACGCTTGTGCGTGCGACCTCGAATAGTCGCTCAGCGCCGTGGCCAGGACGTTCGCCTGGTTGCTGGAGGGCTGATAATGCCTGCTGTAACCGGCGGCCTTGGCCGAGGGCACGGTGGTGTGGCCGGCGGTAGTCACCGCCACCGCACCGATCGCGCCGCCGCCGGCCACGACCGCGGTCGCTATGCCGAGGCGCGCCCTGAGGCTGCTGCTCCGGCGCCCAGCCGGTCTACGCCGATTGCGGCCCATCATCGGTGCCTCCTTCCCTGAGCACCGCGCCCGCCACGCGTGCCCGCCTGCGATTGTGAATGCCAGTGGGCTGCTGGATAGCCGATGGACGGCTCGTACATATCCATAGCTATGAGCGTGCACTCAGGCCGCCCTGATCGCGGTGAGATCCGGGGCTACGTAAGCAGTCTGTTCGAGAGTTCACATTCCAGGAACGGCGTTAGCGGAGGCCCCTTACGGCAAAGAGACCGGACCGCGATGACCAGGTGCGTAAGGAGTACGTTCGAGAATTCACAGTGTTGTCCAGAAGCCCTAAATAGCGATTCCCGACGGCTGTGGCAGCCGCTGGGAACGCATTTACCTCCAGGTATGGCGCTCAGTTAGCCCTGATGATTCACGGTGACCGTTCACTGGCCTGGGATGGCTGCCGCGCCGGGTAGTGGATCTTGATTTTAGGGTCGGGGTATGACGGTGGCCCGGCTGGCGGGCCGGGTGGCCGGGGGTTCCACGGGCCCGGGGGTTCCTTGCCTCGATCGCGGCGGCCAGCACCGCGAGGTGATCGGCGGCGGTGTTGCTGCCAGCCGACCCGGGCCGCAGCATCCCGGCCAGCGGCTCAGCTGTGTTGTCGCAGTAGGCCAGCAGCGGGTGCAGGCCTTCTCTGAACTAATGGGGTTGCGGATACCGGCCAGGTTTGTGGTCGTTTGCCGGATGCGTGGCATATGGCGGTGAGAAGGCGGCTGAGGTTGTGGTGGTCGAGGCCGGTGACGGCGTCGCTGAGGCTGACGGGGATGCCGTCGGCGAGGCTGGCGGCGAGCCGGAGGATCCGCTGCTCGCCGCTGGAGCAGGGGAGCTCGCCGGCGTCGAGCGCGGCGATGGCGGCGGGCCAGTCGATGGCGGCCATCGTGGTGGTGCCGTCGGTGATGCTGGTGCCATGGCTGATGAAGCGGCCTGTGAAGTCGTCGCGATCGAGGAACGTGCCGTTTGCGATGAGCAGGCCGACGCCGGCCTCGGCCGGGTAGATCTCTCATCCCTACTACCAGCCGGACAACTGCACCGTGGCAGCGACCGCGGGGCTCAACAACGGCGGCAACAGCATCCATGTCTCGCTGGCCTACTCGCAGACGCCGCCTCCTCCCGCGTCCCACGAGATCAGGGGATACGCGGGAAAGTGCGCAGATGATCCGGGCAACAGCGCCGCCAACGGGACCAAGGTCCAGCTCTGGAGCTGCCTGAACGACGCATCCCAGCAGTGGTCGTTCAGCAACGGGGAGCTGAAGCACGGCAGCATGTGCATGAACGACCAGGACTAGAGGAGGCGTCCGGGATTGCCAGCCCCAGCAATCCCGGACGCCTCCAGGGCCTATCGCAGAAAAGCATCCTCAGCGCAGCCGCCCCGCAGATCGCTGTGCGGCGTGCTGGCTGTGGCGCGGTCGGCCGCGAT
>DASQVO010000486.1:0-12350 GCA_035640715.1 Streptosporangiaceae bacterium
GCTCAGCTTCCTGAACGCCGGCGCGGGAACCCGCTCCGCCCGGACACCGCCTTCGGCGTCCAGCTCGCCCCGGCGCACCTCGGCCACCCTGGCGGCGGCATCGCGCCCGGTCGCGGCGGCGGCCGCCAGGCCCTCCGCCCAGGAGACGGTCAGCGCGGACGCCGTGCCCGGCTGATGCTGCGCTCCCCCGGGCTGCGTGCCGGCGGCCGTGTTCCCGGCGGAGGACGCCGCCTGGCCGCCACCGTCACCGGGCACCGGGACTCCGGCGACCTGCGCGATGCGCGCGGCCAGCAGGCCGATGTCCTGCTCAGCCTCCCGGACCCGGTTCGCGGTCTCCTTTCGCCGCTCCGCGAGCCAGTCCTCCACGGCACGGAACGCCTCGGTGCGGAACAGCCGCTGCAGCAGGACCCGGCGCTCATCGGCGTCGGCATGCAGGAACCGGGCGAACTGCCCCTGGGGCAGCAGGACGACCTGGAAGAACTGCTCGGCCGACATGCCCATGAGGTCGGCGATCTGGTGGTCGGCCTCACCCGCGCGGGTGGACAGCGTCTGCCAGGTGCCGCCGGTGTGCTCCGCCAGCAGCACCTTGGCCGGCTCCGTCGTCATCCCGCTGCCGCTCCGCTTCAGCCTCGTCTGCTGCGGGCTGCGGGTGACCCGGAACCGGCGGCCGCCGATGGTCGCCTCCAGTGTCACCTCGGTCCGTGTGGTCGCGGCGGCGTGGTCGGAACGCAGCCGCTTCGTCTTGCGCCGTTCCCCGGGAACCTGGCCGTATAGCGCGAATCCGATCGCGTCGAGCAGCGTGGTCTTGCCCGCGCCCGTCTCGCCGTGCAGGAGGAACAGCCCGGAGTCGGCCAGCGCGTCGAAGCGCACCTCAGCTGTGCCGCCGAACGCCCCGAACGCTGTCACCCGGAGCATGTGCGGCCGCATCAGTTCTCCTCCGCGCCAGACGGGCCATCGGGTCCCCCGCCGGGCGGCGGGGGACCGGGTTCCCCGCCGTAAGCGCCGGGTTTCCCGCTGTGGGCGCCGTCGGATAGCGCCGGCTCGCTGCCGGGCGACGCCGGCTCGCTGCCGGCGCGCCGCGCTTCCTCAAACGCGGCGGCGAGCAGCTTCCGCTCCCCGGGCGTGACGGGGGCGTTCCTTACGTGCTGGACGAACTCGGCCGCGACCGCCAGGGGGTCGCGCCCGGCGACCCTCGCACGGTAACTCCGTGGATCCGCCGCGGCGCCCTCGGGCTCGTAGGCGAGGACGAGCACATGGGGGAACCGCTGGCGCAGCTTCTCCATGGCGCCCTCGGGCCTGCTCGCGTCGGTCAGGACGACGGACAGGAAGTCATCCGCGTGCCCGGCATAGGCGGCCGAACCGAGCAGCTCGTCCAGGGTGCCGCGGAGCACGCTCAGCTTCCTGAACGCCGGCGCGGGAACCCGCTCCGCCCGGACACCGCCTTCGGCGTCCAGCTCGACGAGCCAGGATCCCTTCGCGTGCGATGCCTCGGAGAACGAGTACGGCAGGGGCGAGCCGCTGTAGCGCAGGTGGGCCGCGAGCGTCTGCTGCCCGTGCAGGTGGCCGAGCGCCACGTAACTGAAGCCGTCGAACAGCGCCGCCGGCACCCGTCCCACGCCGCCGACCGAGATGTCCCGCTCCGAATCGCTCGCCTCGCCCCCGGCGACCCAGGCGTGTGCCATCACCACCGAACGGACGCCGCCGCGGGCGGCGATGTCAGTGCGGATGCACCGGGCCGCCTGGCCGAGCACGCCCCGGTGGCCGCGGCCCGGCGCGGCACCCTCATCCCCGTCCCCGGGCACGCTCTCCGGGCCGGCGGCCGCACCGCCCGGATCGGCCGCACCGCCCGGATCGGCGGGCAGCTCAGCGCGGACCGCGTCCGGTTCGAGGTAGGGCACCCCGTATACCGCCACCGGGCCGTGCGCGTCCTCTAGCATGACCGGCTGGGCGAGCGATCCGGCCCGGGTGCGCAGGTGCACCCCGGCGGCGTCCACCAGCGCGCTGCCGAATCCGAGCCGCCGCGCCGAGTCGTGGTTGCCGCTGGTCACGATGACCCGCGCGCCCGCGTCGCGGAGCCGGACCAGCCCTTCCTCGCACAGCGCCACGGCATCCACCGGCGGGATCGCGCGGTCGTAGACATCACCGGCGACGAGCACGGCGTCGATCTTCTCCGATCGCACCGTCTCGACCAGGTGATCAAGGTAGGCGGCCTGTGCCTGGCGCAGGTCGGCCCGGTGCAGGGAGCGGCCAAGGTGCCAGTCGGAGGTGTGCAGCAACCGCATGGACCGGCACACTAGCCAACCGGTCTGACATCGCGCCGGGCGACGTGCGGTAGTCAGCGGACAAAGCGGGCGGCGGTACGGGCGACGCGGGAGACAACTTGGGGGAATTTCGCGGATCAGAAGCTTATTGTTGCTAACGAAACTATGAGACCTGCAGACTTTCTCCGGCGCGCCTCCCGGACCGGACGGACCGGGCGAAGGCAGAACTCCGGGACACGAGGGCAAGGGGACCGGTGGCTCCGCCGGCTGACGGGCTACTGCTGGCGTTACCGCAGCAACTTCGTCCTCGCCATGAGCGGTGCGCTGCTCGCCACCGTGATGACAGCGATCATCCCGCTGATCCAGCGGAACATCGTCGACCACGTCATCGTCACGCATACCCGTTCGATCTGGCCGCTGGCCAGCGCCCTGCTGGCGGCCGCGGCGGTGAACTTCGGCGCCGTGTTCATGCGCCGCTACTCCGGCGGCAAACTGTCCCTCGACGTGCAGCACGACCTGCGCACCGAGATGCTCGGGGCCCTGTCGCGGCTGGACGGCGCGCGCCAGGACGAGATCCACACCGGCCAGCTGGTGAGCCGCTCGATCTCCGACATCAACATGATCCAGTCGCTGCTGTCGTTCATACCGATGACCATCGGCAGCGCGCTGCTCTTCGTCGTCTCGATCATCATCATGCTGGCGCTGTCGCCGCTGCTGACCGTGGTGGCCCTGGCGGTCGCCCCGGCGCTGTGGGTGATCGCGCTCCGGTCCCGGAGGAAGCTCTTCCCGGCGAGCTGGCACGCCCAGCAGCAGTCGGGTGTGGTCGCCGCCATCGTCGACGAGACCGTCGGCGGAGTCCGCGTCGTCAAGGGCTTCGGGCAGGAAGAGCAGGAACTGGAGCGGATGGAGGACGCCAGCACGGGCCTGTACGCCTCACGGGTGCGGATGGCGCGCCTGATGGCCAGGTTCAACCCCGCACTGCAGGCCGTTCCCACCCTCGGCCAGGTCGGGGTGCTGGCCCTCGGCGGCTGGCTGGCGATCCGCGGCTCCATCACCCTCGGAACCTTCCTGGCCTTCTCCGCCTACCTCGCGCAGATGTCCGGCCCGGTCCGGATGCTCACCGCCCTGGTCACCATCGGGCAGGAGGCGCGGGCCAGCGTCATCCGGGTGCTAGAGGTCATCGACTCCCGCCCGGTGATCACCGACTCCCCTGGCGCCCCGCCGCTGCCGGCCGACGCGGCCGGGATCGAGTTCGACGACGTCCGGTTCGGCTACGTGCCGTCGGAGCCGGTGCTGCGCGGGCTCTCGCTGCGCGTCGGCCCCGGCGAGACGGTGGCCGTCGTCGGGACATCCGGCTCGGGCAAGTCGACGATCTCGCTGCTGCTGCCGCGCTTCTATGACGTGAGCGGGGGCGCCGTCCGGGTGGGCGGCCACGACGTGCGGGACGTGACCCAGGATTCACTGCGCGCCGCCATCGGGCTCGTCATGGAGGACACCTTCCTGTTCTCCGACACCGTGCGGGCCAACATCGCCTACGGCCGGCCGGACGCCACCGACGAGCAGATCCTCGCGGCCGCGCGCGCCGCGGAGGCGGACGAGTTCATCACCGAGCTTCCGCAGGGCTACGACACCGTGGTCGGCGAGCAGGGCCTCACCCTCTCCGGCGGCCAGCGCCAGCGGGTAGCGCTGGCCCGTGCGCTGATCACCAACCCGCGGCTGCTCCTGCTCGACGACGCGACCTCGGCGGTCGACCCGCGGCTGGAGGCGGAGATCCACGCCACCCTGAGCCGGGTCATGCGGGGCCGGACCACTCTGCTGATCGCGCACCGCCGGTCCACGCTGCACCTGGCCGACCGCATCGCGGTTCTCGATGACGGCCGGGTGGCCGACGTCGGCACGCACGACGAGCTGGCCGAGCGCTGCCCGCTGTACCGGCTGCTGCTGTCCGGTCCGGGCGACGACGTGGAAGGCGTCGACGCCGGTGAGCTGGCCTACTACGAGAACGGCGCGGCCGTCAGTCCCGCGGCCGACGGTCAGGTCACCCCGGAACTATGGGACGTGACCAAGGCGCCGGCCGGCCGGGCTCGCGGCCAGGGACGGGCCGAAGCCGGCCACGGATTCGACGGCGTCATGGGCAGCCTGCCCCCGACCCCCGAACTGCTCGCCCAGGTCGACGCGCTGCCGCCCGCGCGTGATCTTCCCAAGGTCAGCCCGGCGCAGGCCCGGGCCGGGGACCGGCACTTCACCCTGAGCAAACTGCTGCGTCCGCTCGCCGTGGCCATGCTGGCGGGACTGATCCTGGACGGCCTGGACGCGCTGGCCAGCCTGGCGATTCCCGCCCTGGTGCGGAACGGCATCGATAACGGCGTCCAGGCGAAGGCGTTCGGCGCCATCGTGGCGGTGTCCATCATCGGCCTGGCCATCGTGTCCGCCGACTGGCTGGTCAACATCGCGGAAACGCTGGTGGTGGGGCGCAACGGGGAACGCCTCCTGTATACGCTGCGGGTGAAGATCTTCGCCCAGCTCCAGCGGCTCGGCCTGGACTTCTACGAGCGTGAGCTGGCCGGGCGGATCATGACCCGGATGACGACCGATGTCGACGCCCTGTCCACCTTCTTCCAGACCGGCCTGATCACCATGGTCAGCTCGGTGATGACGTTCTTCGGCGTGCTGATCGCGCTGCTCATCATCAACCTCCGGCTCGGCCTGGTGGTGCTGTGCATCCTGCCTGTGCTCGTGGTTGCGACCGTGGTGTTCCGCGCCCGGTCGTCGCGGGCCTACCAGGACGCACGGGAGAAGGTCAGCGTCGTCAACGCGGACTTCGCGGAGAACGTCGCCGGCCTGCGGGTCACCCAGGCGTACCGGCGCGAGGATAAGAACCAGGCGCGGTTCGCGCAGCGCAGCGACTCCTACCGGGTGGCGCGGATGCGGGCCCAGCGCCTGATCGCGCTGTACTTCCCGTTCGTTCAGACCCTGTCCACGGTGGCCGGCGCGATCGTGCTGATCGTCGCGACCGGCGAGGTCCGCAGCGGGGTGCTGACGGCCGGGGCGCTGATCGCCTACCTGCTCTACATCGACATGGTGTTCGCACCGGTGCAGGAGATGTCGCAGGTGTTCGACGGTTACCAGCAGGCGGTCGTGGGGCTGCGGCGGATCAAGGACCTGCTGCGGCTGAACACGTCGACCCCCGAGGCCGCGCACCCGATCCCGGTGACGAAGCTGCAGGGGCGGATCGAGCTGTGCGACGTGCACTTCGGCTACGAGACCGCGAACCGCGACGCCATCGACGGGATCAGCCTGACCATTGAGCCGGCCGAGACGGTCGCACTGGTCGGCCAGACTGGAGCCGGCAAGTCGACACTGGTCAAGCTCATCGCGCGGTTCTACGACGTCACCGGCGGCGCGGTCCTCGTCGACGGGGTCGACGTCCGCGACTACGACCTGGCGGAGTACCGGCACCGCCTCGGTGTCGTTCCGCAGGAGGCCTACCTGTTCGCCGGGACGGTCCGGGAGGCAATCGCCTATGGGCGGCCCGAAGCGACCGACGCCGAGGTTGAGGCGGCGGCCCGGTCGGTGGGCGCGCACGAGATGATCGCCCGGCTGCCCGGCGGCTACCACCATCCGGTCGCCGAGCGGGGCCGCAACCTCTCCGCCGGCCAGCGGCAGCTGCTGGCCCTGGCCCGGGCCCAGCTCGTCGACCCCGACATCCTGCTGCTCGACGAGGCGACCGCCGCGCTGGACCTGGCCTCGGAGGCAGCGGTGAGCCGCGCAACCAGGCAGCTCACCGCCAGGCGGACCACCATCGTGGTGGCGCACCGGCTGACCACCGCCGCCGCAGCCGACCGGATCGTGGTCATGGCCGGCGGCCGCGTCGCCGAGACCGGGACCCACGAGGCGCTGATCGCCGCGGGCGGGACCTACGCGGAACTCTGGCAGGCCTTCACCGGCGACACCGAACTTGTCGCCTGATCCTCCCCGCCCGGCCGCACCCCGGCCCGTCCTGAGCGGATTTCATGGGTCAGCAGCCGCGCATCAGGGGATGTGAGGAATCCGTCAGGCACGCATGGGGATCCGGACGGGTTCGACGCCCTGGGTGTTGTGGCGTTCCGCCGCCCAGGTGGTCAGCGCCGTGCGGCACGCGTGGTCGAGGTGCCGCAGCCCTGCCAGATCGACTTCGATGGGGCGGTCCCTGGGTAGTGCCTCCAGTGTCTGGAGCATCTTCGGCAGGCGCAGGAAGGTCGCATTGCCGCTGAGCTTCACTCGTATTGGCGTGCTGCCGTCGTCGGTGACGGTCACGTGCACGTTCGACGTTTCCCAGGCCGTCTTGCCGATCGAGAGGGCGAGCCCGATGAGTACGCCTTCGAACATGTTCACGGTCACAATGGACAGGGCGGTGACGACCAGGATCACCGCCTCGCCGCGATTCTCCCGCCACAGCGGGGTCAGCTGCCTGATGGGCAGGAGCTTCCAACCCGAGTAGACCAGGACGCCGGCGAGTGCCGCGATCGGGATGGCGGACAGCACGGCGGGGAGCAGCGCCGCGAACAGGAGCAGCCATGCGCCGTGCAGGACTCGAGAGGCCTTAGTCTTCGCGCCCGCGTGGACGTTGGCCGCGCTTCGCACGATGACCGCCGTCATCGGCAGGGCGCCGAGGAGGCCGCACACGGTGTTTCCCGCGCCCTGGGCCATCAGTTCCTTGTCGTAGTCGGTGCGCGGGCCGTTGTGCAGCCGGTCGACTGCTGCGGCGCTGAACAGGCTCTCGGCGGAGGCGATGAGGGTGACCGCCAGCACGGTGCCGATGACGCCGAGGTCGGCCAGCCGTGCGAAGTCGGCGCCGTCGGGGATCCTGATCGCGCCGACCAGCCCGGTGACATTGATCTTGTTCACCGGCAGGGCCAGCAGGGCGGTCACCGCGGTGGCCAGGAGTACGGCGGCCAATGCGCCGGGAATCACCCGCACCCTGGCGGGCAGGAACTGCCAGGCCGCGGTCACTGCGATCACGCCGATTCCGACGGCGAGCGCGGACAAGGCCTGGGGCGAGCCGAAGGCGTCGGCGAGGAGCCCCGGCAGCCCGATGATCTTGTCGAGTCCGCTCGCAGGGGAGGCCTGGTCGGCTATGGAGTAGAGCTGGCCGACGATGATGACCAGCCCGATACCCGCCAGCATGCCTTCGACGACCGCTACGGAGATCGCCCGGAACCATTTCCCGAGTCTCAGTGCGCCGAGCGCGATCTGGAGGAGTCCCGCCGAGAGGACGATCACGCCGAGGGTGGCCAGACCATGCTGGTGCACGGCCTCGTACACGAGGACGGCCAATCCTGCGGCCGGACCGCTGACCTGCAGGCTGCTTCCGGGCAGCAGCCCGGCCACGATGCCGCCGACGATGCCGGTGATCAGGCCGAGTTCGGCCGGCACGCCGGAAGCGACCGCGATACCGACGCACAGCGGCAGGGCAACGAGGAAGACGACCAGGGAGGCGGTCAGGTCTTGGCGGAGGGGGAACCGGACCTGTCGCGGCGTGGCGCTGGGGTTCGGGGCTGTCATGAGATCCTTTCGCCTACGGGTTGCAGTGCTGTCCTGGGGAGGGGTTGTATTCACAGCGGGAGGAACCCTCCGATGGAGGGCCGGTAGGCGAGTACGCGGCCGGTGTGGATCTCGTAGAACCAGGCGTGCAGCCGGAGCTCGCCCCCGGTGAGTCGTCTGGCGATGGCCGGGAAGCCGTGCAGGCGGTCCAGTTGGATCAGCACGTGTTGCTGCACGGCCTCCGCGACGTCCGGTCCCGGGTGGGTGGATGACCCGGACAGTGTGGAGCGGAGGTCGGCGTTCTTCAGCCAGTCGCGTACGGCGGGGATGGAGGTGAGGTCCTCTCCCCGCACGAGCGCGCCCACCGCGCCGCAGTGCGAGTGGCCGCACACCACGATGTCGCGGACACCCAGCACCTCCACTGCGTACTCGATGGTCGCGGCCTCGCTGCAGGACTGGCCGGGCAGATGCCGGGGGACGATGTTGCCCGCCGTACGCAGCTCGAATAGATCGCCGGGCCGCGCTCCGGTGATGAGTGCGGGGACCACTCGGGAATCGGAGCAGGTAATGAACAAGGCCTGTGGGTGTTGTCCGGCGGCCAACCGGTTGAGTTCGACGCCGCGTTGCGCGGCCAGGGCAGGGAATCGCCGGGCGTGGTCGATAAGTGACTGCATTGCTGATGCCTCCCTGTCGTCCTGGTGGACGACGCGTTGGTCGTGTTCGGTGGGAAGGTCGGCAGGAGCGAACGACGGGCAGCGAACAGCGACCCTGCGGCTGATGGCACGTCAAGGCATGGAGATGTCGCGGGCAGGCCTGAAGTCCCTCAGGGGATCGAGCCGTTGGAGGGATCGTGTCGCTGCCGAGAAACGCCGCGTCGCTCGGTCGTGTCGATCAGCAGCGGAAAACCTGGAGCACCGCAAGCAATGCGCCACTGCGTTGCCTGCGCATACCGTACGGCGCGGAGACTGCGCCGTTTGCGGGGCGGGCGGCGGCAACCGATGGAGTCGTCGCCACGGGAGTGCCGCGGGACGTCTCGTTCACAGAGGAAGGGGGGTCGTCCTGGCGGTTACGGGTCCGCACGTCACCAGAGATCCCCGGCCTGGCAGAGCCGTCGCAATTCTGCGTGTCGGCTTTCTGCGTGTCGGCTTTCTGCGTCACGGCCACGTGAGAGTGCGCCTGCGCGGGTGAGGAAAACCCGTGTGAAAAGAACAGGAAGGCGAACAGGACCATGGCCAACGCCGCCGAAGCTTTGAGGACCGGCCTCGTCACTGCGTCGCTCCCCCTGTTGACCTGGCATCGTGCCCGGTGGACACCGGCGGCTGCTTGGTGGCTCTGGCTATTCCCGCTGCCCATTGTATGGCACATCTAACATGGTGCGCGCGATGTGGTCGCGGAATTAACAGAATCGGTATTAACCTATAAGTCAAAGAAAACCAGGACATAGGGAGCGCTGGAACCGCCGGAAACGGGAACCAGCAGATGATGATGCACCTCGACATCGAGGTGGAGGATCTCGAGACGGCGTCGGCGATCACCTCGTACTCGGTGATCTTGTCCAGCGGCCGCGCGGGCGGCTCACGCAGCGCCGGCGTCGTTCAGCAGGTGAGCAAAGCGGCGACGGAACTCGGCCTCATCCAGGCCGGGGCCTTCCTCCCAGGCAAAGAGACGAAGGTCTCTCCGCTACGCCTTCGGCCAGTGGAGACCTACGTACGGCTCCGGGTTGCTGCTGGCCCAGGCGTCGAGCAGGGTGGCCAGATGGTCGCCCATTCCCTGCGCCGGCAGGCGCGACTTGAGCACGCAGACGACCACGATGCCGCGTTCTCGCGCGAAGTCCTTGACGTTCTCGGTGACGAGCATCCGCTGCTCTTGCGCGGCGACACTCGCCACCTCCCGGTCAGGACGAGCATCAACGCCCCGATCCCGGACGTGCACCGCATCGTGCCCGCGGGCCACGAGCTTGTCGCATGTCGCGGACGGGAACATCTCATCGATCAGGAACCGCACCTGTCAGCTGGCCATCAGCCGCTCGCGGTGTTCGGCGAGCTTGCGGGCCCGCTCCGCGGCCGCGTCGTTCGCGGCGACCTGCGCCTCGATCTCGTCCCTGTGCGCGGCCGCGAAGTCGATGGCGACTCGGATGTGCCGGGGATGCAACCCGAACTGCTCAGCGAGAACGGCGATGCGGTGCTCTTGCGTGCCCTTCGTGTAGCGCAACGCCGAGACGACCTCCCACACGTCAGGCCCAACGGCGAGCGCGGCCCGTCGTCCGGTCGGCCCGTCGCGGTAGACGATGCCGGGGTACTCCGCCGTGTCCAGGCCTTCGGAGACGAGCCGCTCAAGCAGTGCCCGTTCGGTAATGCCTTCGGCGGCCGCATGATGCTCCAGCCGCTCTTTCACACCAGGATGCAGCCGATACGAAGTCGCGCGAGTCTCCGGCATCATCAACCTCCTGTATGACAATGTACCGCTACATGAGCACTTCCGCAGGAACACGCGACCGCCATGACGGTCCAGCCAGAAGCGTGCTCCACGGTCAGCGGCTGAAGCCGTACGCCCGCGCCCTCGAGCACGAACGCGCTAAGCATTAGCGTCCGCTAGCGCGGTCAGCGCCTGGTCGACGTCTTGGTCGGTCGTGTAGATGTGGCAGGCGAGCCGGGTGCGGCCTGCCCGGGTGCTGGCCCGGATGCCGGCCCGGGCCAGCCTCGCCCCGGCGTCTGGGATGCCGGCGGACACGATGGCGCTGTCACCCGGCGGCAGGTCCAGGCCGCGCCGGAGCCGGCTGGCCAGGCGGAGGTTGTGGGCGTGAATGACGGGGATCCCGATCTGCTCGACAACCTCCAGGGCCGGTACCGGGAGGCCTCCTCCGACTCCCACAGCAGGACGGCCCCCCACCGGTTGGCAACGGGGTCGGATACCCACATCTTGAAGCGGAGCCCCGGCACCTCGGCGAACGCGGCGACCGACTCATTCCGCAGGTACTCGCGCATGGACTCGATCGTCTGGCCGGAAGCGGACAGGTCCCACCACACGATATCGGCGCGCATAGCGGTCTGTTCCCTTCAAGAACGCGATGCCGGCTGACGGGTCCCCCCGTGTGGCATGAGCCTAGTGCGGGTGGCGCGGCCCTGCACTGCGGTGGGATGAGAGGCGGTTTCACGAGTGGTAACTTCGTGCGAAGTGAACTGTGGCACACGATCGGACGGCAGGAGTACGGCAGCATGACGACGATTGGGCTGATCGGCGCCGGGATGATCGGCGGCACGGTGGCACGGCTGGCCGTCGCCGCCGGCTACGACGTGGTACTGAGCAACTCGCGCGGGCCAGAGACCCTCACCGAACTGGTCGATGAGCTGGGGCCGAACGCCCGGGCCGCGACGCCGGCCGAAGCGGCCGAAGCGGGTGACCTGGTTGTCGTGACCGTCCCGCTGAAGGCCTACCAGAGCGTGCCCGCCGAGCCGCTCGCCGGGAAGGTCGTCCTCGACACCAACAACTACTACCCGTCGCGTGACGGGCAGTTCCCGGACCTGGACGACGGCTCCACCACCAGCAGCGAACTGCTCCAGAAGCATTTGCCGACGGCCAAGGTCGTCAAGTGCTTCAACAACATATTCTTCAAGCACCTCCAGGCGCTGGCACGCCCGGCCGGCTCCCCTGAGCGCACCGCGCTCCCAATCGCGGGCGACGACTCGCAGGCGAAGGCGACGGTGACGGCGTTCCTCGACGCGATCGGCTACGACGCGGTCGATGCCGGCCGGCTCGCCGAGGGCAGGCGCTTCCAGCCCGGCACTCCGCCGTACGGCACCATCTACGCCGGCGGCGACGCGGACTTCACCGCCTCGCCCGGCGTGCCCGCGGGCGCTGACGTGATCCGTCGCTCATTGGCAGCCACCGGCGATTAGTTATCGGCGCACTCGCCCAGGGTGTCATGCGCGAGGTGACGCACAGGGTAAGTGTGGGAGTGAGCGAGGGATGCGGGGGTGCACATTCCCCGGCGTTCACCCCGCCTGATCGGCAGAAACATGTCAAGACCTTGCGTGGTAGTGTCACCACGCCTTCGTTCGGTATAAGAATCTCGGCTTGACGTGGAGCGGCTGGCGGGATGTATGAGCTGCTGTACCGGGTGCTGCTGCGGCGGCTTCCGGCGGAGACCGCGCACGCGCTCGGCTTCGGGCTGATCCGCGCGGCGGCCGCGGTGCCCGGTGCGGCGTGGCTGCTGCGGCGCTGGCTCGCGCCCCGCGATCCGGTCCTCCGGGTCCGGGCGCTCGGGCTGGACCTGCCGGGGCCACTGGGCCTGGGCGCCGGGTTCGACAAGGACGCCCGCGGCGCGGACGCACTCGGCGCGCTCGGGTTCGCGTTCGTCGAGGTCGGCACGGTGACGGCGCACGCCCAGCCGGGTAACCCGCGGCCCCGCATGTTCCGGCTCGCGGCCGACCGGGCGCTCGTCAACCGGATGGGCTTCAACAACGAGGGCGCCGCCGCCGCGGCGGTCCGGCTGCGCGAGCGGCCGCACCGGCCGGGCCGGCCTGTGGTCGCGGTCGGGGTCAACATCGGGAAGACGAAGACGGTCCC
>DASQVO010000487.1:0-12560 GCA_035640715.1 Streptosporangiaceae bacterium
ACCAGCTCGGTGCCGGTATTGAGCAGCAGGAAGTTACCGGTGCCGTAGGTGTTCTTGGCCTCGCCGACCGCGAAGCACACCTGCCCCACCGTGGCGGCCTGCTGGTCACCGAGGTCACCGGTGAGAGGCACCTCGCCGCGCAGCGGGCCGGCCGGGAGGGTCACGCCGTACGGCTCCGGCGACGACGACGACCGGATCTGCGGAAGCATGGCCCGCGGCACGCCGAAGAGCGACAGCAGCTCGTCGTCCCAGTCGAGCGTCTCCAGGTTCATCAGCATCGTGCGGCTGGCGTTGGTCACGTCGGTGACGTGGATGCCGCCGGACGCGCCGCCGGTGAGATTCCACAGCAGCCACGAGTCGGTCGTGCCGAAGATCGCGTCACCCTTCTCCGCGTCCGCCCGAAGGCCGTCGATGTTGTCAAGCATCCACTTGAGCTTGCCGCCGGAGAAATACGTCGCCGGGGGCAAGCCGGCCTTGTGCCGGATGATCTCGCCGGCTCCGGAGCGCTCCAGCTCGGTGGCGATCCGGTCGGTGCGGGTGTCCTGCCAGACGATCGCGTTCCCGTACGGCCGCCCGGTGTGCCGGTTCCACACCACCGTGGTCTCACGCTGATTGGTGATGCCGAGCGCCTCCAGGTCGGCGGCCGCCAGGCCGCGCGCATTCAGGGCCGACTGGATGACCGAGGACGTCCGTTCCCAGATTTCGACCGGATTGTGCTCGACCCAGCCCGATCTGGGCAAGATCTGAGTGTGCTCGAGCTGGTACTTGGCGATCTCGTGGCCGCCGTGATCGAAGATCATGCATCGCGTACTCGTCGTGCCCTGGTCCACCGCTGCGACGAAGTCGGCCATCATTGGTCTCCTATTTCCTCGGGAAGGCGCTGCTGCCGGGTCTGCCGGGACGTCAACGCCATGGGGCCCGGCGGGCCCGCGACGGCGATTCGGCTGGTTCTCCCGCCCTGGCCCCGTTCCCGGCTTCGATCCGGCCGTTCTGCTCGGCTGGCCCGGCGCGGCCGGGCTCGGCCGGGACCGGGGCCCCGCCCCTCGCTAGCGCGGCCGTGAAGTTCCCGATCAGGATCCGGTACAGGGCCGCGCCGATGAGCCCGCCGACGATCGGCCCGACGATGGGTACCCAGAAGTAGAAGTTGCCGTACTGGTCACGCCAGGCCCCGCCATAGCCGGTGATGAACGCGGCGAGCCGCGGCCCGAAGTCACGGGCCGGATTGATCGCGTACCCGGCGTCGGTGCCGAACGCCATGCCGATGGCGACGACCAGGAAACCGATGATCAGTGCGGTCATGTTGGCCAGCGGAGGCTGGTTGTTGGCGTCGGTCAGCGCCAGGATCACGAACAGCAGGATCGCCGTCCCGAGGATCTGGTCCCGCAGGGCGCCGAGTTCATGGACGGGGAGCGTGCCGTTGCCGGGCAGCGTGGCGAACACGCCCAGCGTTTTGTACGTGTGCCGCGGGTCGACCTTGGCCAGCACCTCGCTGTAGTCCCAGCGCACCAGGAGCGCCGCGACGAACGCCCCCAACGTCTGCGCCACGGTGTACGGCGCGACCTTGCGCCACGGGAAGCCGCGGAACGCCGCCAGCGCGATGCTCACCGCCGGGTTGAGGTGCGCGCCGCTGATCCGTCCGGCGACGAACACCCCCAACGCGACCCCGAAGCCCCAGCCCCACGCGATGCTGTCATGGTTGCCGAGGCCCCCGGCGACAACCTGGGCCACGACTCCGGTGCCGAAGAGGATCAGGATCATTGTCCCGGCGAACTCGGCCAGGAGCTCGCCGGGAAGGCCAAGTGCCCTCAATCTGCCAACCACGCCTTCTCCCTTCTCACCGACAGCTTTGTCGGCCCGGCCGGGCGGCGCCTGCGTGGCGGCCGCTCCGCCTGCCCGCAGGAAGCGCCCTGCGGGCAGTCCCGTACAGGGCAGCGTGGACGGGGCCCTGTACGTAGGGTTGACGATGTACATACACTGTAAGCAGGGTCAATGAGCATGGTCAACGAGAACGAGGAAGGCCATCCCCGCGGTCCGGCGGGGATGGTTACCCGGGAGGAAGGCGCAGTTCATGGCCAATAACGGCAGGCTGGATGCCCGTCATCGTGGCGCGATCCTCGACCGCCTGGCCGGCACCGAGTTCGACGTCCTCGTCATCGGGGGCGGCGTCACCGGCGCGGGCGCCGCGCTGGACGCCGCCTCGCGTGGCCTCCGGGTGGCACTGGTGGAGGCACGCGACCTCGCCTCCGGCACCTCCAGCCGGTCAAGCAAGCTGATCCACGGCGGTCTGAGGTACCTGGAGCAATTCGACTTCAAGCTCGTCTGGGAAGCGCTCAGGGAACGGGACCTGCTCGTATCCCGGCTTGCCCCGCACCTGGTCAAGCCGGTTTCGTTTCTTTACCCCCTGCACCGCAAGGTGGTCGAGCGCCCCTACGTCGGCGCTGGCCTCGTGCTGTACGACGCCATGGAGGGCACCAAGCGGCCGGTTCCTTACCACAAGCACATGACGGTGCGCGGCGCGCTCCGGCTCGCCCCGGCGCTGAAGCCGTCCGGCCTGGCCGGGGCGATGCTCTACTACGACGCGCAAGCCGATGATGCCCGGTACACCCTGACGGTCGCGCGGACCGCCGCCGCGCACGGCGCCGTCGTAGCGACCCGGGCAAGCGCGCGCCAGTTGCTGCGCAGCGCAAACGGCTCCCGCGTGGTGGGCGCGCGGGTGCACGATGAAGAGTCGGGCGCAGACATCGACGTGTCTGCCAGGCGCGTCGTCGTGTGCGCCGGCGTGTGGACCGACCTCATCCATGAGCTGGCCGGCGTCCAGGCCGGGTACCAGGTGCGGATGTCCAAGGGCGTGCACGTGGTCGTGCCGTATGAGGCGATCCGTTCGGACACCGGGATCATCCTGCGGACCGAGAAGAGCGTCCTGTTCATCATCCCGTGGGGCCAGCGCTGGATCGTCGGCACCACCGACACCGACTGGTCGGGTGACCGTGCCGAGCCGGCCGCGACCGGCGAGGACATCGACTACATCCTCGAGCACGCGAACCGGGTCCTGGTCCGGCCGCTCACGCGTTCCGATGTCATCGGCGTCTACGCGGGCCTGCGGCCGCTGATCGCGGCCGACAAGGGCACCCCCACGACCAAGCTGTCCCGCGAGCACGTAGTTGACGTGCCGTTCCCCGGCCTCGCCAGCGTCGCGGGCGGCAAGTTCACCACATACCGGCTGATGGCCCGTGATGTCATTGACGCGGCGGTGGCCGACTACGACCGCTGGGTGCCTGCCTCGGTGACCGACCAGTTGCCGCTGCTGGGGGCCGACGGCCTGGCCGCCGCAGCCGCCGAAGCGGGCCGGCTCGCCGAAGATTACGGCCTGCCCCGTGAAGCCGTCGAACATCTCCTTGACCGATACGGAACCCTTACCGAGGAAGTCCTGGAACTCGTGCGGGCCGATCCCGCGCTGGGGCGGCCGGTGACAGACGGCCATCCCTACCTCGGCGCGGAGGTGGCCTATGCGGTCACGCATGAGGGCGCGCTGCATGTCGAGGACGTCCTGGTCCGCCGGGTCCGGCTGTTCCTCGAGACGGGAGTCTACGGTGCCGAGGCGGTCGGCCCGGTCACCGCGATCATGGGCGACCTGCTGGGCTGGGACAGTGGTCAGCGGGCCGCCGAGACCGAGCGATACCTGGAATTGGTCGAAGCCGACACCAGCGCGCTCAAGGAGCTGGCCGAAATCCCCAGCGTGGAGCGCGAAACAGCAGGATAGGGGCCTCCTATCCGGGCATGGATCTTGCCATAATGGCGGATCTTGTCATAATGAAGGCTCTCCGGCCCGGGAGGAGCGATGAAGCGGACTGTATCGTTTCCCGGCAGCCCGCCCGGCAGCGAACGCGAGCGCGGCGATGGGAACTGACATTGGCAGCCGGTCCCGCCGGCTGCTGCTGACCTTCCGCGTGGACCGGGAGCTACGGCAGCGTCTCAGGACCCGGCTGGCGGGCGACGGCCGGACAATGTCTGAGGTGGTGATCCTCGGCCTGCAGCTGTACGTGCAGCACAGGGCGTCGATGGCCGATTCGGCAACGCTGGACCGGGCATCCCTGATCCCTGCTGAGCGCCCCGCGCTCCCGGCCCCCGCTGAGCGCCCCACGCCCCCGGCCCCCGCCGAGCGCCCCGCGCCCACGGAACCCGGGCCGGCCACCACCGTGGTAGCCAGCCCGGCCGACCTGGCCCTTCCCGATCACATCGCCGGCTACCTGCGCGACCTGCGCGAGTCCGGGCAGAGCGACCTGCTGTCGGCGACCCTGGCGAGGCTGCACGACGTCGGCTGGCCGCTGCGCCCGCTCGCCGTGGCGCTCGGCATCAGCCGCCAGGCGGTGCAGGCGCGGACCCGTCAGCAAGTATCCGCCGAGGTGCGGTCCCAGGTACCCGACGTCCCGCCGCCCTCGGCCTTCCCGCGGCGCCGGCCGGCCCTGGCGAGCGGACGGCGCCCGCATCTCACGATCAAGGTCGACCAGGCGCTCCGTGCCGCCGCGCACCGCCAGGCCCAGCGTGAGGGCAGCTCGCTGAGCCAGGTCATCGAGAAGATCCTCGACCACTACCTGCGCCATGGCATGCCGGCCGGACCGGTTGAGTTTGGCGACACGACGCCGACCCGCCCGGCGCCGCGCCGCAGGCGCCGCGCGCCCGCGCCGTCCCCGCCGTCAGTCCCGCGGCCGTGACGGCCTGGGGCCGCCCGGGTACCGGCGGGGCGCATCAGCCGTCGAGGAGCGCCATCAGCTTGGTCACGGTTGCCCAGTTGCGGGCGGTGCCGCCGCCCGCGGCGGTACCGGCCCGGGCCAGCTGCGCGGCTAGCTCGCTGCGTCCAAGTCCATCCGGGGTGTGGAGGTACAAGGTGGACCCGACCACGGCGGCTTCGTCGCGGCTGCCCTTGCCGTTGGCTCGCCGCTGCGCGGCCGCGACGGCCGCGATCTCATCGGGGTTCATCTCGCAGCGCCGGAATACCGCGTGCAGGCATTTGGGGTTGGATTCCTGCGGGTAGGGGTTGTCCGCGATGACGCGGGCCAGTTGCTCACGAAACACCACCACGACGCTGCCCGGCACGCCGAGACGCCCGGCGATCTCCCCCTCCAGAACCTCGGCGAGCCGGACCGTGTCCGTCTCCGGGCTGGTGAACACGACGTTGCCACTCTGGATGTAGGTAGCGACATCGGCGTGCCCGAGCGACGCCACAAGTTCCCGCAAGTCCGCCATCGCGACCTTGTTGCGTCCGCCGACGTTGATGCCGCGCAGCAGGGCCACATGGGTGCGCACCCCGGCATCCTCTCAGATCGGCGTCGGCTGACACCACGATCTCGTTCGGGATCGCTGAAAACCTTCAAGATCTTGCCAGACGAGGACGCGGTGACAGTGGCCGCGCCGTCCCGTACCGGAACCGCCGCGCCGCCCGCACCCAGCGGGCACGCCGCCAACCCCGCTCGCGTGGTTATAGGAGCGGCGAATTGGCCATTATTCACGTAAGGTAGCGGCATGCCGAGCGCCAAGGCGGTAGTGGAAGCCGCGGGCCGTGAAGTGACCGTAAGTAATCCGGGCAAGGTTTTCTTCCCGCGCACCGGGCACACCAAACTGGACCTTGTCCGTTATTATCTCGCGGTGGCGGATGGGGCGCTGCGTGGCGTTGCCGGACGGCCCATGGCGCTGAAGCGCTTCGTGAACGGCGCCGAAGGCGAGGCTTTCTTCCAGAAAAGGGCGCCGGAAAGCCGCCCGGACTGGACCGAGACGGTCGAGTTGCGTTTCCCGTCCGGCCGGAGCGCGAGCGAGATCGTGGTCCGTGACGAGGCGCAGCTAGCGTGGGTCGTCAACCTCGGCTGCATCGACCTCAACCCGCACCCCGTGCGTGCCGACGACCTTGATCATCCCGATGAGCTGCGCGTGGACCTCGACCCCGTGCCCGGCATTGAATGGTCGCAGATCACGGACGTGGCACTGGTGGCCAGGGACGTCCTGGAAGACTTCGGCCTGGTCGGCTGGCCGAAAACATCGGGTTCCCGTGGTTTCCACGTCTACTGCCGGATCGAGCGGCGCTGGCCATTCACTGATGTCCGCCGCGCCGCCGTGGCGCTAGCGCGGGAAATCGAGCGGCGGGCGCCCCGCCTGGCGACAAGCAAATGGTGGAAAGAGGAGCGACACGGCGTTTTCGTTGACTACAACCAGAATGCCAAAGACCGGACCGTCGCCTCGGCCTATTCCATCCGCCCCACACCCGACGCGCGGGTGTCGACCCCACTGACGTGGGATGAAGTGCCCGGTTGTGAGCCCGGCGCCTTCACGATCGACACCGTGCCCGCCCGGTTTGCCGAGCAAGGGGACCCCTGGGCCGGCATGGACGACGCGGTGGGCTCGATCGAGGCACTGCTGGGCCTCGCCGATCGCGACGAGGCCGCGGGCCTGCCAGACGCTCCGTGGCCACCGCATTTCGTCCGGCAGGCTGGCGAGGAGCGGCGGGTCCAGCCGTCCAAGCGCCGCAAGGACGGCGACAGCCCAGCGAAACGGCCTGCGGACGGCGGCAGCCGGGCGAAGCGGCCTGCGGACGGCGGCAGCCCGGGGGGCCGGCGCCAGTCGAAGATGCCGCTGATCGAGATCGCCCGGGCGGCCACCAAGGCGGAGGCCATGGAAGGGCTCGAGCGCTGGAAGGAACGCCATCCGACAGTGTGGCCGCGGCTGGCTCCCGCCGACGTGCTCGTCGACTCGATGCGCGGCCGGAGTTCCACCTGGACGCGGATCCGCCTCAACCTTCAGCATGTCCCCGAAGCCGAACGCCCCCCGCAGGAACCCCTGGAAGTCGACTACGACCCCTGGACAGGGAGTGGCCGCTAGCAGGCCTGCGCGCACACGGGGACGATCACTATCCTCGCGCTAGTGACCAGCCCCGAGTCCGTCGGCGCCAGCTACTTCCTCAACTGACCTCCCTGTTACCGCGTTACCGCCAGCGTTCGCCGGAGTTTCTCCGGCCGGCTCCCCAACCCGGCAGGCGGCCCGTTCGTTGTAGAAGATGAGGGGTTCGGGTCGCTGGGTGGTGGGTGGTGGGTGGTGAGGTGGAGAGCTGGGAGCAGACGCTGGCCGACCTGGCCAGCGGGCGCGGCGCTGCGCTCAAGCGCCACGCGTTCCTGTTGTGCGGGGACGAGGCCCAAGCCGACGACTTGGTCCAGGAAGCGCTGGTCCGGGCGTTTACCCGGCCGCTGCGAGTCCCGCAGCCCGGCGCGGCCGAGGCGTACGTGCGGGTGATTATGGTGAACCTGTTCATCGATGGCGCCCGCAGGCACTCCCGCTGGAGCCGGGTGGCGCCGCTGCTGCGGCCCGCCGACATGACGCCGGATCCCGCCGATCAGGTGTCCGACCGCGACGCCATGCTGACCGCGCTGCGGAGCCTTTCGCCCCGGCAGCGCGCCTGCGTGGTGCTGCGCTACTACGAGGACCTGCCCGTGGCCAAAGTCGCGGCCGTGCTCGGCGTGGGTGAAGGCACAGTCAAGCGGTACCTCAGCGAGGCGATGTCCCACGTGGCCGTGTGGCTGTCCAGCGCGGAAAGCGGATAGCGGGAGGGAACAAGGCGATGTCGATCGACGAGCGGGAACTGCGCTCGCGCCTGGCGGAGACGGCGGCGCTAGCCGGCCCGCCGCGCTTCACCACTGAAGACCTGGCCGCGCGAGTCCGGCGAATCAGACGGCGACGGCGCAGGCGCGCCGGGATCATCGCGGCGGTCTCAGTGGCGGCGGTGGCATCGGCGGTCGCGATCCCGCTTACGCGCGGCGGGACAAGCCAGCCCGTCATCATGCATCCCCCGCCCGCGGCGCCCGAACTGTCGTACATGGTGACAGTGAACGGCCAGACGCGAGCGGTTCCGGCCACGGGACCCGCGGCGCTGCCCCTGTTCACCATCACCCCGGGCGAGAGACTCACGATGACTGTCGAGGTAACGGTGCCCGCGCCGCGAGCGATGACGGCCCTGTGGCTGGGGATCACCAACGGCATGCTGTCTTCCCGCCCAGGTGGGCCCGCCGACATGAAACCGATTCTGGCGGCCAGCACCCGCGTGCCGCTGCGGCCCGGCACGCACCGGTTCGTGCTGCACTGGACCGTGCCAGCCGGGCTCAGGCCCGGGACCAGCCGCCAGCTCTCTGTGGAGTGGGCCTGGTCAGGGTCGGAACCAGGGGAAGCTGAGCGAATCGTCGCCGAGTTCGCCGTGCCGCTGCCATCAGGTGCCTCATCCCCCGCCGCGGTGGCGCGGCGGCTCCGCAGCATGGTCCTGCACGCGGCCAGGAGCTGCGACGGCGCCAGGCCGGACTGGATCCTCGCGGTGCGAACGACCTTCAGCAAGGCGATGGCCATGGCGGGGGGAGGCGACGACATAGCGGGCAATGCCACCGATGCCGTGTACCTGGTGCTGATGAAGGGTGACTTCACCCTCTATAACGGCGGCCCCGCGCCGTCGTGTGCCCACGCGCCGACCGGACACTACTTTTCGGCCATCATCGACGCCGCCACGTTCGTGACCCTCGAAGCCGGCCGGGGCAACCGCCCGCTCCCGGTTCCGCTGCAGACCCTCGGACCGGTGCTGAACCTGACGTAGACCAGTTCGAGCCTTCAGTCCGCCGGGGCGGCCGGGAGCCGCCGGGTCCCCGATCAGGACATCGAGCGGGATGACCCGGCCGCGTGCGGCAGCCAGCCGGGCCAGTACTGCCCGGTGACGGGGGCCCTTGAGGTCCAGCGCCGCACCGTTGGCGTCCCACGCGACAACAGGGCCGAGCACCCCGAACCTCACCCGCCCCACATGGCCCTCCACGCGGTCATGCTACGTCGCTGACCGGATGCTGATCGCACTGCGGGATGGTGGACGCACCGTTATCAAGGAGGACATCTATGACCCTCACCATCCCGAGCTTCGGCTACCAGCGCATCCCCGTCACGGACGAGGTGGCCCTGAACACCGCCATCGGGGGCTCCGGCAGCCCAATCGTGCTGCTGCACGGTTTCCCGCAAACGCACCTGATGTGGCGGCACGTCGCCGCCGACCTCGCCGCTGAGCACACCGTGATCTGCCCCGACCTGCGCGGCTACGGCTCGAGCGACAAGCCAGCCGAAGACGGCCCCGGCACCTATTCGAAGCGGACCATGGCCGCCGACATCGTGACGCTCGCCGCAGCCCTGGGCTATGACCGGTTCGCCCTGGCCGGGCACGACCGCGGCGCGCTGGTCGCCATCAGGGCCGGCCTCGACCATCCCGAGGCGATCAGCCACCTCGCTGCTCTCGACGTGCTGCCCACCATCGACATGTGGGACATCCTGCACGGTGCCAGCGCGGCGGTCGCCTTCCACCTGTACCTCATGGCCCAGCCGCCAGGACTGCCGGAACAGATGATCAGCGCCAGCCCCGACGCCTTCTTCGGGCACTTCCTCGACATCTGGGCGCAGGACCGAGAGGCCATCCCCGGCGACGTCCGCGCCGAGTACCTGCGGGCGTCCCGTGAGGCAGTGCCCTCGATCGTCGCCGACTACCGCGCCACGGCCGGCATCGACATCGAACACGACCAAGCCGACCGCGCCGCCGGGCGCACCCTGACGATGCCCGTGACCGTCATCCAGCAAGACTGGGGCGCCGCACTCGGCTACGACGCCCCCGGGCTCTGGCGCGCCTGGGCACCCGACCTGGTCCACCAGACCCTTGACGCCGGTCATTTCATGGCTGAAGAAGCACCAGAACGCATTACCGCCCTTCTTCGCGAACTCCTCACGCGATGACGGGTCCCGGGCTGAACGGCCCGCGATGCCAACTCAAGCCGGAGGCTGATCACGCTGCGAGAGCCCGGTGGCCGGCCGAACGGGTTCCGGACGCCGGGGCTAAGCCGGTGGCTCCGGGGGCGACGGGGATGGCGTGGTTGCCGGCGGGAGCGGCTTTGAGGTGCAGTGCACTGCCCGGTGAGCTTCGCGGCTTCTGATCCATTTCGCTCCGTATTCTGATAATTACGGAATGTGATGGGCGTCACACTGAAACACACTGAAATGTTGCGTGACCTGGAATTCACCGGGCATCGGGCCCGTAGGAGCAAATCCGGCGCGATCGGTTCCATCCGTCCGCCGGACAGCCTGGGACGGGGTCAATGCCGCGCGAAAGCGCGGAGCCACGGGGTGGACCGCTCACCCCGTGGCGCCCGGGTGGGCGGCCCACCCGGGCATCACCGACAGGAAGAGGGGATTCTTGTCATGAAGCCCACGTCAGTGAAACGGGCAATCGGATTGGCTGCCGCGGCAGCGAGCACCAGCGGGGCAATGATGCTCGCGCCGACTGTGGCGAACGCAGCCACGGCGCACCCAGCTCACGCGCAAACAGCGCAAACAGTCAGCCACCCGTCGCAGGCCAGCTGGTGGGGCCCGTGGGGCTGGGGCTGGGGCTGGGGCGGCTGGGGCGGCGGCTGGGGCGGCTGGGGCTGGTGGTAACTAGTCCTCCGTGAGCGAAAGCCCTGAGGAGAAACCGCAGGCGGGCGGGGAGAGGTCGTCTCCCCGCCCGCCTGCGGTTGACTACAAGACGCTGCACGCGCTGGCGGAACAAATCGATACCGTACGTACGGCCACCGCGGCCCCGTTCGGTGTAAATGTCTTCGTGCCCCAGCCGCTGCCGGAAACCACCGTGGTCGACGCCTACCGCGGGGAGCTGTCCGCCGAAGCCGAACGGTACGGCGTGGCCCTGCCCGATCCGGATCCGGCTGACGACGATCGTTGGGACGGCAAGATCAAGCTGCTGACCGAACAGCCGGTGCCAGTGGTGCCCTGTGGGCGGGATCAGGCTACCGGCAGGCCACCGAGGCTCCCGCCGGGGTTGTGACCACCGAACTCTGGGAGTCAGCCCAGGCAGAACTCGCCCACTGACCACAGGCAGAGCTCGCCCACGAGGTTCGCGCTGAGGTTAGCGGAGGCGTGCGGCATTGCGGGCCCGGTAGGCCGCGACGTGCTGGCGGTTCCCGCAGTTTCCCGTGTCGCAGTATCGGCGTGAGTGGTTCCGTGACAGATCGATCAGGACCGCCTCGCAGTCAGGGGCGTCGCAGGTTCGCAGGCGGCCGGTCTCCCGGAGCCGGACCAGGTCCGCGAACGCGAAACCCGCCTGGGCTCCGATCCGGTGGCCGAGGGGGGCGGCGGGCTCGGTGACGTGCAGGTGCCAGCCCCATCCGCCGCCATGGTCGGTGAGCCACGGGCGCGCGCCGGAGTCGCACAGCAGGCGGTTGATGATCCCGGCGAGTTCCTCTTCGCTGGATGCCTGCCACACGGCGCGCAGACGCTGCCTCAGCGCCCTGACCGCCTCGAGATCGGCCTGCCTGGCCGCGCGCCTGGGAGTGACGTGATGCTTGTCGAGGAAAATGTCCAGGGCGCCGGCGTCGGTGAGCGTGTCATCGCCATGCCGCAGCGTATTGACCAGATCCGTGGCGAGCGTCAGCGCCGCGGTCGTGTCATGAGCAAAAATCACTTTGACTCCTGAAGCGGGCACGGACTAGCGTCAGCATCAAAATTATTAGTTGGTCATGACAAGTTCGTCCGCGCACCGGCCGCGATGCCCGCCACGGCACGGCCAGGTGCGAGGTCAGACGGAGTGCGGCCAGGCACGACGCCAACCGCGGCGCGGCGGGGCATGACACTGGATGAAGGAGCACCCGATGGCAGACTCGACGCGCCGGCCCATCGCCGCCGCCGTGGCCGGGGCGGCCTGCATCGCAAGCTCCGCCGTCGTGATGCGGCTCGCCGGGTCCTCGGCCAGTACGGCGGCCCTGTGCCGTTGTGCCTTCGCGCTTCCGGTGCTCGGGGTGCTCGCCATCGCCGAACGGCGCCGTGGCGCGCCGCTGCTCGCGGCTCGCAGCCGGTGGCTGGCGCGGCTCTCCGGCGTTTTCCTGGCCGGCGACCTGATCCTGTGGAGTCACTCGATCTCCGCGATCGGCGCGGGACTGGCCACTGTCGTTACCAATCTCCAGGTCCTCATTGTCGCGCTGCTGGCCTGGTGGATTCTTGGGGAGCGGCCGCGCCGGTCGCTGCTGCTCGCGTCGCCGGTCATGTTCGCCGGCCTGACGCTGGTTGCCGGCCTGGCCGGAGCGCATGCCTACGGCACGCGCCCGGGCATTGGCGTGATCCTGGGCGTCGCTGTAGCGATCCTTTACACGATCTTCATTCTCATGCTGCGGCACGCTACCGTGGCGCCCGGCCCCGGCGGTACGCCCGGCGCGGTGGCGGGACCGCTCTTCGAATCGACGCTCGGCGCGGCCGCCACGTCCCTTGTCATCGGCTACATGCTGCATGATTTCCGGCTGGGACATGCGTGGCCCGCTCTGGGCTGGCTGGTGCTGCTGGCCCTGACGTCTCAGGTCCTCGGCTGGATGCTGATCACCGTATCAATGCCGAGGCTCCCGGCCTGGCTGGTCAGCGCGCTCCTGCTGGTGCAGCCGGCCGGGTCGGTCGCTCTCAGCGCCATGGCGCTCGGTGAGCGCCCGTCGCCGGAGCAGCTTCTCGGCGTGGCATTGATCCTGGCGGGCGTG
>DASQVO010000488.1:0-5762 GCA_035640715.1 Streptosporangiaceae bacterium
CGGCCGCCCGGCCGGCCATCGTCCCGTCCGCCCTGCGTGGCACCACCCAGCGGATGTCCAGGCCGCGTCAGGTGATTGCCCAGCGGATGGTGGAGTCGCTGCAGACGTCGGCGCAGCTCACCACCGTGGTAGAGGCGGACGTGACCGTCATCGCGCGGCTCCGCGAGCGGGCCAAGCGAGACTTTGAGGCACGCGAGGGCGTCCGGCTGAGCTTCCTGCCGTTCTTCGCGCTGGCCACGGTTGAGGCGCTGAAGATCCACCCGAAGCTGAACTCGGTCATCGACGCCGCTAACGCCCAGGTGACCTACCACGATGCCGAGCATCTCGGCATCGCGGTGGACACCGAGCGCGGCCTGATGGTGCCGGTCATCCACAACGCCGGTGACCTGAATCTCGGTGGCCTCGCCCGCAAGATCGCCGACCTCGCCGAGCGTACCCGGTCCGGCCAGGTCGGGCCCGACGAGCTGGCCGGCGGCACGTTCACCCTGACCAACACCGGCAGCCGCGGCGCGTTGTTCGACACGCCGATCATCAACCAGCCGCAGGTGGCCATCCTCGGCACCGGCTCGGTCGTCAAGCGCCCGGTCGTCGTCGAAGACCCGGCTCTCGGCGAGGTCATCGCGGTCCGGTCGATGGTCTACCTGGCGCTCACCTACGACCATCGCCTGATCGACGGCGCCGACGCCGCGCGCTTCCTCACCACGGTGAAGGACCGCCTGGAGGAAGGCTCCTTCGAGGCCGAGCTCAGCCTTTAGGCCACCGTTCACAACCCGCGACGACGGGCTGCCCGGACTCCCCCGGGGGGCCGATCTCCGATCGGCCCCCCGGGGTTTTGGTCAGACCGAGCCGATGATGCGCTTGGCGTAGGCGTCGAGCGTCGCCTCGCCCGCGTCGTGCATCAGGTAGACGCTGAAGTTATCGGCGCCGATCTCACGTAGTTCCTGCAGTCTCTCAACGTGCCGCTCCGGCGGCCCCAGCAGGCAGAAGCGGTCGACGATGCCGTCCGGCACGAAGGCTGTGGACGGGTTGCCCGGCTTGCCATGGTGAGAGTAGTCGTAACCGTCTCGTGCCTTGATGTAGTCGGTGAGCGCCCGCGGGATCGCCTCCCCCGAGTCGCCGTACCGCGCGACCAGGTCGGCGACATGGTTGCCGACCATCCCGCCGAACCAGCGGGTCTGCTCCCGCATGTGCGGCATGTCCGTGCCGACGTAGGCGGGAGCGGCGACGCACATGGTCAGCGCCGATGGGTCACGCCCCGCGGCCCGCGCCGCCGCGCGCACGGTGCCGATGGTCCAGCGGGCGATGTCGGGGTCGGCGCACTGGAGGATGAACCCGTCGGCTTCCTCGCCGCACATCCTCAGGGCCTTCGGCCCGTAGCCGGCCATCCACACCTCGAGCCGGCCGTCGCGCACCCACGGGATGCGGACCGCGGTGCCGTCGTAGTCGGCTTCCCGGCCCTCGGCCAGGTCGCGGATGACCCGCATGGCGCGGGACAGCGTCGCCAGCGACGCCGGGCGCCGGCCGAGAACGCGCATGGCCGAGTCTCCCCGGCCGATCCCGCAGACCGTCCGGTTCCCGAACATCTCGTTCAGCGTGGCGAACAGCGACGCGGTGACCGATAGCTCCCGCGACAGCGGGTTTGTCACCAGCGGCCCCACCATGACGTGCGACGTCTGCGCGAGGATCTGGGAGTAGATAACGAACGGCTCCTGCCATAGCACGGACGAGTCGAATGTCCACACGTGGCTGAACCCGTCCTGGTCGGCGCGCCGGGCCAGGTCCACGACGCGGCGCGCCGGCGGGTCGTTCTGCAGTACCAGGCCGATGTCCATCTGCTCCCCCTCACTGCCGGCAGACACGTGCCTACCGGAGGTACTGGCACGTCCCGCGGGCCAGGAACTGGCCGCGGCCAGGCTGACCGCGCCACTCGCCGGCGTCGAGGATGATCTCGCCGCGCGACATCACCGTGGCGACCTGGCCCTGCACCTCACGGCCCTCGTACGCCGAATAGTCGACCGCCATATGGTGCGTCTGCGCGGACAGGACATGCCGTGCGGACGGGTCATAGATCACGATGTCGGCGTCCGAGCCCGGGGCGATGGTGCCCTTGCGCGGGTACAGGCCGAACATCCGGGCCGGGGTGGTTGCGTTCACCTCGACCCACCGGGCAGCGGACAGCTCGCCGCTGACCACGCCCTGGTGCAGCAGGTCGATCCGGTGCTCGATACCCGGGATGCCGTTGGGGATCTTGGAGAAGTCGCCGCGGCCGAGTTCCTTCTGCTCCTTGAAGCAGAACGGGCAGTGGTCGGTGGAGACGACGGACAGGTCGTTGGTGCGCAGTCCCCGCCACAGGTGCGCCCAGTGCTCCTTCGGCCGGACCGGCGGTGAGCAGACGTACTTCGCGCCCTCGAAGCCGGGCTCGTCCATGTTGTCCTGCGACAGGTACAGGTACTGCGGGCATGTCTCGGCGAACACCGGCGCACCGCCGTCGCGGGCCTCGGTGACGGCGTCGAGCGCCTGCCGCGCCGACAGGTGCACGATGTACAGGGGTGCGCCCGCGACCTGCGCCAGCCGGATCGCGCGTGAGGTCGCCTCGCCTTCCAGTTCCGGCGGCCTGGTGCGGCCGTGCCAGCCCGGGTCGGTGTGGCCGGCTGCCAGTGCCTGGCTGACAAGCGCGTCGATCGCGATGCCGTTCTCGGCGTGCATCATGATGGTGGCGCCGTTGCCGGCCGCCACCTGCATGGCCTGCAGGATCTCTCCGTCGGTGGCGTAGAAGACGCCCGGGTAGGCCATGAACATCTTGAAGCTGGTCACGCCCTCGCCGACGAGGACGTCCATCTCCTTCAATGTCTGGGTGTTGACGTCGGAAACGATCATGTGGAAGCCGTAGTCGATGCTGGCCTTCCCGGCCGCCTTCGCATGCCAGGCGTCCAGCGTCCCCTGCAGCGACGTGCCCTTGCGCTGTACCGCGAAGTCCACGATCGTCGTCGTGCCGCCCCAGGCGGCCGCCCGGGTGCCGGTCTCGAAATCGTCGGCGGAGAACGTGCCGCCGAACGGCATCTCAAGGTGGGTGTGCACGTCGATGCCGCCCGGCAGGACGTACCGGCCGGCCGCGTCCAGCGTCCGGTCGGCCGCGGCGGCCAGGGCGCCGGTGTGCGCGGGATCGAGGAGCGCGGCGACGGTCTCGCCGTCGACGAGCACGTCGGCTGTGATGGGCCCGGTGGCAGTGACAACCGTGCCACCGCGGATGAGGGTGCGCACGTTACCTCCTGCTACGGTTGGACGAGCGGCCCATAGGAGTCCGGCCGCCGGTCTCGATAGAACTGCCACTGGTGCCGGACCTGCTCGAGCAGGTCCATGTCCAGGTCACGGACGACGACCTCGTCCTGGTCGTCGGAGGCGGTCCCGCCGATGATCTGCCCGCGCGGGTCGGCGAAGTAGGATTGCCCGTAGAAGTCGTTGTCGCCGAGCGGCTCCACGCCGACACGGTTGATCGTGCCCACGAAGTACTCGTTGGCGACCGCGGCGGCGGTCTGCTCCAGCTTCCACAGGTATTCCGAGAGGCCGCGGCTGGTGGCCGAGGGGTTGAAGACGATCTTCGCCCCGGCCAGGCCCAGCGCCCGCCAGCCCTCCGGGAAGTGCCGCTCGTAGCAGATGTAGACGCCGATCCGGCCCACCGCGGTGTCGAACACCGGATAACCGAGGTTCCCGGGGCGGAAGTAGAACTTCTCCCAGAAGCCCGTCACCTGCGGGAGGTGGTTCTTGCGGTGCTTGCCGAGGAACCGGCCGTCCGCGTCGATGACCGCGGCGGTGTTGTAGTAGACACCCTCCTGCTCCCGCTCGTAGACGGGAACGACGAGGACCATGCCGAGGTCCCGTGCGAGGTCCTGCATCTGGCGCACGGTGGGGCCGTCCGGCACCTCTTCGGTCCAGTCGTACCACTGCGGGTCCTGGACCTGGCAGAAGTACGGCCCGTAGAAGAGCTCCTGAAGGCAGGCGACCTGCGCGCCGCGGGACGAAGCCTCGCGCAGCGCGGCGACGGCGTTCTTGATCATCGATTCCTTGTCCCCGGTCCATTTCTGCTGGACGAGGGCGGCGCGTATGTTAGCCATAAGGTCTCCTATCAGGTGCGGGTCCGGTAAGACAAGGGACTACTGACCCGGTCACTCCGGGCCGGACGGCAGTTCGGCGAGGATGGCGGCGGAGCGGGACAGCCCGAGGCGGGTGGCTCCGGCCTGCACCATGGCCAGAGCCGAAGATGCCGAACGAATGCCACCCGACGCCTTCACGCCAAGCCGGGTCCCGACGGTCTTCGCCATGAGCGCCACCGCGTCGGTGGTGGCACCGCCGCTGGGGTGGAAGCCGGTCGAGGTTTTCACGTAATCTGCGCCGGCCGCCTCCGCTGCCTGGCACGCTGCCGCGGTCTCGTTCGGATCAAGAATGCCGGTCTCGATGATCACCTTGAGGACGACCGTGGCGGCGACCGATTCCCGTACGGTCCGGATCTCCTCCTCCACCTCGGCCCAGCGCCCGTCCTTGGCCAGCCCGAGGTTGATGACCATGTCGATCTCGGCCGCGCCGGCCGCGGCGGCCTCGGCAGCCTCAGCCGCCTTGATCCCGGCGTTGTGGGCGCCGGACGGGAAGCCGGCGACCGCCGCCACGGCGATCGGTGCGCCGGCCACCTCGCGGGCGGCCACGGCGGCCATCGTCGGGGACACGCACACGGCGTACACGCCGAGATTCCGTGCCTCACCACAGAAGGCCACCACATCACGCTCGGTCGCCTCCGGCGTCAGCAGCGTGTGGTCGATCATCGCCGCCAGCTCGTTCCTGGTCAGCGACGGTGCCCCGGTCACTGGTTCAGCACCTCCGTTACCTCCTCGCGCAGGCTAGCGAGCCGCCTGGCCGCCTCCGCCCGATGCGGCGCCAGGTCGCCCCGGCCGGCGGCGTCCAGCACCACCTGCAGGTAGATCTTCACCTTCGGCTCGGTGCCGCTGGGCCGCACCGCGACCCGGGTACCGTCCGCACACCGCCAGATCACCACATCCGACCGGGGCAGCGTGAGCGGCTCCTTCGTCCCATCCCGGTGTGACCGGACGCCCAGGCTCAGGTCGTCGGCAGAGACGACCGGCTGGCCGAGCAGTGACGCCGGGGGCGCCGAGCGAACGGCCTCGAGCAGGGATGCCCCGGAAGCGGCCCCGGGCCCGGCGGAGTTCTCGCCGCCGGGGAGGGCCAGCGACACCTGATCGGTGGCGTACAGGCCGAAGCGCCGGGCCAGGTCGTCGAGCAGGCCGGCCAGGCTGCTGCCGCCGCGTTTCGCCTGGGCCGCGGCATCGGCCAGGGCCAGAGCTGCGGAGATGCCGTCCTTGTCACGGACGATGTCGGTCACCGCGTAGCCGAGGGCCTCCTCGTAGCCGAACAGGAACCGGCTGCCCGGTATCTCATCGCCGGCCCGCATGATCCATTTGAAGCCGGTGAGGGTTTCCGCGTAGCGCGCGCCGGCCGCCGCCGCCATCTGCCTGAGCAGGCCGGACGACACCACGGTGGTGACCAGGAGGCGGCGGGAGGGATGGGGCTCCCGCGTCAGCAGGTAGCTGCCGAGCAGCGCCCCGATCTCGTCTCCGCGCAGGATGCGCCATCCTCCCGCCGAGGCGGGGTCGGGGATCCCGGCGGCGAGCCGGTCCGCATCGGGATCGTTGGCGAGCAGCAGGTCCGCGCCGCTGCGGGTGCCCTCCTCGATGAGCAGGTCCAGGGCGCCCGGC
>DASQVO010000489.1:0-5737 GCA_035640715.1 Streptosporangiaceae bacterium
CACGGGGCTGCCGTCCAGGCCGGGCCAGGCGATCGTTCCGCTCGTTGGCGTGTCCAGGCCCGCCAGCAGGTGCAGCAAGGTAGATTTCCCCGATCCGGACGGGCCGGTCAGCGCGACCTGCATCCCCGGGCTCAGCGTGCAGCTGACCCCCCGTACCGCGGCCACTGCCCCGGCGCCCGAGCCGTACGTGCGGGTCAGGTCGGTACACCGGACCAGCTCGAGGAGCTCTGCTCGCCGCGATGGCGCCGTCATGGCTGAACCTGCCCGTCCTTGAGGTGGATGACCTGGTCGGCCAGGTCCGCGACCGCGGCCGAGTGTGATGCGACGACCACCGCGGCGCCGCGGTCGGCCAGGTCCCGGAGGAGCTTCAGGATCTCTGCTTCCGTCCGGCTGTCCAGTTCGCCGGTGGGCTCGTCCGCGACGAGCACGTCCGGGTCGTTGGCCAGCGCCACGGCGAGCCCGGCCCGCACTCCCTCGCCGCCGGACAGCTCGCTGGGCCGTGCCCCGCTCCGGCGGCCCAGCCCGACCGCCTCGAGCAGCGCTGCGGCCCGGTCGCGGTCGCGGCGGCCGCCGATGAGCTGTACCAGCTCGATGTTGCGCCGGATGGTGAGGTGCTCGAGCAGGTTCGCGCTCTGGAAGAGCGTGCCGATGTGCCGGGCGCGCAGCGATGAGCGCTCCTGCTCGGGACGGTGGCTGATCCGGGTGTCGTGCACGTAGACGCTGCCGCCGTCGGGTTCGTCCAGGCCCGCCAGGCAGGCCAGCAGGGTCGACTTCCCGGAGCCGGACGGGCCGGCCACGGTGACCAGCTGCCCCGCCTCCACGGCGATGGAGACACCGCGCAGCGCGAGGGTCTCCTCCTCCCCGGCGCGGTAGAACCGGTACAGCTCGCGGGCGCGCAATGTGGTCACCGCAGCCACCTGAACGAATCGGTTACCTTGCGCCAGGGGTCCACGTTGTCCGCGCCGGCGGGTGCGGTCAGCGTGACGGTCGCTTCGGTGCCGTTCCGGTAGTACTCGTAGCGCTCGATCGAGTTCTTGTACACCTTTCCCGTCACGGGATCGGGCTGGCTGTCGGCCGAGTAGCGAATCACGACGACGGTTCCCGCGCTGCGCGTCACCGTGCCGACGCCGGCGACCGTGACGTGGTGCCCCGCGGCCTGGACCTGGCGGACCTCGGTGGCCCGGGCCGACGCTGCGGTCGGTGCGGCCGCAGCCTTCACCAGCTGCACCGTGATGCTGTTGAGCTTGTCGGTGAACGACGAGGTGGTGGCTGAGGAGGTGCGCGCCCAGCCCTCGGGTACCTTCACCTCATACTGGCCGGAGGCGGGCCGGTAGGGGACATACGCCGTGCTGTCGGGAATGTCGCCCGGCGGTGGCGATTCCGTGGCGGCCGCTCCCGTGCTAGCGGCGGGGGCCGACGGCGAAGCGTTCGATGCCGGCCCGGTGCTGGGGCTGCTGCTGCAGCCCGCGACCCACAGCCCTGCGGCGGCGAGGGCGAGGATCCGCCGGGTTGCGGATACGGCGCTGACATTGTCCATGCCCGGACGCTATAAAGAGCCAGGTGAGCGGCGCCTCTGCGCAAGGTGAAATAGCTTTTACCTCATGAATCTCGAGCACGGCGGCCCTCCGCTGCGCCAGCGGGTCCTGATATCGATCATGGCCGTCACCGCGTTCGCGGTCATCTTGTTCATGCTGCCGCTCGGCATCGCGGTACAGCGGCTGTATCGGTCAGAAACGGTCACAGCGCTGCAACGGGATGCGGCCCGGGCCGCAGCCGTGGTGCCGGACACCATTCCCGGCGCCCTCGTCAGGGTGCCGTCGCAGCCATCCTCGTTCCGGAGCCTCGGCGTGTATGACACGGCAGGGCGGCGTATCGCCGGATCAGGGCCCGCCCGTTCGGCCCTGGCCGCGAGCGGGGCCAGGGCACAGGTGCGGGACGCCGTCGAGGGCAGCGACCTGGTGGTGATCGTCCCGATCCCGTCCGACCAGAAGGCGGTTGGCATCGTGCGGGCCGCCGTTCCGTACAGCATCGTTACCGGCCGCGTTCACAGAACCTGGGCGGCTTTGGGCCTGCTCGCTTTGCTGGCCGTCGGTGTCGCGGCGGTCCTGGCCCGCAGGCAGGCCGTCCGGCTGGCCAGGCCGCTGGAGCGGCTCACCCTCGTGGCCCGGGCGCTAGGTGACGGCGATTTCACTGTGCGGGCGGAGCGTTTCGGCGTGCGGGAAGCTGATACCGCGAGTCAGGCCCTGGAGGACACCGCCGCCCAGCTCGGGCAGCTTCTTCAGCGTGAGCGGGCATTCAGCTCTGATGTCTCACACCAGCTCCGCACGCCTCTCACCGCGCTTACGGTCGGCCTGGAATCCGCGCTCAGCCGGCCTGACGCCGACCTGCGCGCCGCGCTGAGCGACGCCCTCTCGCGCAGTGAGCATCTGCGCACCACCATCGAGGATCTGCTGAGCCTGGTCAGGCGCCCTGGCTACGCGCCTGCGCCCATCGACCTGGGCGTCCTCATGGAGGATGCCCGCGCCCGATGGCACGGCCCGCTCGCTGCCCATGGCCGGCAGCTGGTCAGCCGCACCGAGCCGGAGGTGCCCCGCTGCGTTGCACCCCCGGCCGCAGTACGGCAGATCATCGATGTCCTCGTCGGCAACGCGCTCTGCCACGGCGACGGGACGGTCACCATTGACGTGCATGACGTCGGCACCGGTGTGGCTATCGAAGTGACAGACGAGGGAACGGGGCTGGCCAGCGAACCGGATGATCTCCTCGCCGGCTCAGCCGACCGGGCCGACGGCCACGGGCGAGGGCTCCCCCTGGCCCGCGCGCTTGCCGATGCTTCCGGCGGCCGCCTCGTGGTGCGCCGCGCCGCACCAGAACCGATCTTCAGCCTCCTGCTTCCGGCCGCGGCCGGTGACCGTGACGATCAGCCCACCGTGACAGGCTCGTAACGGTAGCCGGAGCCGCGCACTGTGGTGATATGCGCCGCGGGCTTGCCATGGACCATCAGCTTGCGGCGCAACGAGGACACATGAACATCGAGGGTCTTGGTCGAGCCGAACCAGTTGTCGTCCCATACGCCCGCCATCAGCTCGCCTCTGGTCACGACCTTGCCCGCGCTCGCGGCCAGCGCCGCCAGCAGGTCGAACTCCTTCGGCCGCAGGATCACCTCGTCCGCCCCGACGTACGCCCGCCTGGCCAGCAGATCCAGCCGCAGCCGCCCCACCTCGATAACCGTCCGTTCACCCGGTTCGGGCCTGCGGCGCAGGTGTGCCCGCAGCCGCGCCAGCAGTTCGGTCAGCCGGAACGGCTTCGTCAGATAGTCGTCGGCTCCCGCGTCCAGGGCGACGACCACATCGAACTCATCCGTCCGCGCCGTCAGGACAACGATGATCCCGTCAGGCGCGATCGCCCGGAGCCGGCGGCAGAGCACCACGCCGTCAATGTCCGGCAGACCCAGGTCCAGTAGCACCAGGTCGGGCGGCTCTGACGCGGCCGCTGACAAGGCCTCGCCACCGCAGCGGGCCAGGCGTGCGCTGTGACCATGGCCGGTGAGCGCCTGGACCAGCTCGGTGCCGATATCCTCATCGTCTTCGACCAGAAGGATGCGTGACCCGTTCACGAACCAGATGCTATCCAGCGTGCACGCCAAGCCGCGGCAAGATGGGGGCAGGGCCATGAGAGGCCGCACTGGCATTAGGGCAGGGCGCCTGCAGTGTCATCACGGAATGCACAACCCCAAGGTCGCGCTATCTGGATAACTTTCATAATTCCAGCCCCACAGCCAGCACGATGGCCATGATAATGAGCGCTACGCCAACCACGAAATCCCAGCGGATACGAAGGGGTATAAAGTAGGAGATTGCCCGCCCGAGCTGCAACCCGGTGAATGACATCAGGGCCGTGATGGCGCCGAAGAGTGCGGCCGGGACCAGTGGCGAGAGGCCGGCCAAGCCCAGGCCCGCGCCGGTGACGAGATTATCCAAGCTCAAAGGCACAGGAAGGCCGAAAACCGACCACCGGAGGTCCGGATCTTCCGGTGCCGTGTGCCGCGACGCCTGGACAATGAGGTACAGACCGTACACGCCTAGCACGATCGGCCCCACATAGTCGGCTACCGGGCCGCCGATCTCCTGGCCGAGATAATGCCCCAGCAGTATGCCTGCCAGCGGTGCCACGCCATCGAAGAACCCGAACACCACGGCGACCTGTGCGGCACGGCGCCATCTGAGCCGAAGCGGCCCGAGCAAAACCGACGTCCGGAAGTTGTCCAGGCTGAGGACAAACCCGAGAGCGAGAAGATTGAGGATCATACAATCGCCCCGGAGGCGTTCACGGTAAGTCCTCTCCTCTCCATCTCCTACTCCTGGATGGTCACGTTGCCAGGCCGGCGGTACTGATGCTGGAGTACGTGCGGTAAATGCATTTTTGATGGCGATATCCGGGCGCCGTCCATTCGGATGTGCGTGACAAGGCTACCGCCCGCGTCGACCACGGCGACATTGAATACTGTCCGAATTCATGCACGGTAAACATTCGTCCTCGGCGCGCCGCATGTGTGGCAGGGTGGCGCGGGTAAAGGAGGCGGGTATGTCTGTTGCGGCCAGGATTCAGCTACGTCCTGGTAACCCTATGAGGTGAGCGGGAAGCGCCTGATTGCCGGTGATGTGCGCCCGGCCAGGGTGAAAGTAGTTCGCGTGCGCATTTCGTGATCCTTATGCGGCGCCAACTAGCCCTTGCCTGGGCGGCCCGGATGCGGGCGGGGGATAAGTACTGCTTCGCGTGGCTGCGCCACCTCGCTGGCAGCCTGCACCGCTTCGGTCACGATCCCGTGATCGGGTGAGAGGTAGCAGACCGGATCGGTGCGGGCGGCGTCGCCGGTGAGCTGGAATGCCTGGCAGCGGCACCCGCCGAAGTCGACCTCGCGGCGGACGCAGCTCCGGCAAGGGTCTGGCATCCAGTCTGTTCCGCGAAAGCGCTGGAAGAGGGGGGAGCGCTCCCAGATCCAGGCAAGCGGGTGCTCGCGCACGCTGGCGCGTGGAAGGGGAAGGGTGTGTGCGGTCGGGCAGGGCAGCACATCGCCGTTGGGCACCACGGTGAGCTGCCGCCGGCCCCAGCCGCCCATGCAGGGTTTGGGATACCGGCTGTAATAATCGGGGATGACGTAGATGATCTCCATCCGTCCCTTCAGGCGCTCGTGCGCCGCACGTACCACCGCCTCCGCGCGCTCGAGCTGGGCCCTGCTCGGCAGCAGCCCGCCCCGGTTGCGCTGGGCCCAGCCGTAGTACTGCGTGTTGGCCAGCTCGATCCGGTCAGTCCCCAGTTCCTCGGCCATGTCGAGGATGCGGGCGATCCGGTCCATGTTGTGACGGTGGAGGACCACGTTCAGCGTGAGGGGCCAGCCCAGCTCCTTCACCAGCCGGGCTGCCGCTATCTTGCGCTCGAAGGATGGCGTGCCGGCGAGGCGGTCGGAGAGGGCGGGCTCGTCGGCCTGGATGCTGATCTGCACGTGATCAAGGCCTGCGGTGCGCAGCTGCTCGGCGCGGCGGGACGAGAGGCCAAGCGCGCTCGTGATGAGGTTCGTGTACAGGCCCAGCCGATGGGCGCTGCGGGTGATGTCGACGAGGTCGCGGCGCTGGAGCGGCTCACCGCCGGAGAGGTGAAGCTGCAGGACGCCCAGCTCCCTGGCCTCGGCCAGCACCCGTTGCCACTCCGGCGTTGTCAGTTCCTCCCGATAGTCGCC
>DASQVO010000490.1:0-15777 GCA_035640715.1 Streptosporangiaceae bacterium
TCGGGAAGACGGTCACCGCGACCGGAAGCGTCAGCTTCGGGCCGGCGAAAGTGGCCGATTTGTTCTCCCAGTAGATGCGGCCGGACGACGCTGCGCTGTTGGTGAACCAGTAGAGGGATATCGCGTCGAGCATGTCGTCCATGCTGAGGGCGTCCTCGGCGAGCCCGTGGTTGTCGGTCTTGGACTGGAACTTCTCGTAGATCCAGGCTGCCTGACCAGCGGGAGAGTCCGCCAGGGCGAATCCGACAGTCTCCGGCTTCGTGCCCTGAAGGTGGCTCGACCCACCGAGATCGCCGGTGTAGAGGGCGAGGGTCTCCACGGCGTAGCGCTGTTCGGGCGACAAGGTGTCGGGTATCTGTGCGGGAAAGGCGTACTGGGTGTTCAGATGAATTCCGAGAAGCCCCTCAGGTTGCATGGCCCCGAGGGCGGTGGTGACGACGGCACCCCAATCGCCGCCTTGCGCGGCCCATCTCGTGTAGCCGAGACGCTTCATCAGCTCCGCCCACGCGCTTGCGATGCGCGATACAGTCCACCCGGTCTGCGTGGGCTTCTGGGAGAACCCGAACCCGGGGAGCGACGGGACGACGACGTCGAATGAATCGGCGGCGTCTCCTCCGGACGAAACCGGATCGGTCAGCGGGCCGATCAGCTTCAGGAACTCGACGATCGAGCCCGGCCATCCGTGCGTGAGTATCAGCGGCATCGCGTTGGGATTCTTGGACCTGACGTGGATGAAGTGGATGTCCAGCCCATCGATCTCGGTCAGGAATTGGGGGAAGCGATTGAGGCCGGACTCGAAGCGCCGCCAGTCGTAGCCGCGCTCCCAGTAGTCGGCCAGAGATCTGGCGTTCTCTACGCGAACCCCTTGCGACCAGTCGCCCACCGTTTCCGGATCCGGCCATCGAGTTCTGGCCAGTCGCTGCTTCAGGTCGTCGATCTCTGAATCCGAGATCGAGACGGTGAACGGGCGGACGAGGGTCGAGGTCGGCGGCGTCGGTGCGGTCATGGCCTTCTTCTCTTCTCCTGGGCTTCGAAGCACAGCGCAACTCCCGTTGCACACTGGTGTGCAGTCTACTTCATTGCACGCTGGTGTGCAACAATGGTGTCGTGCCCACCGAGTCCTCCCGTGTGCGCTCGATGAACGAGACACGCGATCGCATCCTCGACGTCGCCCTCGATGTGCTGGGAGAGAACCCCGACGCCGGAATGGGCGACATCGCCTCCGCTGCCGGCGTCGTCCGTCGCACGGTCTATGGCCATTTCCCCTCGCGCCTCGACCTGGTTCGGACACTCACGGAACGGGCCGTCACCGAGGTGACAGCCGTGCTCACCGAAGTCAACGCCTCCGGCGCAGAAGCGGACGCGGCGTGGGTCGAATTCATCGCCCGCGTCTGGCCGGTGGCACACCGGTACCGAGTGCTGCTGGCGCTGCGCCGCGGCGAGTACGGCGAGGCGATCCACGGCCTGCTCGGGCCAGTCGATGAGCTCCTCGCCGACCTCGTGAAACGGGGCCAGGACAGCGACGTGTTCGCACAGCACCTGCCGGCGGGCATTCTGAGCCAGGTTGCCTACGGCGTCGTGTTCGCCATCGCGGACAGCGACCTGTCGAACGGGACCCTCGGCGCCCGAGCAGCGACGATCACGAGCCTGCTGATGCTGGGAGTTCCCGAGACGCGCGCAATCGCTCTCGTGGGCGACCAGCCCTGAGTCGCGGCGGGCACGGTTCTTTCCGGGAGTTGGACTGGTTGGCGCCTCTGATCTTCCGGAGCCGTGCCCGCCCCTCAAAATCGCGCCAGAAACCCCCTCACACCGGACACCCCAAACCCGGACTCACGCCGCTAGGACGACAAACCGCCAACTTGCCGGGGCCGTGACCCGCCCGCCTCGGCATAGGGCGCGCGTACCGAGGCCACGACCATCCGCTGCCTGTCATACCCCCGGGATATGACATCTCGCCGACGCGGCGGGAGGAGATGCCGCTCGCCAGTGAAAGCCGGGCGGCGATGTGATTACGAGCGGTCGGCTACCGGCGAGTGGTCCGCGGCGATGGCGGCGAAGTCCTGGATGAGCCGACTGCGGCGGGTGGCGTCCCAGACCAGGCAAACCTGGTTGGGCGGGATATCGCTGACATGGGTGTAGCTGACGCCGGGGCGGGTGTAGAAGGCCGCGGTGGATAGCGGGAGCAGGACGATGCCGTGGCCCGCTGCGACGTGTTCGAGTTTCTCCTCCACGGTGCGGAAGATGGGCGCGTTACGCCGGTGCCGAGTATGTAGCTCGGTGGCGATGTCGCGCCATTCGGGGACGGCCTCGGGATCTTGAAGCAGATGCTCGTCGGCGAGGTCGGCGATGCTGATGGCGGTCTTCCCGGCCAGGCGGTGATCGTCGGGTAGCACGGCGACTCGCGGTTCGGTCAGCAGCGGCTGGCTCAGCAGGCCACGCTGATCGGCGGGCAGCCGGACGTAGCTGACGTCGGCCCGGCCGTCGTGGATGACCTCGGTCTGGTCGTCGCAGCTAGTGCGCAGCACGTTCACAGTCAGCTGCGGATGGCGGCCCTGCATGGCGCGGACGGCATCGGTCACAATGAGGCCGGGCATGAACCCGATGGTGAAGGTGCCCGGGCCGCGTGCGGCGCGGGCGACCCGGCGGCGCAGCGCGTCGGCATTGGCCAGCAGGGGCCTGGCGTCGGCGAGCAGTTGCCGGCCCGCGTCGCGGAGATGTCCGCGGTCGGGTCGCCATCGACGAGGAGCAGGTCGGCCCGCTGGCCGGGGGCGATGCTGCCGCGGTCGGTGAGCCCGAAGGCCCGGGAAGCCAGGCGCGCTCAGCGGAAGTCGTCGGCATGGTCGGCGGCCCACTGCGCGAAGGTGTGCGCGGGGCGGCCGGTGATCTTGGCGACGATGACCGAGATCGGGGCCGGGACGCCGTTGCCGGCGGTCCACTGGCGCAGGACGGCTTCGGCCACGACCGGGGGCATCGTCTTGCCGAGTTCCGTCCGCGCCTGCTCGGGAGAGACCACCTCGACCCGGATCTGGCGACCGGTGGCCTCGCCGATGTGCCCGGCCTGGCGCCGCAAGGTCAGCGATTCGGCCCCGTAGACGGTGTAGGCCTGGCGGGAGTGGCCCGGTTCGGTGAGAGCGGTCACGGCGAGCGCGGCCATGTCCTTCTCATGGACCGGGGCGGTCTGCGCTTCCGGGTATGGAAGGCGGACCACGTTCTCGGCGCGGATCGATTCCGTCCACCAGGACCGGGTGTTGGTGGCGAACATGCCTGGCCTGATGAACGTCCAGTCCAGGTCCGACCGCTCGATGGCCAGCTCGACTGTCCGGTGCAGGCGGGCGACCGGGCTGTGCTCGGCGCCGGGGCTCACGACCGACACCGATGACAGCAGGACCACGTGCCGAACACCAGCGGATTCGGCTGCCTTCACGAAGCCCTCGGCGCCGTCCGGTTTGGCGTACAGGAACACCTTGCCGGCGCCGGCCAGCGCCACGGGCAGGGTCTCGGGGCGCTCCAGGTCGGCCGCGGCGACCTCCAGCCCGGGCGCGAAGCCCGCCGCCGGATTCCTGCTGACCGCCCGGACCCGTTCGCCGCTGGCCAGCAGGCCGGCGACGACATGACGGCCCACGTTGCCGCGTGCGCCGAAGACAACGGTAACCATGGGCACCTCCGGAGTGAAGAACGTCGCGAAAGTCGACTTCCACCCACAACACTGGCGTGCGCGATGCTCAATCAGGCGCAGATCCAGGCTGCGGACCTGGTCGGCGCATATTTGCGTCCTGGCGTGATCGCTTCCAGGCGCCGGGGCGAGGTCGCCGTACACTAGGCCGGCCGTGTCACCGTGCCAGGATCCGCCTGGCTGACGGCGCTGCTGCACACGGCCAAGCCGGCCCATGCCATGCTCTCCTGACAGCGCTGCTTTATCTGGAGACGTTCGCCGATGCCGGCTGGCGTGGGATGAGGGCGACCGGGCACGGGGCGAGGCCGGTGAGATCACTGGCGACAGCACCGCCCAGCAGTCTGGCGACACCAGAGCGGGTGCGGTGGCCGAGCACGAGCAGGTCCGCCTCGGCGCTGGCGTGCAGCAGCGCGTCGAGAGGCCCGCCGTGGGTGGCTATCAACTCGGCGTCGACGGTGCCGAGCACGCTTTGCACCCAGCCGTGCAGCCGGTCATGGGCGGCGCCGCGCTGCGCGGATACGGCCCGGGCCGGGCGGAGCACGTCCCGGGCGCGGTTGGGGTGCACCTGCCAGGCGTAGAGGACGACGAGCCGATCCAGTCGCCGGCGTGCCTCGTCGGCGGCCCATCGAAGCGCATCGCGCGATGTCTCGCTGCCATTCACGCCGACCAGTACGCACCCGGTCGGCGGCCGCCCCACGTCGGGCACGATGACGACCGGGCAGGCGGCGTGGCGCAGGCAGGAGCGGGTGAGGTGGGATAGGCGGCGTGCGCCGGTGTGGCCGCCGAGGACGAGCAGGTCGCAGGCTTCGGCCAGCAGTACTGAGGGGGCGGGGCCGTGCACGGCGTGGGCAGTCGCCTCACAGCCCAGTCCGGGCAGGCAGTCGGGGCTGAGGTCGATCGACAGGTTCAGGGGCGTGTCCCAGGCGTGCACCAGGCGCAGCGGCAGTCCACGCAGGGCGGCTTCGGCCGATGCCCAGTGCACCGCAGCCGTGGTACCCGCTGCCCTGCTCATCCCGACGACGACACCGGTCACGATGGCTCCTCGTGCCGCGCTGCACCTGTTCTGCGACAATTGTCGCAGAACGGGCGCGGCACGGCCAGAGGTCACTCAGTGCCGTGGTAGACGAGCTCAGTCTGGTCCTTGTGGGTCTTGGTGAGGTAGACAATGACGACGAGGATGGCGCCCAGGAACAGGGCGCTGGTGCCGAAGGTGCCCAGGCCCAGGCCGCCGTCGTGGTGGGAGGACGCGAGGAAGTCGCCGAGGTTGGCGCCCAGCGGCCGGGTGAGGATGTAGGCCAGCCAGAACGACAGCACTGGCCCGGCGCCGAGCTTCCACGCCACGAAGATCGCGGCGATCAGGCCGGCGGGCAGCAGCACTGACACGCCGGGGCCCCACCCGGTCAGCTCCAGGGTCCAGTCGCCGACGGCGGTGCCCAGGGCGAAGGTCACCAGCACGGCCAGCCAGTAAAAGGCCTCCCGGGGGGTGGTGATGATGGAGTGGATCGACAAGGTGCGCTCACGGGCGTACCAGATGGCGAACACGATAGCCAGCAGGACGGCGAACACCGTGGTGCTGATCCACAGCGGAACCTGCTGGCCGTCGGTGAGTTCGTCGGTGAGCAGGGTTCCCACCACGCTGATGAGCACGACCGTCAGCCAGTACACCGCGGGCACGTACCGGCGCTGCCGGAACTGCACGACCAGCACCACCACCAGCGCGGCGGAGAACATGAGGGCGGTCTTATTGAGTCCGGAGCCGAGAGTTACGTTGACATAATCGGCGAAGCTCTCCCCCACCGTGGTGCACAGTACCTTGATGATCCAGAAGTACATGGTCACCTCAGGCACTTTGTTCAACATGCGGCGCGCACCCGTCGATCCGCCGTATGTCTGCGCGGCGGTCCGCGAGGTCTCTTCGTTCACCAGGTGTCTCCTCTATGTTTTGTTGAATGCGGGCATTCTGCGCGGCCGGTGAGACAGCGTTCAGGCAGGCGACGGCTGGGCCCATGAGATTTCCCCCTGTCGGTGGACCCTGCCAACGCGCGCCCCGGCGGCGCGGAGGCATAAAGCTAGGGCAGGCATCCTGTCGGAGCTATTAAGATCGCTGAGAAATACATCTGAACGGGGCCGACAAGCGCCTGGCCCTCAGTAGCGGCATAGTCGCTCACAATGGCGGAAACCGCCATGATGTACGCGGCGGGCAGCCGACTAACAAAAATGATGAAATCATGAAGAATTCATGAAATGGGGAGGCCCTCACGATCGGGCGTGTCGACCGCCTCGTGGGCGGCTGACCGCCTTTTAGCCTGACCGCTGACATCCCGTGACATCCCGGCCAGCCGCGGCTATGCAGGAGACAGGAGCCTGGCGAACGTCGTCCTCGCCCGGCTGACGACTTCGCCGTCATCATTGGCCGTCCCCCAGGCCAGGCCACTGAGCGCGTCAAGGGCAGCGAAGCAGATCAGAGCCTCTTCCTCGACAGCGGTGAGCGCCCGCCCGTAGCCGGTGAAAAAGGCCTTCCGCAGGTCCGGGCGGCCATCCCACGCCCCGTGGGCGAGCCGCGCCAGGTCACGGACAGCGGGGGCCGCTTCTGCGCGCTCGAAGTCGATCATTGCCAGACGGCGAGCGTTCCGGTCCCATAGCCAGTTCCGCGGCTGGACGTCGCCGTGACCCGGGACCGCGGGTAGCCCTGGGGCCATGCGGCTGAGACGTTGCGCGCAGCGACGCACCAGCGCGGCCTCAGACGGTGTGAGCAAGCGCCCGGCACAGCGCAGATGTGCCCCTCGCGGGGCCAGGAGCAATCAGCCATGTCCGTGACCTCACCGGCTACCCGCCGCGCCAGCGCCGCCAGCGGCCCGGCCAGTCCTGGCACACCCAGCAGTCTTCCACGAGTTACGCCTATTCGGTACGCGGATGCTCAGACACCCTGCCCCGCCTACGCGGCCGTAGGGCCCATGGCACTCGTCAGCTAAGCCCGCGCAGATGAGGTGGATCTGGCGCTATGGCCTGCCGGGAGGCTCCGCGGAGACGACCGCACATGCCGATGTGAGCGAGTTTCCTTGACGCATAATTATGCACTGGACGGCATGTTCAGCTTTTCAACAGGAGCCGCCGTGATGGACTTGACCGCTGCCGGGCGCCGGTTTCCGTCGCAGCACGGCCGCTGGCGCTACGAACTGCGGGCCGTCACTTCGGCCCCGCCCGCCGCCGTCTGGCCGCTCATCGGCGAGGCAGCCCGCTGGAAAGACTGGTCGTTCATGACGCGCACGTTTCTCCTCCGGGATGGATCGCCCGTTCCCGACGGGGTGGGGGCGCTGCGGCGCTTCGCCGTTGGCCCTTTCGGCAGCTGCGAGGAAGTGGTCGAGTTTGAACCTCCGGCTCATCTGGGATATGTGGCGCGCAAGGGCATCCTCCCCGTCCGCAGCTACCGGGCCGACACCGTTGACTAGTCGGCTGCTCCAGGGCCGAGAGTCGGCCATACCGCCGGGCACGCCGCCTCACCTGTCCGCGCCAAGGGCCCAGATACACAGCCCTGCCCCGGTTACCTTGCTCTGGTCCAATAGGGGCGCCCAGGTTGGCAAGCGACACCGCATGGATACGCAAGCTGCGCGAAGCCTTGCTGCCGCCTTTCCGGTTAAGTAGTCTGAAGCTTGTTAAAGGTTAGCAGGTCTTGAGTATTGAAGGCGCCCCACCATAACGGCTTGGTGGCGGCATCTCCGGCATCGTGAGTGGTCGGTAGACGGGACGCATTCGGAGATCGGAGGGGAGACAGGGTGGGTCATATAGAGGTACTGTCTGCCTCTCTCGGTCCGTCAGGTCAGAATGGGCTCAGCCTGTGGATTCCTCCCGTTGTCGCAGGTTCGGCGGCGCTGCTGGTAGTGCTTCTGGCAGGATATATTGCCCAACGGCAGTCTAAGCAAAAGTTCTCCGATTGGATTAGGTCCGATGTTAACGCCGGGTCGGCGTGGACGCTGTCCGACAGTTGGGTTACAAATGTTGCAGGCGCTGGGGCGATCCTAGGCACCGTATCGAACCCCCTCGGCGCATTGCAACCGCTAATCCCTTCCTCCACTGTCGCCGGGGTCACCATCCTCTTTATCGTGTTCGGCGGCGCCGCGGCTGTTGCACCAATCGTTTATGCAGCCACGGCTAAGCAAGGGGCACAGGAACCCACTCAAATGGTCGGCTCGGTTTGGGGCTTTCTGCTGGCAGGCGCTGTGAGTCTGATAGCAGTGATGGGTGAGATCGCTACGATTGCCCTCCTAGCCTGGCAAGTGAGCGGCTCGGACGCTGAGAGGATCGTGCTGATTATACTTCTCTCCGTGGGGAGCGTATTGGTGGCCGCTTACTCGATTAGAGCTCTTGTTTTGCTGGGTGCGCTATCGGCCCGGGCAGAGGGTAAGCCTGTCCCGAGGTCTTTGCTTGGGACGACGCGTAACTCGGCGACGCTTTAACCATGCTGGACGCAGCAGGTTCGCGGAGCCAGCCATACCGAGCGGCGTTACCACCTGCCGATCCCGGGCTCGAGCCCGCCGATCTCCGGCTGAGTCCCAGCGATCTGGCCGACGAAGTGGCACCCGCATTCTTGGCAGACAAGCTGCCCGCAGGATTAATGGCCAGGGAAAGCACAGGAAGCCCGCCGGGCTCTTGACAGGCGGGCGCCGCGCTGATTTGCTACGTGTGGTAAGTGTTTCAGCTTTGTTTCATTGTGTTACATGATGCGCAGCCGGTTCCGCACGGGAAGGGCGACGATGTCCCGGATAAGATTCATGGTGGTCTCGCTGGTCACGGCGATGGCCGCCGCCAGCGCCGTGACTCTGTCCGCCGCCGGCGCGTTCGCCACCGGCCCAGCGCCGGTGTCGGCGCACGTGTGGGTGACCACTCCGGACGGCGCGGACAAGCTCAGCGACCTGGGCACGGTCGCGTTCAGCGGCGCGCCGGTCACCGCGCCGACGATCGTGGTGGACCCGACCCTGTCCTTCCAGACGATGCAGGGATTCGGCGGGGCGATCACCGACTCCTCGGCCACGGTGCTGTACGGGCTGTCCCCGGCGATGCGTGAGGCCACGATGCGGTCGCTGTTCGACCCCGTGACCGGGGACGGCCTGGATTACCTGCGCCAGCCGATCGGCGCCTCGGATTTCGTCACCACGGCGGCCTACACCTACGACGACCTGCCCGCCGGCCAGACCGACTACCAGCAGCGCCACTTCTCCATCGCGCACGACCAGGCGCGGATCCTGCCGTTGCTGCGCGAGGCCGAGGCCATCAACCCCCGGCTGCAGATCATCGCGAGCCCGTGGAGCCCGCCCGCGTGGATGAAGACGAGCGGCTCGCTGATAGGCGGCCGCCTGATCGACGACCCGCGCATCTACCGCTCCTACGCGCTGTACCTGCTGAAGTTCGTCGAGGCGTACAAGGCGAACGGCGTCACGGTCGACACGATCACCGTGCAGAACGAGCCGCAGAACCGCACCCCCTCCGGCTATCCGGGTACCGACATGCCCTCGTGGCAGGAGGAGAAGGTCATCGAGGATCTCGGGCCCATGCTCCGCGCCGCCGGCCTGCGCACCCAGATCCTCGCCTACGACCACAACTGGGCCGAGCACCCGAATGACGCCGCGGCCACCCCGCCGGACGAGACCGCCGACATCAACGCCTACCCGCAGAACGTGCTGAACTCTCCGGCCGCCAGATGGGTCTCCGGCGTCGCCTACCACTGCTACTACGGCGACCCGAGCGCGATGACCACCCTGCACAATCAGTTCCCGGACAAGGCGATCTATTTCACCGAGTGCTCGGGAAGCCAGTCGGCCGACCCGGCGAACACCTTCTCCGACACGCTCAAGTGGCACACTCGCAACCTGATCATCGGCGCCACCCGCAACTGGGCCGAGACCGTCATCAACTGGAACCTGGCCCTCGACCCGTCCGGCGGCCCGCACGTGGGCGGCTGCGGCACCTGCACCGGCATCGTCACCGTCGGACCCGGCGACCGCGTGACCAACGACGCCGAGTACTACACGCTCGGCCACCTGGCCCGTTTCGTGCAGCCCGGGGCGGTGCGCATCGCCAGTACCTCCTTCGGCACCACCGGGTGGAACGGGCAGATCATGGACGTGGCGTTCCGCAACCCGGACGGCAGCACGGTCCTGGTCGCGCACAACGAGAACGACAACCCGAGCACCTTCGCCGTGCGCGAGGGCGACCAGGCGTTCACCTACACCCTCCCCGGCGGGGCGCTGGCCACGTTCACGTGGCGCGGCACCGTCCCCGGCACCTATGTCCTGCGCCAAGTCCGCCCCGACGGCTGGACCGCGACGGCGAACCCGGCCGGCCCGGCCGATCCGTGCTGCACCGGAGACGTGGCGGCCAACGCCGTGGACGGTGACGCGAGCACCCGCTATTCCACCGGCGTCGGTCAGGCCCCCGGCCAGTACCTTCAGGTCGACTTCGGCAAGGCGATCGACGCCCGGCAGGTCGTCTTCGACACCGGCGTATCGACCGGCGACTACCCGCGCGGCTACACGATCACGACCAGCACCGACGGCGTGAACTGGACCACCGCCGTGGCCGCCGGCCGGGGAACCGGGCAGTTCACCACCGCTGACCTGAGCGGCGCCCCGGTCCGGTACGTCCGCATGACCCTAACCGCGTCCAGCGGCAGCTGGTGGAGCGTCGCCGACGTCCGCGCCTACACCACCGGCAAGGAGAAGCAGAACTGATACGTCGTCTGGCCGGCACCTGGACCAATCAGTTGCATGATGGGTCTGACATGGACATCGACCAAGCCGGGCGGATGCTGGCTGACCCGGCCGCCTATGCCGACGAACACCGCCTGCACCAGGCACTTACCCTGCTGCGACGGGAGGCGCCAGTGCACCGGGTCGAGGCACCCGGCTACAACCCGTTCTGGGCCATCACCCGGCACGCCGACGTGCTTCTACTAGCGCTGATGTCCGGTCCTTATCGGCCGGTGATGCTTGAACTGAACGAGCGATCCCCACGGGTCCATGGGCTGAATCGGGGGCAGCGGCGATGGGAATTGGCTCTCTGCACAACGAAGATGCGCAGTACAGTGCTAGGTGCACTTGGGAAAAGTAACGGCAAGACGCCGTTTACATGACGCGGACAGCCAGCATCAAAGTGGCGCGAACCTGCCCGTCCTGGAGGTCGGCACCGAGGAGTTCCTCCAGCTTGCGGACCCGGTAGGCAAGCGTGTTGCGGTGGATGTACAGCTCGTCGCAGATCGCCGACGTTCCGCCGCTGTGCCGCAGATAGGACTCCAGTGTCTTCAGCAGCGTGCCGTCGCAGTCCCGCACGAGCGGGGCAAGAAGCCGCCGCGCCATGCTGACCACGCCAGGGTGGCTGAGCGTGTCCACCACCGCGTCGAAGTTCAGCACAGGGGCCTGCCGGACCCCCGGCATGCCGAGGGTGCGCCGCGCCAGCCGCAGCGTCAGGCCAAGTTCGGCGGCGTTCTCGGCGACGGCGACCACCGCCGAGACCGCGCCCGAAGGGCCGATCGCCGATTGCGCCGAGTCTGCGAGCCGCCCAGCGGACATCTCGCCGCCCTGCACCAGGACGGTCGACAGCTCGGGGCCGTCCACGTACCGCATGTGCGGGAACTCCCCGGCCAGCATGACACGGGCGCGCCACGCGACGGACCGCAGGTAGGTCGTGGTCGCGCTGGCGGTCCCCTCGATAACGACGACGCCGATGCGCTGGTACGGCTCGAGTTCGGAATCTCGCGCCAGCCTGATGAGCTCGCCGGTGGGGATCGCCGCGGTCCCGTAGATCGCCTCAGTGAGCCGCCCGGCGTTGCGCGAGTGGGCGATCGCCGCTGAGCCCAGCGTCGTGCTCAGCTGCATGGAGACCACGGCCGCGACCGGGCCGAGCAGCATACGGATGTTCGGGGAGACGGCTGGCTCCTCGACCACCAGCCGGAAGCAGTTCTTGTCGCTGCCGGGCAGCGTGAACTCGGTGCGTCCGGAGTACGCCCCGGCGGGACCGGCCGCCACGAGCGTGGCACTGGTGGAATCCTCGAGCGAGACCCGGGCCCCGATGTCCTCGCTGATCTGGTGCAGCACGTCCTGGAGAGTCCCGCCGTTGGCCGCGATCCGGGTACACCCGTCAGCGAGTTCGGAGCCGCGCCTGACGGCCTCGTAGCGCTCGGCGGCGAGCTTGTCCTGGACGTCCCGCAGCACCGAAACGAACGGGACCTGCGGCGGGATCTCAAGCAGCGGGACACCGTGGTTCTCGCAGGCGGTGACCAGCCCGGCAGGCATCGAGCGGTGGGCCGGGCCGAGCCCGAACGCCAGCGCCGCGATCGGCACACGGGCGAGCCGCTCGACGTAGGCGTCCCAGATCCGCACGTCCGTAACATTGAGCGCCATGCCGGACGTGAGCATGAGCGTGTGAGGCGTCAGGAACGGCTCGGGATCTATGGACTCCGTCGGCGCGCACCAGGAGATCCGCCGGCCCAGCGCGCCCTCCGCGCCCGGCACGCGCACCGTTATGCCGAGTCCGGATGTTTCCGCCAGGTCGGATACGAGCACCACATAACGATAGGGCAATTCGCCTTATCCATTCAATTATGTTTAGGCACTCTGCACAGTGCATGCCATCCTCGGACTGTCTACGGTAGACGGCATGACGAGTGCCGCTGTGTTCATCAACTCCGACATGGGTGAAGGCCTCGGCCTACACAGCTTCGGCAACGACGAGGCGCTGCTCTCTGTGGTCGACGTGATCAACGTCGCGTGCGGCTTCCATGCTGGCGATCCTGACGTAATGAACCGGACCGTCGAGGCGGCCGCCGCGCGTGAGGTGAGGGTGGGCGCCCACCCTGGCCTTCCGGACCTCGTCGGCTTCGGCCGGCGCAAAATGGCGCTGCTGCCGTCCGAGGTCGAGTCGATCATGCTGTATCAGACCGGTGCCCTGTCCGCGTTCCTCGCCAAGCACGGTGTCCGGCTCAGCCACATCAAGCCGCATGGCTCGCTGTATGGCATGCTCGCCGCCGACGAAGACCTGATGGCCGCTGCGGCGTCCGTCGCGAAGCAGTTCGGCGTCCCGTTCTTCGGCATCGCCGGGACGGCGCACGAGCGCCTCTGCTCCGAACTCGGGGTCCCGTTCGTCGCGGAGCTCTATGTCGACCTCAACTACGACAGCCAAGGCGGCCTCATCATCCAGCGCCGCGCTGAACTGACCGACCCGGCCGCAGCTGCCGAGCGCGTGGAGCGTGCGCTGTCAGGCCGCCCGGTCCTCGCCGTCGACGGCACCGAGCTCGACATCACCTTCGACAGCATCTGCATCCACTCCGACGCGCCGAACTCGACGGACGTCGCTACTGCCGTCCGCGCTGTGCTCGACAAACACCATGTCCACAGCTAATTGCCAGGCCTGCCAGGCCGACGGTCATCAGGAAGGCAACGCATGACACAGATCGTGTCTCCGCTCCCCGGCGTCTTCTACACCAAACCAGGACCGGACAAGGACCCGTTCGTCCTGCCCGGCGACCGGGTGGAAGCAGGGCAGGCGATCGGGATGGTCGAGGTCATGAAGCAGTTCACCGAGATCAGGTCGGACGTCAGCGGGACGGTCGTGTCTGTCGATGTGGCCGAGGGCGACACCGTCATGCCGGGAGACGTGCTCGCCGTTATCGACGAGGACTAGACGAAACCGAGCCCGTGGCCGACGGGAACTGAGCCTGGCCCGGGCCGAAGGCCGCCTAGATGGGGACTGAAGGACTAATCTGTGCGCAAGCTCCTGATCGCCAACCGCGGCGAGATTGCCGTCCGCATCATCCGCACGGCGCGCGCGATGGGGATCGCCACGGTCGTCGTCTGCAGTGAGGCCGACCGCGACTCGCTCGCCGCCCGGTCCGCGGACGAGGCCGTCGTCGTCGGGCCGCCACCTGCCCCGGCCAGCTACCTGAACCAGCAGGCGATCCTCGACGCCGCACGCGTGACAGGCGCCGACGCGGTGCATCCAGGCTACGGCTTCCTCTCCGAGAACGCGGACTTCGCCAAACGCGTGATCGGCAGCGGTCTCACCTGGGTCGGTCCCGACCCCGACGCCATCAGGCTGATGGGAGACAAGGCGGCGGCGCTGCAGGCCGCGCGCGGGGCAGGCGTCCCGGTGCTCGCGGGGTCCGATGGCCCGCTGCCCAGCGACGCCGACGGCGATGACGCGCTGGCAGTCGCGCGGGGCATCGGCTTCCCGCTGGTGATCAAGGCGGCGGCGGGCGGCGGCGGTCGCGGCATCCGGCTCGCACGGGAGGAGGCCGAGTTCGCCGGCACGCTCGGCCTCGCGCGATCCGAGGCGAAGAGCAGCTTCGGTGACGATACGGTCTACCTGGAGCGTTTTGTCGATCGGGCACGTCACGTGGAGGTTCAGATCCTCGGCGACGGAAGCCGTTTCGTCCACCTCGGTGACCGGGACTGTACGATGCAGCGCCGCTCCCAGAAGATCATCGAAGAGGCACCCGCTCCGCTGCTCCCTGACGCCGTGCGTGACCGCATCCGTGACTCCTCCGTAGCACTGGCCCGGGCGTGCGGCTACTCCGGCGTGGGCACCGTGGAGTTCCTTTACGACCCGGCCCGCGAAGAGGTCGCCTTTATCGAGATGAACACGAGGCTGCAGGTCGAGCACCCGGTGACTGAGATGATCACCGGTCTTGACCTCGTCGCCGAACAACTGCGCATCGCCGACGGCGAGCCGCTCGGCTGGACCCAGGACGACATCATGCTCACCGGGCACGCGTTCGAGTGCCGGATCAACGCCGAGGACCCGGCGCGCGGCTTTTTCCCGAGTCCCGGCCAGATCACCAAGCTGACCTGGCCGGAAGGCCCCGGCATCCGGGTTGACACCGGCTTTGAGCAGGGCTCCGTCGTCACCCCGTTCTACGATTCCATGATCGCCAAGCTCGTGGTCCACGCCCCGGCCAGGGACGAGGCGATCGAGCTGATGGCCACTGCCCTGAGCCAGCTGACGGTGGAGGGCATCGCCACCACGGCCGGCTTGCAGCAGACGCTGTTCGGCAGCCCCGAACTGGCGCGGGTCGAGCATTACACCACGTTCATCGAGACCGCACCCGGAATCCTGGAGGTGACGACATGAGCACGCCTCCGGCGGCGGCCGGCCTGCCGCCGGCCGCCAGATACACGTGGGGCGGCGACGAGTTCCTGTTCGTCGAGATCGACGAGGCCATGAGCCTGGCGGCCAACCTGCGCGCGATGTCGATCGCCCGCGGCCTGGCCGCGCAGAAGATCGATGGCATCGTCGACATCTGCCCGGCGAACTCGTCGCTGCTCATCCGCTTCGACCCGGACATCCTGCGGCCGGACGCCCTCGAGTCCACGGTGCGCGAGATTGAATCGGCCGCCCGGCATGCGCCGAGTACCGTGCTGGCCACCCGCATCATAGAGGTCCCGGTGTGGTACGACGACCCGTACACCCGCGAGGTCGCCGCCCGGTTCCGCGAGGGCTACCACCAAGATCCATCCGGAACGGACCTCGACTTCGCCGCCCGGGTCAACGGCCTGTCCGGCGCGGCGGAGTTCATCAGGCGGCATCACGAGCGGCCATGGATCGTTTCGATGGTCGGGTTCGTCGCCGGGCTGCCGTTCCTGTTTCAGCTCGCCGAGCAGGATCAGCAGATGGAGGTCCCGAAGTACCTGAGCCCGCGCACCGACACGCCGAAGCTGACCGTGGGCCACGGCGGCTGCTTCGGCTGCATCTACTCGGTGCGCGGCGCGGGCGGGTACCAGATGTTCGGCATCGCTGCCGTGCCGATCTTCGACCCGAGCCAGTCGCTGCCCGACTTCGCCGACTCGATGGTGTTCTTCCGCCCCAGCGACATCGTCAAGTTCAAGCCGGTCACCGAGCAGGAGTACCGCGCCATCCAGACGCAGGTCGACACGGGCACCTACCGGTACCGGATCGCCCCCGTCGAATTCGACGCGGACCGGGCGATCGCGGACCCCCTCGGCTACAACCAGACACTGCTCGGAGCCCTCGATGGCCGTTAAAGTCCTCTCCCCCGGCCTCGCCACGACGGTCCAGGACCGCGGCAGGTTCGGCTACTACGACGTCGGCATCCCGCC
>DASQVO010000491.1:0-4369 GCA_035640715.1 Streptosporangiaceae bacterium
GACAAGCGACGGAGCTCTGCCTAGCCTTCACAACCATCACCTTGTACAAGTAATTACTTGTACATACCGAGAGGAGATCAGGATGACCGGCGCTACCAGCACGCGGACCGAGGACTTCACCGCGGTCCTGAACCTCCCCGCCAGCCCCGCCACCGTGTCGGCGCTGTTCACCTCCGCCGCCGGGGTCAGCCGCTGGTGGGGCCCGACCAAGGGCGAGGGAGCGGTCGGCGGCACGCTCGTCACCAGCTTCGGCGACCACGGCGTCAACACGATGCGGGTGCTCGAGGCCGGACCCACCCGCGTGGTCTGGGAGTCCATCGTGTCCGACGGGACCACACCCACCGGACACACGAAGGAGTGGCTCGGCACGACCATGGAGTTCGACATCGTCCCCGCCGGCACCGGCACTGAGCTTCGCTTCCGGCACGCCGGTCTGACCCCGCAGCTCGAGTGCTGGGACGACTGCTTCGCCGCCTGGACGCAGTTCATGGCGAGCATCGAGACCTTCGCCAAGACCGGCACCGGCACCCCGTTCGGGGCCTGAGGCCCGAGCCCGATGGCCGAGCGGAAGCAGTCGACGCCCGCGGCACCCGATGCGGTGCTGCGGGCCCTCGCCGACCCGCACCGCCGACAGATCCTGCGCCTCGTCCAGCACACCGAGCTGCCTGCGGGCCGGATCGCGGCGGCCTTCACCCTCACCCAGCAGGCGGTCAGCCAGCACATCGGCGTGCTCAAGCAGGCCGGCCTCCTCACCGAGCGCCGCGAGGGAACCCGCCGCCTCTACGCGCTACACCACGAGGCCCTCGAGCCGGTGCGGGAACTGCTCTCCGAGTTCTGGCCCGACGCCCTCAGCCGCCTGAAGAAGGCCGTCGAGACGGCCCATCCCCGACCACCGAAGAGGTAGCCGTGACCGCCGAGATCCGCAACGACGTCATCGTCGCGACCGAGCACATCAAGGCACCGCCCGAGGTCGTGTTCCCGTACTTCACCGACCCCGCGCTCATCGTCACGTGGATCGGCGACCGGGCCGAGCTCGACCCGCAGCCCGGCGGCGTGTTCTCGCTCGACATGGGCGAGAGCCTCGCCCGCGGTGCCTATATCACCGTCGACCCGCCGTACCGCGTCGTGTTCAGCTGGGGCATCCCCGGCAGCGACGCGCTGCCGCCCGGCGGTTCGACCGTTGAGGTCGTGCTGACCCCTGACGGCGACGACACGATGGTCGTGCTCACGCACCGCGGCCTGCCGTCCACCCACATCGGCGGCCACCGCGCCGGCTGGGAGCACCAGCTCGGGCGCCTGCCCGCTGCGGCCGGCTGACCCTGGTGCAGGTGACCAAGCCACTCCTCGCCTCGATCGAGACCCACCTGCGCGTCAGCAACGACGACCCGAAGCCGCTGGTCTGGACCGCCACCGCCGAATCGATCCTGGCCAAAGTCCGCCACGGCCGGTCCTTTGGTCATCGGCAGGGGAGTGCGTGTCAGTGACCGTGGCTGCCCGCTGGTCGTCGTGGCGTGTGGCACGTGTGTGGCACGGCGGCCAACGTCGCAATGTCAGCTTGGGAATCTGTGCCATCTGGGCTGTTGCGTGGCCTGACCTGCGAGGTGGGCTGTCCGCGAGTGACCATGAGAGACCCTCGTCACCGCGGTTAATGGCCCGCTAATGGCCCGGCGGTCTTGTGCCTCCTGCGATATAGTTCTGGGCCCGATTACTTGCGCCTGCAGGGAGGCAACGTGCGCACGCACCGACATCGGATCACCATCCGTGGTGCTCCGGGTGAGGCTCTCCGCGAGGCGTTCAGAGATTTCGATATCGAACTAAATGGCGCGGACACCGTGCTAATTGGGGAATTGGACCAGTCGCGCATGCGCGACGTGCTCAGGCGTGTCAAAGCGCTTGGCCTCAAGGTTGTCGACCTGAGCAGTCAGGACGAAACGCAGGGACGGTTGGCGAACCAGAGCGGCGGCTGATCTCCGCCCGAGCAATTGCTTAGAAGATCGTCGGCCGTGGTGCTGTGACCTGCCCGGCCGCAGGTCATCGGGTATGGCGGCGTATCCGCGAGTTACCGTGAGTCCCCCCTCTGACCGACTGATCGGGCACGCAACGGGCACGGCGCGCTCCCGCGCGCACCTGTCCTCCTGGTCATCCCGTCTGCCGTCGACCCGCCCCCAGGGGAGCGGGCCAGGACCCGCGGGTCAAGGTGGAGCCCCCGGCTGGAGGAACGACCTTGACGCGCGAGGCCTGGTCTGCTGGGCTTGCCCCGGGTCGATGGCGGGCGGGATGTCCAGGCCTGCCCCAGCCTCTGCTAAGGTCTCTGCCCGCGTACGGTGCCTGGGGTCATCCCGGAGCCGGAGGCCCCCGCCGGAGGCATGTGAACTGGCAACCGGGACAACGGCGCGGTGGTGCTGATTGAATGCCCGGCCGGACGTGAGCAGATCATGGTGGGGAGAGCGATGAGCGTTGCCCAGCCTGACCGTGTGGTGGCCGAGCGTGTCGAGCTGCGGCAAGTCCCGGTAAGGCTTGCACGGGTCTTGGCCGACCCGGAGGCGGATGATCCTGGTTCGCGGTCCTGGGCGCACGGCTACCCGCTGCCCGGGAGCCGGGTGGCCGCGCGGAATTTCGTACGGCAGGCCGAAGCCGCCGGGGATGACGGCAACGGTCAGTGGGGCATGTTCCAGATCATCTTGCGCGAGACCGGTGAGGTGATCGGCGACATCGGTTTCCACGGCCCGCCGGATGAGGCCGGGACGGTGGAGATCGGCTATAGCATCGTCGAGCAGTACCGCGGGCGCGGCCTGGTGGGTGAGTCGGCGGTGGCCATCTGCGGCCTGGCCTGGTCCCGGCCGGAGGCTACCAGGATCATCGCGCGAACCGAGGAGGGTAACGCGGCGTCTGCGGGCGTTCTGAGGCACGCGGGCTTCCGGGAGGACGGCGTCACCGATGGCCTGCGCAACTTCTCGCTGGATCGCCCGTAGCAGCCTGATCAACGGCGGCAGGCTGCCGATGGCCCGGCGCGCCGCGCCGGGCCGGTGCCGTAGGTGCCGCACGCCCGGCGTCGTCCCGTCAGTTTGTGAGACGACTGTGAGAGACCCCGTCTTTGCATGCGCACCCGAGTGTCAGACGGTGATGGCACACTGCGGATCATGGCTGATATCGCGTTGTTTCATTCGGTGCTCGGTGTGCGCCCCGGCGTACTGGAAGCTGCGGACCGGCTTCGGGCCGCCGGGCACGAGGTCCTGGTTGTGGATCAATACGGCGGCCAGGTATTCGATGACTACCAGGAGGCGAGTGCGTTCGCTGGCTCGATCGGTTACCCCGCGTTGATGCAGCGCGCCGCCGAGGCCGTCGCCGACGCCTCTGACAGCGTCATCGTTGCGGGATTCTCTAACGGCGGCGGCATGTCCGAATACGTCGCTACCGTACGCCCGGTCGGCGGAGTCTTGATGCTGTCCGGCGCCCTCGGGCTCGACATGATCGGGGCTGAGAATTGGCCCAACAACGTGCCAGCTCAAATCCACTACACGGTCGATGACCCGTTCCGGAATCAGCAGTGGATCGATGACGTCATCGCGAAGGCACGGTCGGCGGGCGCAGCCGTCGAGATGTTCGACTACCCCGGCAACGGGCACCTGTTTACCGACGCCTCCCTGCCAGCAGAGTATGACGAGCAGGCAGCCGAGCTGCTCTGGTCGCGGGTGCTGGCGTTTTGCGCGAGGCCGCAGCTCTAACCACGCTCTGACCTAAGCGACCGAGGGAAAGCACCTGTCCGTCGTATCCCTGGATGGTTCCTGCTCTTGTCCGTCTTCCTCGATAGGCGCCGAATCCCTGGGAAGCGGTCGCCGGGTCAATGGTCGGCGTAGCCGATCGCGTGCGACGGCCCGCAGGGCCGCCATTGACGCGGTGGCCGTGACCGAGACACTAATACGCCGAGGAAGAGGGCCCACGTCTCACGCGGTATCGCCAGTGTGACGATGAGCCGATCCGATGAGTGGATGCTGCGATGGTGGCGCGGCGGGCCGGCGCCGCGTAGCGGCGCCGCTTGACTGGTACGCCGAAGGGGGACGAATACGTGGTCACCGATGAACTCGGCATCCCGCTTCACCCGGAGTCGTACTCCGACAAGTTCGTGCGCATGCTGAAGCGCGCGGGCCTGCGCAAGATTCGGCTACATGACTCACGGCACACGACGCTGAGTCTGATGGAAGGCCGGGGTCCCCATCTCGATCATCAGCAAGTGGGCGGGTCACTACGACTCGTCGTTCACGATGAAGACCTACGTCCACGCGAGCGACGACGACCTGAAGCAAGGCCGCCAGGCGCTGGCCAAGATTCACCGTATCGCCTAGGTTCTGTGAGAGATTGTGAGAGATAC
>DASQVO010000492.1:0-12984 GCA_035640715.1 Streptosporangiaceae bacterium
AGCCACTCGCTGATCGAGCGCGCCACGAACGCGCCGCCCGGCACGGCCAGCGAGCCGCCCTCGCAGAAGTCATTCTGGACATCCGCGATGATCAGTGCGCGCACCAGCCCACGGTACCGTGCTGGGGCGCTCGTCGCCGACCTCGGTTTGGGTGCCCGCGGCCCGAATACTGCACCCGATGTGATCAGCCGCCGTCCCGCTCGAAGACGGTGGGGATGGCCGGATCGCCGCGGGACAATTGGAGCGCCTGCGGCGGGAGCTCAGCGAGCACCTCCCGGTGTCGCTCGCGTGCGGCATCCAGGGGCTCCCTGCCGACGACCATCCCATCGCGCACCAGCGGCGTTAGCAGCAGGCGGTCGCGGGGCCCCGGGTCGGGCGTGGCGGAGTGGATCTCCTCGGCGAGGGCGATCCCGCGGTCATCGCGATGACGCAGTGCCCATTTCCTGCCGCCGCGCCCGGGCTTACCGACCGAGCGCTTCGCCACTGGCCAGAGCGGCCCGCGGCCACTGGGGCCGTCGGATCGTGCGACCAGCTTGTACACCAGAGCGGCCGTGGGCGCCCCCGAGCCTGTCACCAGTGCGGTCCCGACGCCGTAGCCGTCGACCGGGGCGGTGGCCAGCGCCGCGATCGAGTATTCGTCAAGGTCACCGGTGAGCAGGATCTTCGTATGGGTAGCGCCGAGATCGTCAAGCAGCGTGCGAACCTGCCGGGCGACGGTCGGCAGGTCACCGCTGTCGATACGTACCGCGCCCAGGTCCGGGCCCGCCAGCTCGACGCCGCAGCGCACCGCCCTGGAGACATCGAAGGTGTCCACCAGCAGGGTCGTTCCCTTGCCAAGCGCGTCGATCTGGGTGCGGAACGCGTGCCGCTCGCTGTCATGCACCAGGGTGAACGCGTGCGCGCTGGTCCCGGCCGTCGGGATCCCGTAGTCACGGCGCGCCTGCAGGTTTGATGTCGAGGCGAAGCCGGCGATGTAGGCGGCGCGGGCGCTGGCGACGGCCGCCCCCTCGTGCGTGCGCCGCGAGCCCATCTCGATCAGCGGCCGGCCGCCGGCCGCGGTGACCATCCTGGACGCGGCGGCCGCGATGGCGCAATCGTGGTTGAGGATCGACAAGGTGATCGTCTCGAGCAGGACCGCCTCGGCGAAGGTTCCCTCGACCACTAGGATCGGAGAGCCCGGGAAGTAGCAGTCGCCTTCGGCGTAGCCCCAGATGTTCCCGCTGAAACGGTATGATTCGAGGTACCGGAGCGTCACGTCGTCGACGATGTCGGAAGCCCGGAGGAAGTCCAGATCAGCCGCATCAAACCTGAACTGCTCAAGGGCGTCGAGCAGCCTCCCGGTACCGGCCACCACGCCGTACCGCCGGCCATGCGGCAGGTGCCGGGCGAACACCTCGAATATCGTGCGGCGCTCGGCCGCCCCGCTGTGCAATGCGCCCTGGAGCATGGTCAGTTCGTAATGGTCGGTGAGCAATGCGGTACTGAGGCCGGAGCCGGGCCCGCTGCGGGGCGGCACGGTGCCAGCCAGCGCGGTGCCGCCAGGTGCGATGCCGGCTGGTGCGGCACCAGATGGTGCATCGGCCACCTCACCGGGTACGGAACGGCCGTCGGGAGGAAGAGACTCACTGTCCGCCGAATTTCTCACGAATGGAAGACTACGGACTCCGGAGGTGAGTACTAGTGAGCGCGGCACCTGCTGAGGTGGAGCTCCCGCAGTCCGGTGAGCACACCACGCCGGACAAGCCCTGGGTCACAATCGTCTGGAACGACCCGGTCAACCTCATGACCTACGTGACATACGTGTTCCAGAAGGTGTTCGGCTACCCGAAGCCGAAGGCGGAGAAGCTCATGCTGGACGTGCACCACAAGGGCAAGGCGGTGGTCGCCGCTGGCGCCCGCGAGGCAATGGAGCACAATGTCGAGATCCTCCACGGCTACGGGCTGTGGGCGACGGTCTCCTCCGACTCATAGCTTGATGATGGGGGCGCTTTCCTAATGGAAGCTTTCCGCCCGGCGGGCGGCGGCGGCGCCAGCGCAAGTTTCGCCGCGCCGGAGGCAGCGCTGCTCCGCAGCCTGATCGACCAGGTCGTTGGCCTGCTCAGCGCCCCGGGAGCCGGCGAACCTTCCCCCGGCGGGCCAGACGGCGGCGGCCTTGATCTTGACGCCCTGCCCGGCGCCGGGGAGCACGACGATCCGGATGCCGGCGTTCCCGGGGCGGCGGAACTGGACGCGATGCTCGGGCTCGATGAGCCGGTCAGCCCGCCAGAGGACCCGGCGCTCGCCCGGCTGCTGCCTGACGCCTACCGGGACGATCCCGACGCGGCGGGAGAGTTCCGCAGGTACACCGAGCAGAGCCTGCGCTTGGCCAAGCAGGAGACCGCGCGGACCGTGCTGGAGACGCTGCCGGCCGAGGGCGGCCCGGTGAAGCTATCCGGAGACCAGGCGCAGTCGTGGCTGCGGGCGCTCAATGACGTGCGGCTCGCGCTGGGCGTCCGCCTCGGGGTCACCGAGGAGTTCGAGGACCAGTGGCAGGAACTGGACCCGCTCGACCCGCGTTCGGCCGCGTTCGAGGTGTACGCGTGGCTGGGCAGCGTCCAGGAGTCCCTCGTGCAGGCACTGGCGTAACCGGGCGGGCCCGGCCCCGGTACGCTCGCGGTATGCTGACGATCCGCCGCGAGCTGTACGACAAGATCGTCGCGCATGCCCGCGCCGACCATCCGGATGAGGCATGCGGCGTCATCGCCGGCCCGGCCGGCAGCGACCGCCCCGAGCGCTTCATCGCGATGATGAACGCCGAGCGGTCCCCCACGTTCTACCGGTTCGACTCGATGGAGCAGTTCCAGGTGTGGAAGGAGATGGATGAGCGGGACGAAGAGCCCGTCGTCATCTATCACTCGCATACCGCCACCGAGGCTTACCCGTCCCGCACGGACATCTCCTACGCGAGCGAGCCGGGCGCGCACTACGTCCTCGTGTCGACCCGTGACGCCGGCCAGGCCGAGTTCCGCTCCTTCCGGATCGCCGGCGATGTGGTGACCGAGGAGCCGGTGGAGATCACATAGCGGATTGACCCGCCCGGATCTGGTGAGTGGAATGATCCCGGCAGGAGCCGGGTTTGATCGCAAGGGAATGCCGGAAGGGCGGGCAACGGCGAGCCGCCCCATGCGGGCGCCGGGCCGGCGGCATCCACCACATTCGTTTGACCATAGAGCTGACCATGGAGCGTTGTTAATGGCCATCGAGGTTCGTATTCCGACGATCTTGCGCACGTACACGGGCGGCGCCAAGCAGGTCGAGGGCGCTGGCTCCACGCTTGGCGAACTCATCGATGACCTGGAAGGCCGGCACAGCGGGCTGCGTGACCGGCTGGTCACCGACAGCGGCCTGCGCCGTTTCGTCAACGTGTACCTGAACGACGAGGACGTTCGTTTCCTGGGCGGCCTGGAGACGCCGGTCAAGGACGGCGACACCGTGACCGTGCTCCCGGCCGTTGCTGGCGGCGCGGCTGTTGCTGGCGGCGCGGCCGCCGGCAGCGGCGCCTGAACTGGCCACCGGAGCCTGGCATGCGATACGACTCGCTGCTCGACTCGCTCGGCAACACCCCGCTGGTGGGCCTGCCGAGGCTGTCCCCGGCACCTGAGGTGCGGCTGTGGGCCAAGCTCGAGGACAGGAACCCGACCGGCTCGGTGAAGGACCGCGCCGCGTTCTACATGGTCGAGCAGGCCGAAAAGGACGGGCTGCTCGTGCCGGGATCGACGATCCTGGAGCCGACGTCCGGCAATACCGGCATCTCGCTGGCCATGGTGGCGAAGCTGCGCGGTTACCGGCTGACTGTCGTGATGCCCGAGAACACCTCGGCCGAGCGCCGCCAGCTGCTGGAGATGTACGGCGCGCAGATCATCTACTCGCCGGCGGCTGGCGGCTCGAATGAGGCGGTGCGGGTGGCGAAGAGGCTCGCCGCCGAGAACCCGGGCTGGGTCATGCTGTACCAGTACGGCAATGAGGGCAACGCCCGCGCCCATTACGAGACCACGGGCCCGGAGCTGCTTGCCGATCTTCCCGAGATCACGCACTTCGTGGCCGGGCTTGGCACGACCGGAACGCTCATGGGCGTGGGCCGGTTCCTGCGCGAGCAGGTCCCGGGGGTGCAGATCATCGCCGCGGAGCCCCGGTACGGCGAGCTGGTCTACGGCCTGCGGAACATCGATGAGGGTTTCGTCCCCGAGCTGTATGACGAGTCCGTGCTGAGCACGCGATTCTCCGTCTCCTCCTCCGACGCGCTGCGGGCCACGCGACGGCTCCTCGAAGCCGAAGGCATCTTCGCGGGCATCTCGGCCGGCTGCGCGCTGCACGCCGCCATGGCGATGGGGGCTAAGGCGGCCGGGGCGGGGGAGCGGGCCGACATCGCATTCATCGTCGCCGACGGCGGCTGGAAATACCTGTCGACCGGTGCCTACAGCGGCACGCTGGAGGAGGCCGAGGCGAGGCTCGAAGGCCAGCTCTGGGCCTGAGCCGTGCAGCTGCCCGTCCCGGCTCAGCCCTCAGGCTTCCGGCGCGCCGGGGGCCCCTATCCTGATGTGCTGTGCGGCTGACAATCATCGGATGCTCGGGCAGCTTCCCGGGCCCCGAGAGCCCCGCGTCCTGTTACCTGCTGGAGGCGGAAGGCTTCCGGATGCTGCTCGACCTCGGCAATGGCGCGCTCGGGGTGATGCAGCGCTACGCCGGGCTGTTCGATATCGACGCCATTTGCCTGAGCCACCTGCACGCCGACCACTGCCTGGACCTGTGCTCCTACTGGGTGGCACGGACGTTCGCCCCGGACGGCCCGAAGCCGCCGGTGCCCGTCTACGGGCCGCCCGGCACCGCCGAACGTATGGCGCAGGCCTACGGCCTGGATCCCGACCCCGGCATGACCGAGGCGTTCAGCTTCACGGCGCTGGCCCCCGGCAGCCGGCGCATCGGGCCGTTCCTCATCACCACCGACCATGTGAGCCACCCGGTGGAGACGTTCGGCTTCCGGGTGGAGCACGGCGGCCGGGTGATCGCCTACTCGGCGGACACCGGCTCCTGCGACGCACTGGTGACGCTCGCCCACCAGGCCGACCTGCTGCTGTGCGAGGCGTCGTTCCTTGACGGCCCGGACCTGCCCGAAGGGCTGCACCTGTCGGGCCGCCAGGCCGGAGAGCACGCCGAGCGGGCCGGGGTGGGGCATCTTGTGCTGACCCACCTGGTGCCGTGGAACGACAAACGGCGGTCCTTCGACGAGGCGCGCGCCACCTTCAGCGGGAAGGTTTCGCTCGCCGCCCCGGGCCAGACGTTCGACCTCGGCCCCTGCGGCCCGCTGCCCCTGTGAGGCCATCAGTAATCCACCGATAGTCTGGCTCGCATGGCCCGACCCGATGGACGTTCCGACACCGAACTGCGCCCGGTCAGAATGACCAGGCGCTGGCTTGACCATGCCGAGGGATCCGTGCTGGTGGAGTTCGGCGCGACCCGCGTGCTGTGTGCCGCCAGCGTGCAGGAAGAGGTGCCACGGTGGCGGCGCGGCAGCGGCCTCGGCTGGGTGACCGCCGAGTACGCCATGCTGCCCCGTGCGACGAATACGCGCGGTGACCGTGAGTCGGTCAAGGGCCGCCTGGGCGGCCGCACGCAGGAAATCTCCCGGCTGGTCGGCAGGTCGCTGCGGGCCTGCGTCGATTTCAAGGCCCTGGGCGAGAACACGGTCATCATCGACTGTGACGTGCTGCAGGCGGACGGCGGCACCCGCACGGCCGCGATCACCGGCGGATACGTCGCGCTCGCCGACGCCGTGGCATGGCTGCAGGCAAGGAACCGCTGCCACGGCGACCCGCTGCCCGGGTCCGTTTCCGCGGTGAGCGTCGGGATCATCGACGGGCAGCCCCGCCTTGACCTGTGCTACGAGGAGGACTCGGCCGCCCAGACGGATATGAACGTCGTGTGCACCGGCACCGGGGATTTCGTCGAGATCCAGGGGACGGCCGAGCGGGAACCGTTCGGCAGGGAAATGCTCGGCCGGCTGCTTGACCTCGCCGTAGCCGGCTGCGGCGAGCTGACCAGGCGGCAGCATGAAGCCCTTTCCGAACCCAGCTAGCCGAACGGTACCTGGTGGCCCCGGGGACGGCATGCTGGTCCTGGCCACGCGGAACCCGCACAAGGTCGTCGAGCTGCGGCGGATTCTGGCCGGCGCGGGCGTGACGGTGAGCCTGACTGGGCTGGACGAGTTCCCCGGTGCGCCGGACGTGGCAGAGACCGGGCTCACGTTCGGCGAGAACGCGCTGCTGAAGGCCCGGGCCATCGCGGCCTTCACCGGCCTGCCCTCCGTCGCCGACGATTCCGGCTTGTGCGTGGACGCACTGAACGGCATGCCTGGCGTCTTCTCCGCGCGCTGGTCCGGCCGGCACGGCGATGACCAGGCCAACCTTGACCTGGTGCTCGCCCAGATGTCGGACGTGGACGATCCCCGGCGCGGCGCGCGGTTTGTGTGCGCGGCGGCGCTGGTGCTGCCGGATGGGCGTGAGCAGGTCGTGGAGGGGCGCCTGGAGGGGCGGCTGGCGACCAGCCCGCGCGGGACCGGCGGCTTCGGCTACGACCCGATCTTCGTCCCGGACGGCTCCGAGCTGACCACGGCCGAGATGACGCCGGAAGCCAAGGACGCGATCAGCCACCGGGGCCGCGCGTTCCGCGCGCTCGCCCCAGTCATCGCCCGGGAACTGTGCTAGCCCGGGGGGACGACCCCCCGGAACCCCCCGTCAGCTTTCCCGGGCTGGGGTCCGGTACACCGGCCGCTCGCCGGGCCTGAAGGCCCGGGCTCGCTGGGCCGGTAACGATCGCCTGTCCGTAGCCTGCGCCGGTGCTCGCCGGGACGATACCGTGTAGGCAGATGGCCGCCGATGAGATCCCTAAGGAGCACCAGTGACCGAGCAGCGGCTGGCGCCGGGCGACGTGGCGCCAGACTTCACCCTGCCGGATGCCGACGGCAACCCGGTGAGCCTGTCGTCGTTTCGCGGACAGCAGGTGATTGTCTACTTCTATCCGGCGGCCATGACCCCGGGCTGTACCAAGGAAGCGTGCGACTTCCGCGACAACCTGGCCGACCTGGCGAAGGCGGACACGGCCGTGCTCGGTATCTCGCCGGATGCGCCGGCGAAGCTGGCCCGCTTCCGTGAAAAGGAGGGCCTGACGTTTCCGCTGCTGGCCGATCCCGATCACAAGGCCCTCGAGGCCTACGGTGCCTACGGCGAGAAAACGCTCTATGGCAGGAAGACGACCGGCGTCATCAGGTCGACGTTCGTGATCGATCCCGATGGCAAGGTGGCGCAGGCGTATTACGGGGTCAAGGCGACCGGTCACGTCGCGCGCCTCATGAAGGACCTGAGTGTGGGATAAGGGTCCGCGCAGATAATGAGCGAGAGCCGGAATGGCCATGGACCGGGAATGCGATGTCCCGGGCCCACCGAGCGGGCGTGGCGAAATAGGAATACGCGGCAGGTTTAGGTCCTGTTGGTGGAAACACCGTGGGGGTTCGAGTCCCCCCGCCCGCACCTGGCTTCCCGGCATACGAACCCTCAAGCCGTAGTTGAGGGACCGGTCATCAAGATCACCTCAAACGAGATACAGCGGTCATGAGCTGCGGCGATGGGCTTCCGGTCAAGCCAGCGGCCGAATGCCCGGATGTGGTCGCGCTTCGGGCTATTGGTAGATGTCGTGGTAGCCGATGGCGAGCCAGGTCAGGATCGGCTCACCGTCGGCGTCCGGGCCGATGGTGAACAGCGCCCGGCCGTCAGGACCCGAGAAACTCCACGTCGGTGAGTACATCTCACCGATCTTGTGAATCCGGAGGCGCCCTCGCGGTTCACGGGGCCGGCTCGGCGTCCAGGTTGGCCAGCAACTGAAGGGCCGGCACTATGGACCCGGGCGTCACGCCGAAGAACTCCGCGTCGACCTTTTCGACCACCCTTATCGCCCGTTCCGCGAGCCTGACGCCCTGGGCGGTCACGATTATGGCCTTGGCCCGGCGATCGTGGGCATCGGTGCGCTGCGTCACGAGTCCCTTGTCCTCAAGCTTGCGCAGGACCTCCGAGGTCATCTTGATATTGGTGCCAGCCTGGGTAGCAATGGCCAGCTGGTTCGGGGTCTGGCCGTGCTGGCTCAGCCACCACGCGCTGGCTAGCAGTACGAACTGGACGTGCGTTAGGTTCAGCGGTCGCAGCGCCTCGGTTACCAGGCGCTGCCAGCGCAGCGTGATCCGCCACAGCAGGAATCCCGGGCTCTCGGCCGGGCCTTCCGCGTAGACCGTCACGAGCGCGAGACGCTCCGCTGCTGGGCGGCGGCGAACAGGTCCGCCATGGCTGCCGGGAAGTCCTCGCTGATCTGCGGCCCGAGCTCCGGGGCCACCTGGTCAGCGCTCGGCCCGTCGATCTCCAGCCGATGCGTGACCTTGGTACCGCCACCGGGGAGCGGGGTCAGCGTGTGGCGGAAGACCAGCGTGAGATCACCGAACTCGGTCTGGTCGGCGTACACCTCAGGCTCGGTCAGCTCGATGATCACCGAGCGGAAGGTGTCTTGTCCCTGCGGTGTCACCGATATCTCGGTCCCCTTCTGGAAGGGGCCGTGCAGCTCGAACGTGTCACTGCGGTCGCTGAGCTTGACGCCCGAGTGCAGGTCACGCAACGCGGCCCATACCGCCTGGGGTGCCGCGTCAGTCTCTGCCACGTACTCCGTACTCCACATGTGTAACCCCCAGCTCAAGGTAGCGAACCCAAATTATCCGTGCAGAGACTAACTGTGCACGGAATAGTCGTCAAGGGCAGTCTCGTTCCGGGCCGCGATGCCTACGGATCGCGGTGGCCGGGGGATGGTACGGGGCCGGAGGCGGGCTCCAGGTACCTGATGGCGCCGTGCAGGCGCTCCAGCATCTCAGGCGGGAGCCCGTCCAGGCGGTCGATGAGATCGGCGGCACGCGGGTCGGTGGCGCGGGCCTCCTGCTTCTCTTCGTCCGTCAGCGCCATCGTCCGCAGCGTGAGGATCTCGTCGATCTCGGTCGCATTGCTTGGCGTTGCCGCCCTCGGATATGACGGCCAGCTCGTCGAGGTTGAAGCGGTCGCGCTGGTGGGCAGTTCTCGCTCTCTGCAGTGATCTTCGGGTGGGCCTCGCGGCGGTCAGCCGTTGCCGAGGGCGTTGGCGGGGACGGTGGCGGTTTGTGAGGGCGGCGGGAGGGTCACGGTGACTGGCTGGTTGATGCTGGTGACCTGGATCGAGGATGTTAGCTGTTCTTTGCTGCCCTGATCCGAAACGATCACCTTCCGGACCCGCTGCTGGTTATCCAGCCAGAGGCGGAACGTTGCCGACGATCCAAGGCCCATCGCCTGCATCTGCGGTGCGAGCTTGGCGCGCAGATCGGCGGGCAGCCTGGCCAGGCCAGCGGAGATGGGATAGCTGCCGGCGTACTCGGTGGTCTGGACGCCGTCGATGGTGGCGGTACCGGCCTTCCGCACGTTCGCCGAACTTGCCAGCATCTGGGTCTGCACCAGCGGGTTGTTGCTTTCGGCCTGCTGGAACAGCTGGCTCAGGTTGATGCCGGACGCCTTCGAGATCTCGGAGAACGGCATCCGGATCCACGGCTTGCCCGACAGACGGGACAACTGGGCCATCTTCAGGTAGATGTCGCTGCTGTTGATGATCTCCTGGATACCGCCCGGCACCGTCTGTCCTTGCGCGCTGATGCTGCCAACGTTCATGGCGAGGAGCAGGCTCGGCTGGGTCCGCTCCGCCATGGTGCCGGAGAAGCTCGTCGCCTCGGTGCCCGTGGTCTGCACGTTGATGTCGGCTGCGAAGGACGTGACGCGCTGAGCGTAGCTGGCCGCGAGCTTGATGGCCTGTGTGGCGCTGACAGATGAGCTGCTGGCTGGCTTGGGCGCCGCCGTATTGTGCGATGCGGTGCATCCGGCAGCGGTCAGCGTGGCCGCAGCCACCGCCAGTGCCATGTACCCGATCCGGCTGGGACCTGAGAGCATTACAACCTCCCCGTCAAACGTTTCATATGTAATTTGGTACCACAAAGTAGACATGCCACACGGCGATATGAGCGCCAACGGTTGGGTCACGTTGTGGATAGGTGTGCTTCGGCCCGGCCATTACCTGTGCAAACGTGTCGCTGAACCACTGCGGTGACGGCGAATCGTGTGGGCTCCGGTTCGCTGCCGGGAAGCCGGTCATCCGCGCAGTGCGCTCACTGCCGCAACTCATACCACACCCGTTCACCGGCATGCCTCGCCATATGCAGTGGCGGGCCATTAACTTACCGTAATCATGGTAAGTTGACGGTATGCGTTCAACCATTGACAAGGCAGGACGGTTGGTTATCCCGAAGGCGCTGCGGGTCAGTCTCGGCCTGGTGCCCGGCGAGGTCGAGGTGACCCCGGACGGAGCTGGACTACGCATAGAACCTCTCGCCGATGACCAGCTGGAAAACGAAGACGGCCTGCTCGTCATCCCGGCCACAGACGTCACCGTCAGTGACGACCTCGTCCGGACGCTGCGCGATGCCGACCAGCGATGACAGGCCGCAGCTCCTGATCGACACCAGCGTCGCCGTCGCCCTCGCGACCGCCGGGCACGAACACCATCAGGCCACCAGGAAGGCCATCGGCGACCGGAGCTGCGGGCTGGCCGGCCACGCGGCCTTCGAGACCTTCTCCGTGCTGACCCGGCTGCCGCCGCCCAACCGCCGCACCCCCGCCGCCGTGGCACGGTTGCTCGCGCACAACTTCCCTGGTTCGCGGTTCCTCAGCGCCCAGGGCGCGCAACGGCTCCATGCCGGGCTGGCACCGCTCGGCATCGCCGGCGGCGCCGTCTACGATGCCCTCGTCGGCGCCACGGCAGCCGAACACGGGATCACGCTTGCCACCCGCGATCGCAGGGCCGCCGAGACCTACCGCGCCCTCGACGTCGAGTTCGAACTCATCGATTAACGTAGCCCGGGACTTACACCGCCGCCCGGCCTCATAGTGCCCGGCCCCTGATGACGCTGCCCGTCGTGGCGGTCAGATGGCAGGCCGGACGGCCTGGCGGAGCGACAGGTGCCCTCGCTCGCGGTCACATCTCGCGGAGCTCGAGGTAGCGCTTGATGTCGGGCAGCGACTGGACGACCAGCGCGAGGACCGCCGCGATCAGCGCGGCCTTGATGAGATTGCTGATCATGTCGTTTCCTCCTCCTGGCCGGGTTCCCGGTCGTCACGGTTGCCAGGGGTGAGTTCATCCGCTGGTGACCCGCCCGCGGCGGGCTCGAGTTCGTCCGGGGCGAAGTACAGGAACCTTCCATGGCTTCGCTGCAGCTCGGCGACGGGATCGCTGACCGGGCTCACCGCCACGTGCACCTGGCCGTCCACATCGTGCAGGACGGCCTCAACAAGGGCCTCCCGGCCGATGAGGAACAGGTCCTGGGCATCGGCGCGCCGTGTGCCGGGGCGCATCCTGACCCTGCTGCCCCTGGCGATCCTGATGCCCTCGATGACGACGTGATCGGTCTCCGGCGAGACCGACGTGTCGGCCCCGGGATCCCACCAGGGGGCCGACGGGGGCTCGAAGGCACCGGGGTCCGCGGCCGCGGCCGCGCCGGGGAACGGCCCGGCGGCGGTGTAGGCGGGGGATGGTACGGGGCCGGAGGCGGGCTCCAGGTACCTGATGGCGCCGTGCAGGCGTTCCAGCATCTCGGGCGGGAGCCCGTCCAGGCGGTCGATGAGATCGGCGGCGCGCGGGTCGGTGGCGCGGGCCTCCTGCTTCTCTTCGTCCGTCAGCGCCATCGTCCGCAGCGTGAGGATCTCGTCGATCTCGGTCGCGTCGAAAAGGTCGCCCGCGCTCTCCGGCGCGATCTCTGGATGGTCGTACAGGATGACCGGTGAGGACAGCATCAGGTCACGGCACCCGGCCGGGCCGGCCAGCACGGGCCAGGTGCCGATGTTCGTGCAGGCGGCGACTTCCGCGGCCGCCCACTCCGGGTGGTCGGTCATGGAGATGAACGATCCGCCGGGGACGCCGATCAGCGAGTGCGCCGCGATGAGGGCGTAGCGGAGGCCGTCGTCCCGGCCGCCCAGCGGCCCGTCCGGGTGGGAGTGATTCTCGACCCGGACACGCAGCCGCAGGGCGCGGTACGGGCCCGCGACCCGCTCGGCCTGCACGCGGATCACGCCGTCCAGCGCGGCCCACCGGTGGGTCAGCCGCCCGGCCCGCACGCCCCGGGAGCCGGCCAGGTCCTCGGCCGACTCGCCGCTGCCGATGTGGAAGGGCACCTCCGCACCCGGCCCGGCCAGGTCGGAGACGGCCAGATCCACCTGCTCCTCGCGTTCGGCGGCCTCGGTCCAGGCGGTGAACTCCGTGCCCTCGACGCGCAGCGAAGCCACGTCCCGCAGCTTTCCCGCCTCTGGCGACACCGCCTGCACGGTGCGGTGGCGCACGTGGAGGAAGCGGACGGCGATCTCGACCCGGGCGTCGTCGGGGCACTCCACCAGGCACTCGGTCTGGGAGGCGGAAGGCTCGCTGTCGTCGACGGAGCGGTAGGCGGGCGGCATCAGCACGCCGAACTGGAACCTGGCCTGGTTCTTCCGCGATGACTGGCGATACGGGTACAGCAAGTAGCCCTCGTACAGGATCGCGTCAGCGACGCGTCGCGCGCGGGCAGCGTGGGTGGAGGAAAGCGTCACCTTTCCGCCTCCTTCGCGGGCGCTTCGCCTGATGGTGCCCGCTGGCCCGCCTCCGTGCGTCGTGCCGGAGGCGCGCACATGGGCGCTGTGCACGGAGGCGTGTCAGCCGCCCCAGCGGGAGGCAGGTCTGCCGCGTCCGCCGCCTCGGCGAGCAGGGCCGATACCGTCGCGTCCCAGGTGGGGAGCGCCCGCCGGGTCTTGAAGCGTTGCAGCTCGTCCAGCGTCTGCCTGCTCATCGTGATCCAGCCGGAGTTGGGGAAGTGGA
>DASQVO010000493.1:0-23599 GCA_035640715.1 Streptosporangiaceae bacterium
ACTCCGTTCGCCGGCTGAGCCGCGGGCTCAGCGCCGCGCAGTCCGCGGCAAGCTGCGAGATCAGCCGGTGACGGAGCCTGGCGGCGGGATCGTTCCGGGGCCGGTCATCGAGCAGGCAAGCGCCGCGGCCGTATCACCTGGCGCGGCCAGCGGAGGCAGGCGCGGAAACGTCGGCCGCCTGGTGGCCAGCGCGCCGGGGTCGAGGAAGTCGGTCAGGTCGTTGGCGTTGGCGTCGCGGTAGGTGAGAGCGGGAAGGTTCCATTTCCGCTCCACCATCGCGAGGACCGATGTGTGGTCGTGGAGCATGTGGCTGACGTGGTTGCGCCTGGCGTACGGGGACACCACCACCGAGGGGACCCGGAACCCGTAGCGGGCGAAGCCGTCATAGGCGGACTCGCCGGGCTGGACCAGCGGCCGGATGCCGTCCGGGGGAATCGCCGGAGGCGGCGGCACATGGTCGTAGTAACCGCCGTGCTCGTCATACATCAGCACGAACAGTGTGTGCGGCCAGAGCGGTGAGGCGCCCAGCGCGTGTACCACTTGCGCGATCAGCGCCTCCCCGACGACGATGTTCTGCGGGTTCTCCTGCGACTGGGTGGTGTAGTCAGGGTCGAGAAGGCTGAACGCCGGCAAGGTGCCCGCTGCGGCGTCGGTGAAGAACTTCGACAGCGCCTTGTGGTGCCGGGCCTCGGGCACCGCGTCATTGACATACAGTTCGGGCGTCGCGCCCGTGGGGTAGCTGCTGACGTAGTTCTCCCAGCTGATCCCGTGCCGGTCCAGCATGTTGAAGATGGTTCCGTGGGGGGCCGGCCCGGCGAGGTTGATAGCTGAGATGCCGCTGTCGTCGGTCATCCCGGCCGAGGTGCCGGCGATGAGGTACCGGCGATTGGGGAACGTCTGGCCGAGCACCGAGCTGAACCAGCGGTCTCCGAGGGGGAACGTCCGCGCCAGGCTGTAGGTGAAGGGCAGGTCGTCGCCAGTCCAGTAGCCCATGGCCACCCCGCCGACGATCTCCGAGTTGGCCGGGCTGATCGGGGTGCTGACGAAGCCGTCCAGCTTGCCGCCCGCGTAGGCGTTGTGGCTCGCCAGCCATTCCTGGCTGGGCCGCGACGGCAGCTGGCAGGTTGTCGGCATCCGGAACGCGTGCTGTATCTGCCCGTTCGGGTAGGGGTTGGTCGCCGTGGGGAGGCCGTCGGGGCCGAGGGTGAACCCGTCGCCGCGCCCGAGCATCCCGAGGATGTTGTCGAACGAGTGATTCTCCATCATCAGCACGACGATGTGCTGAATGCCGGGGATGGTGTCGGTGCCCGCGGGCAAGCCTGGATACGGACGGGAGCCCGGGACGCGAAGCGACCTGCGCCCGAGAGCGCGCAGCGCCGCGGCGTGGCTGGCCTCGCGGGCCGCGGTTTCCGCGCTGCTGGCGGCCGCACCGCCACCGGCGTTACGGAGGAAGCCGGGAACTGCCGCGCCAGCCGCCAGCGCCGAGGCTGAACCGCCGAGAAACCGCCGCCGGCTCAGCGGCCACTGGCGGGTTTGGTCAGGAGATGGACCGGATTCTGGTGCGGGGCTGTTCACTGGCACCTGCCTCCTCGCCTACGGAGACCGACGGGTCCATTGCCGACGGTCGTCTGGCCGGCCTGAGCCGAAAGTGCCACGCCCGGGTAGGTCTTCAGGGAGCCTCGGCGCGAACAGCCTATTGCCCTGAGATGAACATCAGTCTCCACGCCAACGCAGGACTGCCCAGGCGAACAAGGAAAGCGTCATTTCAGGCGTCCGGCATTCGCCTTCCCAGAGGGCTGCTAAAGCTGGCCAACGTCGGTCACTCGCAGCACTGCCGCTCCGGCCTCGTCCGAGGCGGCCAGGTCTACCTCGGCGCTGATGCCCCAGTCGTGGTCGCCGGCCGGGTCGTCGAAGATCTGGCGCATCGACCAGCGGTCCGGTCCTGGGTCGATGATCAGCAGTCCCGGCCCGCGCGCGTCGGGGCCGGTGCCGATCTCGTCGTGGGTGGCAAAGTAGGCCTCCAGCGCACCGGCCCACGCGTCGGCGTCCCAGCCCGCGTCCCCGTCAAGCGCGCCGAGGTCGTCGTAGCGGCGCAGCGCGGCGAGCTCGACCCTGCGGAACAGGGCATTGCGGACCAGCACCCGGAACGCCCGTACATTGCCGGTCACCGAGGGCGGCCGATCGTCGGCGACGGGAGCCGGCTCGGCGTCCGGATTACGCAGCCGTTCCCACTCGTCGATCAGGCTGGAGTCAACCTGGCGGACCAGCTCACCCAGCCACTCGATCAGGTCGATGAGCTCTTCGGTCTTGCCGTCCTCCGGGACCGTCTGCCGCAGCGCCTTGTAGGCGTCGGCCAGATACCGCAGCACCAGGCCCTCCGAGCGGGACAGCCCATAGAAGCCGATGTACTCGGTGAACGTCATCGACCGCTCGTACATGTCGCGGACCACCGACTTGGGCGCCAGCTCATGGTCGGCGACCCACGGATGCCCGCGCCGGTAGATCCCGAACGCGTGCTCCAGCAGGTCCTCCAGCGGCTTCGGCCAGGTCACCGAGTCCAGCAGATCCATCCGGGTCTCGTAGTCGATCCCGTCCGCCTTCATCTGCGCGACCGCCTCGCCGCGGGCCCGGAACTGCTGCGCGGACAGCACCTGGCGCGGGTTGTCCAGGGTGGCCTCGATGACGGACAGCACGTCCAGCGGGTACGACGGCGACTCGGCGTCCAGCAGCTCCAGCGCGGCCAGCGCGAACGGCGACAGCGGCTGGTTGAGCGCGAAGTCGAACTGCAGGTCCACGGTGAGCCGCACCCACCGGCCCAGCTTGTCCGGCTCGTCCAGCCGCTCGACCACGCCGCCGGCCAGCAGCGCCCGGTAGATCTGGATCGCCCGGTGGATGTGCGCCCGCTGCGAGGCGCGGTCCTCGTGGTTGTCGGTCAGCAGGTGCCGCATCGCGGCGAACGCGTCACCCGGCCGGCTCATCACGTTCAGCAGCATGGCGTGACTGACCGCAAACCGGGACTTCAGCGGCTCGGGCTCGGCGGCGACCAGCCGCTCGAAGGTGGGCTGGCCCCACGACACGAACCCCTCGGGCGGCTTCTTGCGCACCACCTTGCGCCGCTTCTTCGGGTCGTCACCCGCCTTGGCCAGCGCCTGGGTGTTCTCGATCACGTGCTCGGGGGCCTGCACCACGACGGTCCCCACCGTGTCGTACCCGGCGCGCCCGGCGCGCCCGGCGATCTGGTGGAACTCCCGCGCCTGCAGCAGCCGGGTCTTGCTCCCGTCGAACTTGGACAGCGCGGTGAACAACACCGTCCGGATCGGCACGTTGATGCCCACGCCGAGCGTGTCGGTGCCGCAGATGACCCTCAGCTGCCCGGCCTGGGCCAGGGTCTCGACCAGCCGCCGGTACTTGGGCAGCATGCCCGCGTGATGTACCCCGATGCCGTGCCGGACCAGCCGGGACAGCGTCTTTCCGAACCCGGCCGTGAACCGGAAGTGACCGATCGTCTCGGCGATGGCGTCCTTCTCCGCCCGGGTGCACACGTTGACGCTCATCAGCGCCTGGGCCTGCTCCAGCGCCGCCGCCTGGGTGAAGTGCACGACGTAGACCGGGGCCTCGTGGGTTTCCAGCAGTTCCCGCAGTGTCTCGTGCAGCGGCGTGGTCACGTAGCGGAAGTTCAGCGGCACCGGGCGCGCCTCCGAGCGAACCACCGCGGTCTCCCGGCCGGTGCGCCGGGTCAGGTCCTTCTCGAAGAACGAGACGTCCCCCAGGGTCGCCGACATCAGCAGGAACTGCGCCCGGGGCAGCTCAATCAGCGGCACCTGCCAGGCCCAGCCCCGTTCAGGGTCGGCGTAGAAGTGGAACTCGTCCATGACCACCTGGCCGACGTCGGCCCGCTCCCCGTCTCGCAGCGCGATGTTGGCCAGGATCTCGGCGGTGCAGCAGATGATCGGAGCCGACGCGTTGACGCTCGCGTCCCCGGTCATCATGCCGACGTTGGCCGGCCCGAACGTCTCGCACAGCGCGAAGAACTTCTCCGACACCAGCGCCTTGATCGGTGCCGTGTAGAAGGTGCGCTGGCCGCCCGCCAGCGCCGCGAAGTGCGCCCCGGCGGCGACGAGGCTCTTGCCGGACCCGGTCGGGGTGCTCAGGATGACGTTCGCCCCCGACACGATCTCGATGAGCGCCTCCTCCTGGTGCGGGTAGAGACTCAGCCCCTGCCGCTTCGCCCAGTCGGCGAACGCGTTGAACACAGAGTCGGGATCGGGCGTCGCGGGCAGCACGTCGGTAAGCGTCATGGCCGGCTCATCGTTCCGTGATCCACCCTGCTTCCGCTAGTTCGCGGTGGTGTCACCGCGCTCCCGCCCCGCCCGGAGCGCGCACCCTCCAGGCCGCTGATCCCCGGAGTGCTCAGGACCATCTGGTGCTGGGCCGTTCCTGGACGGTGCCGTCGATGATGAGGTCGACGCGCTCGTTGTAGAACGCGATCAGGTTCTCGATCTTCGGTATTTCCGGCAGGGGAGCGGGATAACTCCAGGCGGCATCCTCCAGCCGCTCACCGCCGGCGTTCACCGACCAGTACACGGCCTCCCCCTTGTACGGGCAGCGGGTCCGCGTCTGTGACGGCACCAGCAGATCGCTGCGGACATCGAGCTTGGGCAGGTAATAACGGGTCGGCAGGCCGGTCTCGAAGAGCAGCCGGGGCCGGTGGCTGTCGGCCACGACCGTGCCGCCGACGACTACCTGGACGTGCCGCGAGGAGTGGAGCACGTCGACGCGATGATAGGGGTCGCGCGGGTGGACGAACACCTCGTCGTCCTCCTCGAACCACGCGTCGGCCTTGTCCCAGTAGAAGGCCACGTAGTTGGCGAGCTCGGGAACGGCCGCGATCGGCTTCGGATAGGCCCACACGGCGTTTTCCACGGTGCGATCGCCGGTCACCACGGAATAGTACGTGGCCTCGCCCTTGTACGGGCACGTGGTGTGGTGGTCGGTCTCCCTCAGCAGGTCCGACTGTACGTCGGCGAGCGGGATGTAATAGACGGGCAGGTGGCCGGTCTCGAACAGGTACATGGCCCTGGTGCTGTCGGCGACGGGCTCCGCCCCGAAAAAGACACGGATACGGCGGGGGCACGGCTCCAGGCGGACCCGCGGCTGTTCCGCGGAAAGATTGTGGGTCATGGTCGGGCCTCCGTTCCGGCGGACCCTGTCATGGGCCGCGCCCGCGAGAAACGCGAAGTCGGTTTTTATCTCGTGAATTAAGCGACGTGCGGCGGATATTCCTCTCGCCGTCATTTTCCCGTCCCGTGGCGGCCGCTGCGCCCATGCCGACGCCCTGGCGGTGCCTGGCACCGCCAGCCGTCTGGATATGACGGCCCTGGTCAGGGTCGTCAGCGCGCTTGCCGCTAACCGCATCGGTCCCGGTCGTGCGGTAGCGTCGACACGCGTGTCCAGTGCCACCGCGCGGTTGGCGCCCGAGCCAACCCCCCCTGAACCCGTGCCAGTGCCCGCGAGAGGCAGCCGGCTGGCGTGGCTTGACGCGCTGCGCGGGATCGCCGCCCTGTGCGTCGTCTTCGATCACATGAGCACGCTGGTGCTGCAGCCGGTTCGTGACGTCCTCTACCAGTGGTTCAACGGCGGCCAGTACGGCGTTTTCGTCTTCTTCCTCGTCAGCGGCTACATCATCCCGGCTTCACTGGAGCGCAAGGGCAGTGTCCGCGGCTTCTGGGTCAGCCGCTCCTTCCGGCTGTACCCGCTGTACCTGCTGGCCATCGTGGCGTCGGTCGCGGCGTGGCGGCTCGGCTACGGCCCCATCCACGGCGCGTCGAGCCATCCGGGGACCTGGCTGGCCTCGCAACTGCTCATGATGTCGGACATGCTGAGCGGCCCCAACGTGCCGAACGTCGTCTGGACCCTGTCCTACGAAATGGTGTTCTACCTGCTGCTGAGCGCACTGTTCACGTTCCGGGTGCACCGGCACAGCGGCGGCTACGCCCTGACGGCCGCCATCGGGGCCATCGCGCTCGGCGGCATCTTGCCGATGTCGGCGCTGAACGACAGCGCGCTCGGCCCGCGGACGGTCGCCGTCCTCGCCGACCTGGCCATCCTGGCCGGCCTCGCGCTCGCGGTAAGCGGACGCCGGCTGCCGAGAGCGGCGGGGGCAGCCCTGGCCGCCGCCGTCGGCCTGACGCTGCTCCTGTTCAACCAGTCCTACCCGTATCCGTGGAGCGGGCTCACGGTCCTCGCGCTGATGTTCACCGGCACGATGCTGTACCGGGCCGAGCGGGGCGAGTTCGGCCGGCGGAAGGCGGCCGTCATCGCGGTCGCCGTGTTCGCGCTGACGGTCGCGGCCGGGCTGTGGCACAGCCAGGCCTGGCACCTCGCGCCGGCGGCCGCGCGGCAGTGGGATTTCCAGTGGGTGAGCTCGCTGCTGCTGGCGGGTGCGACGTTCGCCGTCGGCCTGGCGCTGCGGCACCGGAAAATCCCGGCCGCGCTGGCGTGGCTCGGGCTGGTCAGCTACTCGGTCTACCTGCTCCATCCGCTGATCCTGAACGCGTACCGGACCGTCCCGCTGCTGCACCGGTCTCATCCGCTCGCCGTGCAGGTGCTGCTCGCCGCGGGCGTCGTCGCGGTGGTGCTCGGCTGCTCCGCGCTCACCTACCGGTTTGTCGAGGCCCCGATGCAGCACCACGGCCGCCGCGTGGCCAGGGCGCTGCAGGCCTGGCTCGGGCCGGACGAGGTGAGCAGTGCTACGCCCGTGCGCGCCCTGGACGCGGCACCGGTGCCGGCCGACGAGGCTGGTCAGCCCTAGCTGGCCGTGCTAGAGACGCCTCCCATCGGGCCACCGCGGGCCGCAGAGAGCTGAACAGCTGGCCGGCGGCCGCTGCAGATAACCTCTTGTTTATGGGAGGAGATGCGCGGTTGCGTTCACCGTGCACGACTCCGTCGCGGCCAGCGCACTGTCCCGCCTGCCGGCCCATCCGGGGACGTAGGCGCCGCAGGCCGTACTTCAGTGCCGCTTGAGCAGACTGGGCCGCCTGAGCAGGCTGACCAGCAGCGGCCGGAAGTGATCGAAGCTGCGGCTGGTGACGGCCGGGTCCTTCGCCGCCTCATCCCACCGCCGCACCGCCACCGCCGCGCCCGCATAGGGGAGGGTCTCGAACGCGGCGGCCTCCGCGTCGTTCATCGGGCCGCCCTGAACGGCCAGCGAGCAGACCGACGCGGCGGACAGCCTGCTGTAGTAGCGGGGGACAACGGCGCACAGGTAGCGCTTGGCTGCCACGTGCAGCCGCACCGGCTCGGTCACCTCTTCGGGGAACCACTGCGCCAGCCACGCGGCGCCGGTCTCGCCGTGCCGGTTGTCGATGCCGTTCATGAGGTCGCCCCCAGTGGGCTGGCGCCCGCAGATGTGCCCGACGTCGTGCAGCAGCGCCGCTGCCACCTGCGCCGGCGGGGCCCCAGCCGCCTCGGCGAGCGCCCCGGCCTGGAGCATGTGGGTGGCCACTGTCACCTCTTCGCCCAGGTAGTCATGGGCGCCCTCGCCGGCGAACAGCTCGCTGATGACGTCGACCGGCTTCATGCCACCTCCGCTCGTCGCGGCGCGAGTACCATGCCGCCATCGGGCGCCGGCCATGCCGTCTTCATCCGCGCCTCCCGAGCGCGTCCGTGCCCAACGTCGTTGCCGGGCAGCCGGGGCTGATAAGTTGGCTATACAAGTTCAGGAGATGACTATGTGCTGTGGTCTTTACCGTATCTACCAGCGGTTTCCTGGACAGCCTGGCCAGGAACCGTTCACTTTCTTGTCACCCGTACGCTCCCCGTGACCGCTGGCGTACGGGCAGCCAGGATCTGAAGACGGAGAGGCGGCCAGGTGAATTCAGCGGGGCGGGTGGTCGTGGGCTCTGAAGTCCCCGGCGGCCGCTACCCGGTGGGGCCGAACCGCTCGGCCCGGATGTCCTGCACCGGCATCCCGGCCTCGCAGAGGACCGCCGTGGCGGCGTCGGCGAACCCTGCCGAGCCGCACACGTACCCGGTCGCTCCTGCGGGCAGCGGCGCCGGCAGGTCGCCGGGGCGCAGCCGCCCGGCCGGGCGGGGCCAGGACGCCGGGGTGCGGCGGGTGTAGACGATGGTCGTCTGCGGGCCGGGCAGTTCGCTGGCGTAGCAGAGGCTGGCCGGATCGCGGACCGAGACGACGAGACGCAGCAGGTCCGCACGGCCGTTGCGGCGCGCCAGGCGCAGCATCGCCATGAGCGGGACCACGCCCGATCCGCCGCCGATCAGCACGGCCGGGGTGTCACCGGGCCAGATGAACCAGCCGCCGATCGGGCCGCGCACCTCCAGATCGTCCCCGACCACGACCACATCGTGCAGGAACGAGGAGACCTCACCGTCCGGCAGCCGTTCCACGGTCAGCTCGATCTGGCCGGAATCATCGGGCGCGGAGGCGACCGAGTAGGAGCGCTGCGCCCGGTACCCGTCCGGGGCCGTGAGACGCACGATGAAGTGCTGGCCGGCCAGGTAGGGCACCGGCTCGGTCAGGGCCAGCCGGAAGGTCTTGGCGGTGGGCGTCTCGGTGCGGATCTCGGTAACCGTGGACCGCTGCCATTTCCCGGGACGGGGAAAGGGGACGGGCCGCCCGCTGGCCAGGCCGTCCCCGCTGAGCTGGTCAGTCACCTTGATAGCGCTGTTCGAGCCAGGGATCGCCGCGGTCGTGGTAGCCGTTGCGCTCCCAGAAACCGGGCTCGTCATGGTCGAGCAGGCGCAGCCCCGACACCCACTTGGCGCTCTTCCAGAAGTACAGGTGCGGGACGAGCAGCCGGGCCGGCCCGCCATGCTGGGCGGCCAGGGGACGGCCCTCAAACTCCCAGACCACCCAGGCCTTGCCTCCGGTCACATCATCGAGGGGAAGGTTGGTCGTGTAGCCGGTGTGGGAGGTAGCCAGCACATAACTCGCCGACGGCAGCGGCCTGGCCACCTCCAGCAACGTGTCGACCGACACCCCGCGGAAGCTGACCCCCAGCTTCGACCAGGTGGTGACGCAGTGGATGTCGCCCGCATAGTCCGACGTGGGCAGCGCCCTGATCTCGTCCCAGGTCCAGGTGGCCGGCTTCTCCACCAGCCCTTCGATGCCAAAGGTCCAGGTAGCGGTGGACAGGGTGGGGGTCGCTTCGGCGGTGAGCACAGGCCAGTCGGAGCCCACATCGTACTGGCCTGGCGGCAGCCGCGGATCACGTTCCCGGCGGCCGCGGAACCCTCTGGTGAAAGTCATGCCCCGGTCCCGTCGTTCTGATTGACCTGCATGCCCTCATCGTCCCATTCGTGTCATGGGCCGCGGGGCGGCTCCGCCGAAGTTCCAGCGCGGCTGATCGCCGCACCAGTGGAGGCCTCCGGAGATCGATGCCAAGCTGAGCACATGAGCGGGGAAGAGGTCCGGGCCGATGTGCCGTTGACCAATCTTGGCCAGCCGCTGTTCGACGGGGCGGGGGCTACCAAGCGGGATCTGGTGGACTACCTGGACGCGGTCCGGGACCGCATCATCCCCGTGCTGATGGACCGGCCGCTGTCGGTCATCCGGGTCCGGCCCGGCCAGGCACCATTCATGCAGAAGAACGTGCCTACGTACACCCCGCCGTGGGTGCGCACGGTCTCGGTGTGGGCGGACGCGTCCAAGCGGGAAGTGTCCTACGCGCTGTGCAACGACCGCCGGACGCTGCTGTGGTTCGCCAACCAGCGTGCCGTCGAGTATCACCCCGCCCTCGTTCGGGCTGGTCAATGGGATCATCCGACCCATCTCATCCTCGACATCGACCCGCCGTCCGCGGACGCGTTCGGGCTGGCTGTCCGCGCGGCCTTGCTCGTGCGCGAGGCGCTGGCCGAGGCCGGCCTTGCCGGTGCGGTCAAGACCAGCGGCGCGAAGGGCGTGCACGTGTTCGTGCCCCTGGCCGCTGACGTGAGTGCCGTCGATGTGGCCGCGGCCACCCGCGCGCTCGGCGTGCGCGCCGAGCGCCTGGATCCCGCGCTGGCGACGACGGCGTTCATCCGGGAGGACCGGGAAGGCAAGGTCTTCATCGATTCGACCCGCGCCGGCGGGGCAACGGTGGTGGCCGCCTACAGCCCGCGCCTGCGGCCGGGCGTCCCGGTGTCGTTCCCGGTGGCCTGGGATGACCTGGACCGGGTGACGCCGGCCGACTTCACCGTGCACACCGCCGCGCGCCTGCTCGCCGACGCCGATCCGTGGGCGGCCCTGATGCCTGCGCCGCAGTCGCTGAGCACCGAACTGATCGAGGAGGGGCACACGATCCCCGTCGCCCGGGTGCAGGCGATGCACGAGGGCAAGCGCCGCGCCCGCGCCCGCCGCGCGCCCTAGCGGCGCGTGGTGACCAGCACCGGAACCCTCTCCGGCCGGACGAGAACGTCCACCTTGTCCCGGTCGGCGGGGCGCTCTCCCTTGACGGGCAGCACGGCGCCGAGGACGCGGACCCGGCCGTCGCCGTCCAGTTCGACGCCATGACATCGCCGCCGCGCCCCGGCCGCCGCGCCCTGGCCAGCCAGCCGCAGCACCTCGCCGGGGCCGACCCTTTCTCGCGACGCTGAGGCGCCGGATGCCTCCGGGGTAAATCGTGACAAAGCGTTAACGTTAACTCAATGTGGCTGCGCGCGCCGTGTCGTAGCGTGACGTCTGCCACTCGTGGTCGCGGCTGGCCGCGGAGCTGTTTCCTGGCCGCTCGGCGAGCGGTGGCCGGTAAGGGTGAACGAGCAGGTCATCGACTGAGAGGCGGCAACGTGAGAGCGCTGCGGTGACCTGGCCGGTCTGGGCAGGAACGGTGCCGCCGCTGGATGGCTGGTACACCGCGCGGCCGGAGACAGGCCTCGGCGCGGCAGGCGGCGTCCAGCCCGGCGAGACCGTCGTGCTGACCGACAGTGACCAGGAGCCGGCTGTCGGGCAGCGCGGGATCGGCGGCACGGGCAAGACCCAGCTCGCCGTCGGCTTCGCGCAGTCGGCCTGGGAGGCGCGGGCGGCAGAGCTGGTGGTGTGGGTCACCGCCTCCAGCCGGGAAGCGATTCTCACCGGCTACGCCGACGCGCTGACCGCGATGGGCGCCGCCGACTCCCGGGATGACGTCGACACGGCGGCGGGCCGGTTCGTATCCTGGCTGGCCGGCAGCACCCGGCCATGGCTGGTAGTGCTTGATGATCTCGCCGATCCGGCGGACGCCGACGGCCTGTGGCCGCGCGGGCCGGCCGGCCGGGTCCTTGTCACGACCCGGCGCCGGGACGCCGCGCCGCGCGGGCAGGATGTACGCGTCGTTCAGGTCGGCGGGTTCAGCCTTCGTGAGGCGCTGGCCTACCTCACGGCGAGGCTCACCTATCCCGACCAGCGGATCGAGGCGCTTGACCTCGCTGAGGAGCTGGGCAGGCGACCGCTGGAACTGGCCTATGCCGCCGCGCTGATGGCCGACTGCGGAATCGGCTGCCGCGACTTCCGGCTCCGGTACGGCGAACGGATCGGGCATGTCGCCGAGGTGGTGGGCAAGAGCAGTTCCCCGTCCGTGGTGGCCTGCTGGTCGCTGGCGGTGGAACGCGCCAATGAGCTGGTGCCGGCCGGGCTGGCCTGGCCGACGCTGGCACTTGCCGCGCTGCTCGACCCGAACGGCATCCCGGGCCAGGTGCTCACCAGCCCGGCCGCCTGTGCCTACATCACGGGCCGCCCCGGCACGGGCACGGTTTCCGACCAGAACCAGATCCGCGCGGCCGTGCGCAACCTGGCCCGCCTCGGCCTGGTGACCATCGACCCCGACAGCGCGGCGCGCACCGTGCGGTTGCATTCGTTCCTCTGGTCGGTGGTGCAGAAGTACCTGCCGCCGGCGGAGGTGGATCAGGCCGTCCGGGCGGCAGCGAACGGGCTCCTGCACGGCTGGCCGGACGGCGATCTCTCGCTGCTGGGCCAGGCGCTGCGGGACTGCACGGCCAGGCTCCGGGAAACGGCCGGCGAGCGGCTCTGGAATCCCGAGGGCCATCCGGTGCTCTTCCGGGCCGGCCAGAGCCTGGATCGCGCACGGCTCGCCGGGCCAGCCATCGCGTACTGGCAGATGATGACGGATGCCAGCAGCCGGGTCCTCGGCGCGGGGCACGCCCAGACGGCACTGGCCCGTGGCAATCTCGCCGCGGCGTACGAGGCGGCGGGACGGCTGAACGATGCGATCACCGTCCTGCAGAGCCTGTTCACTGAGCGCGAGGCCAAGCTGGGCCCGCGGAACCCGGCTACGCTGGCCACCTCCGCCAGCCTGGCGCACGCCTACCAGAGCGCGGGACGGCTGAAGGACGCCATCCTGCTGTATGAGCGAACCCTGGCCGACCAGGCGCGGGTGCTGGGAACGGGTCACCCCGACACGCTTGCCGCGCGGGTCAGCCTCGCCTCCGCCTACCAGGCAGCGGGGCGGGTCAAGGACGCGATCCCGCTGTATGAGCAGACCCTGGCCGACCGGGAGCGGGTGCAGGGCCCCGATCACCGTGACACGCTGACCGCGCGGGCCAACCTGGCCTACGCCTACCGCATCGCGGGGCGGATGAAGGACGCGATCGTGCTGTATGAGCGGACCCTGGCCGACCGGGAGCGGGTGCAGGGCCCCGATCACCGTGACACGCTGACCGCACAGGCCAACCTGGCCTACGCGTATGAGGCGGCGGGGCGGATGAAGGACGCGATCCCGGTCTACGAGCGGACCCTGGCGGACCGGGAGCGGGTGCAGGGCCCCGATCACCGTGACACGCTGACCGCCTGCGGCAACCTCGCCTCCGCTTATCACTCGGCCAGGCGGCTGACGAACGCGATCCCCCTCTACGAGCGCACCCTCGCCGGCTTCAACCAGATCCTGGGGCCTGGCCATCCCGACACGCTCACATCGCGCGCCAATCTCGCCTCTGCTTACCACACGGCAGGACGCAAGGCCGAGGCGATCAAGCTTCTCGAGCGTGCCGTTGCCGACTGCGAGGAGGCCATGGGCCGCCGCGATCCGATGACCAGGGCACTGCGCGAGAACCTCGCCGCTGTGCGAGGGGACTGAGGCGGGCCCCGGGGACAGTGCTGGCCCGGGGGACGACCCCCGGAGCCCCCCGCCTGCTCGCGCCGGTTGCTCGCCGATACACTGCCCGCTCACCCGGGCCGGAGGCCCGGGGTCGCGGCCGGTAAAACGGTCTGTCCGTTAGGACTTGGTCCTACTCGACGGGAATCTCCTTGTTGATGAGCGACAAGTCGATTCCCTGCCGGTTGCGCACCAGCTTCGCCGTCACGTAGATGACAATAGCCAGCACGTACATGCATCCCATGTACACCAGCGAGGACCGCTTGTTCACCCCGTAGCCCGAGTTCGACAGCCACTCGTACAGGCTGTAGCCGATCAGGCCGATGGTCACCACCCCGGCCACCGGGACGATCGGCACGCCGAGCAGCTTCATCCGGCTGGCCGGCGACGCGCGCCACAGGTCCGGCTTGCGCCACGGCAGGATGACGACGGCGATGGCGCTGAACAGGTAGGTCACCGCGATGACCAGCGTGGCGTCCAGCGTGTAGGTCGCGAACGTCGTGTTGTAGGCGTACAGTGCGCTCAGGCCCACCGCCGGGAGCAGCATCAGGAGCAGCGAGGCCATCGGCACGCGGCGCTTCTCGGAGACCTGCGCGGCCCGGTCGGGGAGCACCCGGTCGAAGGCGGCGGCGAAGATGACCCGCGTCGAGGACAGGAACAGCGTTCCCACCCAGCCGAAGAACCACAGGCTCATCAGCAGGATGAGGATCACCTGGAACGCTGTGTTGTGCACCAGCCAGCCGGCCAGCATCACCGGGTACGGCCAGATCGGAAGGATATTGTCCTTCAGGGCCGCGGGCAGGGTCCCCACCAAGCTTGAGTTCGCCGACAGGAAGTCGGCATTCTGGAAGAACGCCCAGCCGAACGTCTTGGCGAACAGGAGCAGGAACACGACGGACAGTGCGACTGTGGTCCACAGGCCGGCGAACATGCCGGTGAAGACGCGGCGGAAGTCGCTTGCGCCGCGGACCTCGCCGTACAGCGTGGTGCCCCAGTTCGGCCACAGCAGGTAGAACAGCATCATCGGGACCAGCAGCATGGTCGGGCCGAGCGGCCCGAAGCCGAAGGCCGGTGCCGTGTACCCGAGCTTGCCCGCCCCGCTCGTCGTCGCCGCGTAGGCGTTGCTGAGGCCGAAGATCTTGTGCGCCTCGAAGTTGAACGAGGTGACGAAGCTGCCCCGGCTGAATGTGAGCAGCAGCACGACGATGATCGCGAATCCCAGCAGGCCGCCGTAGAAGCACCATTTCTGGACCCGCGCGTACCCCGCCATGCCGATCGAGACGAGGATGCCCGCGAGGGCGATCGTGATCAGGCAGACCACGAAGATCCCGTTATGCGTGCCGAACCAGGCCGCCTGGCTGGGATAGCCGAGCGTGGCCCACAGCGGCTGGAACAGCTCGACGGACAGGATGCTGCCGTAGACGGGCGCCCATAGCCACAGGATGAACCACCATCCGGTGGCGGCCATGACGAAGCCGACGCCGCTGCCGAGAATGCGGCTCTGCCAGATGTAGTCACCGCCCGCACGCGGGATCGTGACGACGAGTCCGGCGTACGCGATGACCAGGAACGACACCCACACGCCCGAGATGAGGATCGAGGTCAGGAGCTGGCCTTTCGGGAACGCCGACGCGAACGAGAACTCATAGAGCCCGAGCGTCACGACGTTCGTGGACAGGCACGCGTAGATCATCGCGTCCCGTACCGACCAGCCGCGGACGAGACCGGTCGCCTTGCGGAGGAAGAGCGCCGGTCTTTCCTCTCCGATCGCCCCTGTCGTCATGCTGCCTCCCATTTGTTAATTGTTATGATCATTCTTCGGCCTGACTTATATCTGACATAGCTGGTTGGCAAATAATTTTGCCGGGTTAGCCGTTAACGAGAAGATATTTCGTCACCTTCCCTTTCTTCTCGTTCAACTCCAGGACAGCCCCCTGCAGCACGCCGTCACCGTAAACGCTGCCCGGATTGACGGCGAACGTCCTGCCGAGTTTGCACACCCCCCTGCTCTCGTGAATATGTCCGTGGACCGACATCATCGGCTGGTGTTTGAGGATCCCCTCGCGCACCGCGGTCGATCCGACTGGCTTCAGCACCGCCCCGCCGTGCATGGGGCGCAGGCTCGCATCAAGCGCGGGCGCCTCGTCGAGTCCCGTCCCATAGGGCGGGGCGTGGAAATTGAAGATCGCCCGGCCCATGTCCGGTATCTGGGCGGCCAGCGCCTCGATCTTGCGCGCAAGTTCGTCCTCGGGTGCCTCGCGGAAGGTGTTCCACGGGGTCGGGTTGGTCCATCCCATGGAGGCGAGGTGGAAGCCGCCGATATCGACCACCTTGCCCTCGCCGAAGTTCATGCACGGCGACGCCTCGATGACGTCGTCTATCTCCCAGATGTCGTCATTGCCGCCGTTGACGATGCACGGGATCTCGCCGGCCCTGAGTTTCCCGTCGGCCATGTCGAGCCACCGGTCCAGGGTGTGCAGCATCTCGACCGTGAAACGACGGTCGATGGCGCCTTCCTCCTCGTTGAGCGATGTCAGCTCGTCGGGGGTGACGATCGCCGGGTAGGACCCGCGGTTGCGTATCCGGCGCTTGACGTCCTCCAGTTCCTCCTGGGTTTCCAGGCGATGCTCCTCGCCGCCCAGCGTGACCAGCCAGTACCCGGTGTGCGCCACGATCGGCACCATCACCTTGCCGGTGACATCCCCGCCCAGCACGACGAGGTCGGCCTTGTAGAACGCGGCAGAATTCAGGAACTTCCGCCAGCAAGTCTCGGAGCCGTGGATATCGGTGGCGAAAAAAATTTTCACGAGAAACCCCCTTGCGCGCTATGCGCGCCTCGGTGCATGGACGCCCGACGCGTGAGAACGTCCATTGGCGGCCGGCTTCAGACGCTGCCGATCCGGAAGGATCAGTGATCCACCTCTTCAGGCAGCTCATACCAGCGGACCCGGTCGCCGATATTCGCCCGGAGGCGCCACTTCACGCCCTTCGGGACGGACTCCGCCAGCTCCATCAGCGTGCGGGACTGCGCGACCGGATCGAAGCGCCGCTGCGGCGGGACCAGTTCGGGGCGGTCGGCGATCAGCGCGGGCAGCTTGCCCAGGTTTCCGGTGACCGTACGCCACCACCCCCAGTCCCCGGCGAGCACCTTGCCGAAGCGATCCGCGTCGATGTACGGTCCCGCATCGGCGCCGCCATCGCCGCCCACCGGCACGCCGGAAAGGAGGTGAACGATGTCCCGTGCGTCTTTCTCGTTGAGCTCGACGATCTGCAGTTTCGACAAGAGCAGGTCGACGGCGTCCAGGGTGAACGGAAGCCGGCCGAACGCCGGCCGGAAATCAAGCGTGTGGCACATGGCCAGCCGGTCGACCATCACGTCGATGGGCCGCCCCGAGGGCGCGGTGAAATACATCTGCCGGTCGCCGTTGAGGTTGTTGAACCGGCGGTCGGGCTCGCAGCCGTTCTCCTGGAGGTAGGCCGCCACCTTGGCCCGGCCCTTCGACAGGCACGCAAAGTCGATGTCCTGGCCAGCGCGCAGCCTCGGCGGGAAGTCCGGGCACAGGACGCGGATGCCGAGGCCGCCGAGGAGCTTCAGTGGGATGCCGGCGTCTGCGGCTGACTGCGTGAGGCCGACCGCCTCGGGAAGGGGGTCGGCCACGGCCACGCCGGGCGCGTCAGGTGTGCTCATGCAGCGTCTCCAGCTCGCTCATGCAGCGTCTCCCGCTCGCTCATGCCGTGTCTCCCACTCATGCCAGGACGTTCCTTGGTTAAGAGTGAAGGGGGAAGGGTTTCTGGGAAAACATGCTCGACGGCGCCACCCCAAGCGGCACCGACCATCCTGATCATGGTGAGAAGGGTGCCGGTTTGTCCAGACATTCGGTTACGTTAGGTACTTCGTTAGGAAATTCCTTGTCTCGTAATGGTTAACGGCCTGTTACAGGGCTATCGGTCAGCTGGGACGTTAATCAGTACCCGCGATTAGGGCCAATTTTTGTAAATTATTTCGAATGGTGCCCGCTGTCGCCGGTGGCCGGGCCGGTGCCAGTAGAACTCGACGTCCACGGGCGGCAGCGGCTGGTTGCCGAGGATCAGGTCGGCGGACTTCTCCGCGATGATGAAGTCGTACAACGCTGCCGCCATGGGGCGCCCCTAGGCGGTGAGGACGTCGAGGATCTGCTGCCCGTACTTTGCCAGCTTGTGCTCGCCGACGCCATTGACTGCGGCGAGTTCGGCCAGCGTCGAGGGCGGGTCGGCGGCGATCTGGCGCAGTGTCGCGTCATGGAAGATCACATACGCCGGCATGCCCTGCTCCCGCGCCGCGCCCGCCCGCCACTCGCGCAGCCGCTCGAATATCTTGGCGGCCTCCGGCGTCAGGCTGTCCGCTGCGCCGCCAGCCGTGCCGCCGGTGCGCGTGGGCCGACCGCTCGCGGCCCGCCTGGCCCGCTCGGGCTCGCGCCGCAGCATGATCTGGCGTTCCTTGCGCAGCACGGCGGAACTGGCCCCGGTCAGCGTCAGCACGCCGAAGTCGCCTTCGACCCCGAGCAGGCCCTGGGCCAGCAGCTGCCGGGCGACCCCGCGCCACTCGCTCTCCCGCAGGTCGGCGCCCACGCCGAAGACGGTCAGCCGGTCGTGCCCGTACTCGGTGACCTTCGGGGTTGTCTTGCCGGTCAGGATGTCGATGATGTGTCCCGCGCCGAACTTCTGGCCGCGCTCCCTGGCCAGCCGGTACACCGCCGACAGGAACTTCTGCGCGGCGACCGTCCCGTCCCACACCTGCGGCGGCGACACGCACGTGTCGCAGTTACCGCAGGAGGCGGCGGTCTCGCCGAAATAGGCGAGCATCTGCGCGCGGCGGCACTCCGCCGTCTCGCACAGCGCCAGCATCGCGTCAAGGTGCGCGGCGAGCCGCCGGCGGTGCGCGCCGTCGCCGGGGGAGGTGTCGATCAGCCTGCGCTGCTGCACGACGTCGGCGAGCCCGTAGGCGAGCCAGGCGACCGCCGGCAGCCCGTCCCGGCCGGCCCGCCCGGTCTCCTGGTAGTAACCTTCGACGGACCGCGGCATGTCCAGATGCGCGACGAACCGCACGTCGGGCTTGTCGATGCCCATGCCGAACGCGATCGTCGCGACCATGACGAGACCGTCCTCGCGGAGGAAGCGTGCCTGGTTAGCGGCGCGGGTGCCGGCGTCGAGCCCCGCGTGGTAGGGCAGCGCCTGGATCCCGCTGCCCAGGAGGACATCGACGGTCTTGTCGACTGAGGCCCGGGACAGGCAGTAGACGATGCCGGCGTCGCCGGGGTGCTCGGCGCGCAGCAGCCCGAGCAGTTGTTTCCTCGGCTCGTTCTTCTGCACGATCCGGTAGGAGATGTTCGGCCGGTCGAAGCTGGACACGAAATGGCGCGCGTCCGCCAGGCCGAGCCGGGCGGCGATCTCGGCGCGGGTGGCCTGGGTGGCCGTGGCGGTGAGCGCGATCCGCGGCACCGCCGGCCAGCGCTCGTGCAGCGTGGACAGCTCCAGGTAGTCGGGCCGGAAATCGTGCCCCCACTGGGCCACGCAGTGCGCCTCGTCGATGGCGAACAGCGAGATCCGGCCGCGGTCGAGCAGCCGCAGCGCCGACTCAGCCCTCAGCCGCTCGGGCGCGAGGTACAGCAGGTCCAGTTCACCCGCGAGGAACGCCAACTCGACCCGCCGGCGCTCGCCCGGATCCTGGGTGGAGTTGAGGAATCCCGCCCGCACGCCCAGCGCCGTCAGCGCATCGACCTGATCCTGCATGAGCGCGATGAGCGGTGAGATGACCACGCCCGTGCCCTGCCGGACGAGCGCGGGGATCTGGTAGCACAGTGATTTGCCGCCGCCGGTCGGCATGAGCACGAGGGCGTCGCCGCCCCCGGCCACGTGATCGATGATCTCCCGCTGCTGCCCGCGGAAGGACTCGTACCCGAAGACGCGCCGCAGCACGTCCAGTGGCCTGTCGTCCGCCGCGCCCGGGCTGGCCGGGCCGCCGCCGGTCCCGGTGAGTGCTGCCACGCCGCGATCCTATGAGGAACCACGGTCACTGGGCCGCAGAACCGCCCCGGGGCCGGGGACTGAAGCGGGTACTGCCACCGCGCACCCGTTCAGAGTGCTGGCCCGGGTAGCCGAACGAGACTGTGTGCTACCTCACCGGCCCGCGGGGACTCGGGCCGGCGGAGCGTATGCGGGCCTTGATCGCGGTTTCCGCCAGGCGTACGTTAACTGTGCCACCACACGAATTTTGTTCCGTTATACGGCACGCATCTATCCTGAATGTAGTCATCCTGTAACGGAGGAATCCATACCTATGACCCAGGCACTAGAGCGACTGACAGTGATCGACCTGACACAGGTCATGGCGGGGCCGTTCTGCTGCCAGCTCCTCGGCGATCTTGGCGCCCGCATCGTGAAGGTGGAGCCTGTCGGGTCCGGTGACAACACCCGCCACTCCATGGGCCACCGGATGCCGGGCGGTGAGAGCTCGGCGTTCCTCGCCGTGAACCGCAACAAGCAGAGCATCGCGATCGACCTCAAGCAGGAGGCCGGGCGCGACGCGTTCTACAAGCTGGTGCGTAGCGCCGACGTCGTGGTCGAGAACTTCCGGCCGGGCGTGACGAGCCGGCTGGGCGTCGACTACGCAATCTTGAGCAGACTCAACAGCCGCTTGATCTACGCGTCGATCTCCGGCTTCGGCCAGACCGGGCCCTACGCGGACCGCCCCGGCTACGATCTCATCGCGCAGGCGATGTCGGGCATCATGAGCGTGACCGGCGAAGCGGGCGGCAAGCCCGCCAAGGCTGGCGTGCCCGTGACCGACATGTCGGCGGGACTGTTCTGTGCGGTCGGCATCCTGGCCGCGTGCATCGCCCGCGAGCAGACCGGCCGCGGCCAGTACATCGACACCTCGCTGTATGAGGCTGGCCTCGCGCTGTCCGTGTGGGAAACCGCCGAGCTGTGGGCGACCGGCCGGGTGCCGCAGCCGCTCGGTTCGGCGCACCGGATGACCGCCCCGTACCAGGCGCTGCGGACACGGGACGGGCACATCATGGTCGGGGCGAACAATCCGCGGCTGTGGCAGCGCCTCTGCCGGGCGCTCGATCGCGAGGATCTTCTCTCCGATCCGCGTTTCACCACCAACGCCGACCGCATGGAGCGGCGGGACGTGCTCGCCGGCGAGCTCGAGTCGGTCCTCAAGAGCCGGGACACCGAGGACTGGGTGGCTGCACTGCTGGCAGCCGGCGTGCCGTGCGGGCCGCTCCGCGATTACGAGCAGGTCTGCCGGGATCCCCATACGCTGGCTCGCGAAATGGTCGTTACGATGCAGCATCCCGTCGAGGGCGAGATCCGCGGCCTCGGCATTCCAGTGAAGCTGAGCGATACCCCCGGTAACGTCCGGCGCCCCGCCCCGCTGCTGGGCGAGCACACCGATGAGCTCCTGGCCGGGCTGGGATACTCGGCGTCAGAAATCTCCGCACTGCGCGAGCAGGGAGCCGTGGCATGAACGAGACCGACTTGCTCGTCGAGGTGCGGGGACAGACCGCCACCATCATGTTCAACCGGCCAGCGGCCCGCAACGCCATGACGTGGGACATGTATGAGGGCCTGGTCAAGGCGTGCGAGCGCATCGATGCTGATGGATGCGTCCGGGTGGCCGTGCTCCGCGGCGCGGGCGGTAAGGCATTCGTGGCGGGCACGGACATCGCGCAGTTCCTTGACTTCTCGACCGCCGAGGACGGCCTGGCCTACGAGCGCCGGATCGAGCACGTCATGGACAGGCTGGAGCGCGTCCGCGTGCCCACGATCGCGGCCGTGCAGGGCTACGCGGTCGGCGGCGGCCTGGGCTTGGCCGCGGCCTGCGACATACGCATCTGCACGCCGGATGCGAAGTTCGGCCTGCCGATCGCCCGCACCCTCGGCAACTGCGTGTCGATGCGGACCTACGCCCGGCTGTCCGACCTGATCGGATCGGGCCGGGCGCTGCACCTCATCTATACGGCGAGCTTTCTGCCCGCTGCCGAGGCGCTCGCGGCCGGCCTGGTGACCGAGGTGGTGGCGGAGGAGGACTTCGACGCTCGGCTGCACGAGCTGTGTGACCAGCTGAGCAGCCATGCACCGCTCACCATGTGGGCGAGCAAGCAGGCGCTGCGCCGACTGCGCGACTCCCGGCTACCGGACGGCGATGATCTCATCGCCGCCTGCTACGGAAGCGACGATTTCCACGAGGGCGTGCGGGCCTTCGTCGAAAAGCGCCCGCCGCGCTGGCGCGGCCGGTAAAAGCCGGCGGTCGGGCTCAGCCGGCTGCGGCGTGGTCGTATCCCAGCGCCGCGCTCACCTGGCGGGCGGCAGCTGACACCAGCGCGCCGTAGCGACTCGGAAGATCCGGCGGCATCCGGCTGATCGGCGTGGAGACGGACAGGCTCGCGACGGGCCGTCCGTCCGGGCCGACGATGGCGGCCGCGACGGCTGCGATGTCCGCCCGCCATTCCCCGTTATTCGTCGCGTAGCCACGCCGGCGGATCTCGGCGAGCTCGGCCGCGAGCTGCTCCCGGTCCACGATGGTGTTGTCGGTATAGCGCGGCAGCTCGCCGTTGAGGATAGCCTCGGCCTCGTCGGCCGGCAGCCTCGCCAGGATGGCCTTGCCGTTTGAGGAACCGTGCAAGGGCGCGCTGCTGCCCAGGGCCAGGACGATGCGCACTGGGTTGGACGTCTCCAGGCGCTCGATCAGGACGGCACGCGGCCCGTCGGGAACCATCAGGTGCACGGTCTCCCCAGTCTCCGCGCGCAGATGCTCCATTGCCCCCAGGGCGGCCTCACGGATGCTGTTCTCCTCGGCGGCGAGCCGGCCCACGCGACGTGCCCGGCTGGTGAGAACCCAGCGCGTCACCTGGCCTGGCGCAGGCCGGATCCATCCGGCGGCCCCGAGGGTCTGCAGCGCCCGCTGGACCGAGCTCTTCGGCAGGCCGAGCGTCCGCGACAGCTCACCGACTCCGGCTGGCTGGTGGTCCGCGACGCCCTCAAGCACACGCAGCGCCGTTCTGACACTGCGCATGCCCTCGGCCTCACCCACCGTCACCTGACGTCCTTCCGCGTACGGTCGCCGGGCCTATTCCGGCACGCCCACGAGCAGAATCTACCGCTCGCGGGCCAGGCCAGTGGTGCTGCCGAGCTGCGCTAACCTCACGCAGGTGCCTTGGATCGCAGGATCTGCATGAACTCGCGCATCCAGGACGGATGGTCCGGCCAGGCGCGGGCCGACACCATCTGCCCGTCGATGACCGCGGCTCCGTCGACGAACTCACCGCCCGCCGCCGCCACGTCGGGTGCCAGCGCCGGATAGGCGGCGCTGCGGCGGCCATGCAGCATCCCCGCGGCGGCCAGGATCTGCGGCGCGTGGCATAGCTGCGCGACGGGCAGCTCATCATTCATGAAGTGACGCACGATGCGCTGCACGTCCGGGTCGTTGCGTATGTACTCCGGCGCCCGGCCGCCCGGGATGACCAAGGCCACATAGTCGGCGGGGTCAACGTCGGCAAACGCGACATCTGCCTGCCAGGTGTAGCCGGGCTTCTCGGTGTAGGTGTCAAAACTCTCAACGAAGTCATGCACGACGAACTGCAGTTTTTTCACCGACGGCGCTGCGATGTCGACGTCATAGCCCTCTTCCAGCAGACGCTGATAGGGGTACATGACTTCGAGGGACTCCGCAGCGTCCCCTGTGATGAGCAGAACTTTCGGCATACGGATCTCCTTTGGTGACCGCCGGCCTGCGGCCGGGGACGTACGTCGCTATGACGGACATCCCCCGGCTGTGGTCCCGTCAATCCACCTCCCCGGCCAGGCCGGGGCCTAGTGTGGCGGATGTGAGCGATACCGATGCGGTCACACGGATCCGGGAAATCTGCCTCACGCTGCCGGAGGTGACCGAGAAACCGTTCGGCGGTCACTCGGCGCCGTCGTTCCGGGTGCGCGACAAGCTGTTCGTCATGACCAGCGAGGATGGCGGGTCCATGACGTTCAAGGGAGCCCCCGGCGTGCAGGAGGCGCTGGTGGCGGCTGAGCCGGAACGGTTCTTCGTCCCCGCATATGTCGGCTCCAAAGGCTGGGTCGGCGCGCGGCTCGATGTTGCCCATGACTGGGACGAGATAGCGGAGCTCATACGGGACAGCTACCGGATGGTCGCGCCCAGGCGGCTCGCCGCGCTCGCCGACGAGGAACGGAGCGGCGCTGGTTCGTGACTGTGGCGCTGGATCGTGACTGTACGGTCAGGCTGACGAACGAACGGCGGGTTCCCCGGCATCCTGAGGCACACCCTCCCGTCCGGCTGCGCCAGGCTGGGCTGGCCGGGTGCGGCCGCTCGCGGCGATCAGCACGCCCGCCAGGATCAATGCCACGCCGAGAAGCTGCTCCGGCGACGGGCGCTCACCGAGCGCCATGGCGCTGAGAGCGACCGACCCGGCCGGCTGCACCAGCAGGAGCGCGCTGACCAGCCAGGCCGGGAGCCTCGGCAT
>DASQVO010000494.1:0-16498 GCA_035640715.1 Streptosporangiaceae bacterium
GCCGGGCCGGTCCGGCGTCAGGTGCCTGGTCTCGCCGGCGCTCGCCGGCGCCGTGCCGGCGTGACCGCTGGCCCGTCCCGGTCTGCGGGCGGCTCCTCGGAAAGCAGCGGTGATCGCGCCAGGGCAACCACCGCGGCCGCCATGATGACTCCGCTGCCCGCCGCGAACAGTATGTGCATCCCGCCCTGGACCTCCTCGTGGAACGCCATTACGCCCCAGAGGATCGACACGATGGGGTCCGACAGGGTCAGCCCGGGCTGGGCCGCGAGGAGCCGCCCGGCGTTCATCGCTGACTGCATCAGGAACATGGCAAGCACGCCGGCGGCGATCATCCCGTAGAGCTGCCAGCTGGACAGCAGCGCGCCGATTCCGTTGGAGAACGTGGTCGTCATCCCTTTCATCAGCGCCGCCGTCAGCCCGAAGGTCGTCCCTGCGGCGACTCCCAGCACCGCTGCCTGACGGGAGCTGCTCCCCTCGCTGCTCCCGGCGCGTCCGGCTGGGCCATGCCGCCCCCACGCGACGAGCGTGCCGACCACTGCCAGGTTCACGCCGATGCCGATGAGCCAGATGTACCAGTGCACAGTGGCCGATCGGCCTGCCGACGGGGACAGGAAGTACAGCAGGCCGGCCAGGCCCGCCGTCATCGCCACGGTCGAAGCCCATTCCCGCCACCGCATGTGCGACCCGAATACCCAGGAGGCAAGGATCAGCGTGGCCGGCAGTTCCAGCACAAGGATGGGTTCAACGGCGGACAGCTGCCCGGTGCCCAGCGCCGTGGCCTGGAGCAGGAAACCCACGATCACCAGAAGCACGCCGCCGAACCACACCGGCTCGTGCAGCAGGCTCCGGATGAGCTTCCAGCTCAGGTTTTCCTCCCGCGGCACTTTCTGGTTCGCCTGGCGCTGCAGAACGGAGGCTGTCGCATTCGCGCATGCCGCAAGCACCGCGAGGAGATAGGTCACCATGCGCGCTCCCCGTCTCGGCGGCCAGGGCGGTATCCGGGCCGTTCGGGTTGCCGTCCCGTTTACTGCGGATACCCGCGATGGGTGCCGTGACACGCCGGCAGATCCGGCGCCTGTGGGCGCGATCCGGCAGGCTGGCCGAGGCCCGCCAGCCTGCTGCCCGGCTCCCGGGGGCGCCGTCGTAAGTTGGCAGTAGATACTCAGACGACGCGTGCGGGAAGGGCTCCTACATGGAATACCGTCAGCTTGGCCGGAGCGGCCTCCGGATCTCGACGCTGGCACTTGGCACGATGACGTTCGGCGGGAAGGGAAATTTCAGGGCGGTCGGCGCCACCGATCTCGAGGGCGCGCGGCGCCAGATCGACATGTGCCTTGACGCCGGAGTGAACTTGATCGACACCGCGGATGTCTACTCCCAGGGCATGGCCGAGGAGATCGTCGGCCAGGCGATCAAGGGGAAGCGGGACGGCCTGCTGCTGTCCACGAAGGTCCGGATGTCCATGGGCAGCGGGCCGAACGACGCCGGCCTTTCCCGCCACCACATCATTGGCGGCGTGGAGGCGAGCCTGCGGCGGCTGGGCACCGACCACATCGACATCTACCACGTGCACGAGTGGGACGGGCAGACGCCGCTGGAAGAGACGATGGAGACGCTGGACACCCTCGTCCGCTCCGGGAAGGTCCGCTACCTCGCGGCGTCGAACTACTCGGGCTGGCAGCTCATGAAGGCGCTGGCCGTAGCCGACGCCCACGGCTATCAGCGGTTCGTGGCGCAGCAGATCTACTACTCCCTCGAGGCGCGGGACGCCGAGTACGAGCTTGTGCCGCTCGCACTCGACCAGGGCCTCGGCATCCTCGTCTGGAGCCCGCTGGCCGGGGGCCTGCTGTCCGGCAAGTTCCGGCGCAACCAGGAGCAGCCGGAGAACTCACGGCTCCTCAGTGGGGAGTGGAACGAGCCGCCAGTGCGCGATGAGGACAAGCTCTACGACACGATCGAGGTCCTGATCGACGTCGCCAAGGCCCACGACGTGTCGGCCGCCCAGGTGGCGCTGGCCTGGCTGCTCGGCAGGCCCGCTGTGACGTCGCTCGTCATCGGCGCCCGCACCGACGCGCAGCTCAGCGACAACCTCGCGGCCGCGAACCTGGTCCTGAGCACCGATGAGCGCGCGGCACTGGACAAGGTGAGCGCACCGCAGCTCATCTACCCGCATTGGCACCAGGTCAATACCGCCTCCGACCGGCTCGGCGCGCCGGACCTGGCCTGGCTCGGCCAGTACCTCAGCAAGTAAACGCGCCGCCGGCCGGTGCAGGCCAGTCACCGGAAGGCAGGCCTGGCCGAACGATGCCGTGGTGGCAGCCGCGGGCCCGTGCGAGGCCCGTGGCTGCTCCCGGGTCGGTCACCTGGCGTCCTTGAGGATTGTTGCGACGGTTTCGGGCTGGTCGGCTTGCGGCCAGTGCGAGGCGCCGTCGATCAGGTGCAGGCTGGCGTGGCTGAACAGGCTGGCGAGGTGGCGGGCGAGGCTGGGGCTGAGGTAGTTGTCGCGGGCGCCGTAGATGAGCGAGACGGGCACGTCGAGGTCGGCTAGCCGGCCGCTGGCGATCGTGGCGTCTTGTTCGGCGAGGGCCGGGAACAGCGCTCCGGTCCAGGCCCGGATCGCGGCGAGCGCGTCGGTGGTGCCGCCTTCGCCGAAGAACTGAGGGACGACCGAGGTCAGCTCGACTCCTTCAGGGGCGAGCGGGTCGAGCCCGAACTGGCGCCCGGTGTGCGCGAGCAGCCACATCCGCTGGTCAGGGTCGCTGGTCATGGCGTCGGCGAGCGGGGTGAGGCCGGGGTCGGCGAACAGCCGGATCATTTCGGGGAGCCGCAGCTGCGGGGCGGTGCCGTAGTAGGTGTTCATCAGCACGAGCCGACTGACTCGGTCCGGGTTGCCGAGGGTGACGTTGACCGCGACGGGCCCGCCGGCATCGTGGCCGGCTAGCACCGCCTTGCCGATCTTCAGGTGATCGAGCACCGCGGTCAGCTCCGCCTCGTGCTGTGCGGGATCGGGGGGAACGGGCCGGCCGGAGTGCCCGTAGCCGAGGAAGTCGAAGGCGACGGCGCGGCGCGGGGCCAGGTGCGGGATGAGCTTGCGGTAGATGCGCCAGTCGTCGGGGAAGCCGTGCATCAGCACGATCGCCGGCTCTACGCCGGGCTGGTCAATGACGTGCAGGTCGCCGCCGGGTGCCTGGATCCGGTGCGTGGTGCAGGAGTTCTCTGGGTGCGTCACGGCCATGGCAGCGTTCTTCCGTGATCAAAGGCGAGTGGCCCGTGGTCAATGGCGGGTATCACGTGCTCCATGACGGCGTCCCCCAGTTAGTAGCTTGAAAAGACTTACTGAGTCGACCCTCCCACGAGCTAGTTAGTCTTGTCAAGAGACTTACTTCGGTATCTTTCTGTCATGCGCATGACGAGCCTGGCGGAGTGGAACTGCTCGATCGCCCGCACGCTGGACGTGGTGGGCGAGTGGTGGACCCTGCTGATCCTGCGGGACGCCTTCCGCGGCACCCGCCGCTTCGATGACTTCCAGGCCAGCCTGAGCCTGGCCCGCAGCGTGCTTACCGCCCGGCTGCAGAAACTTACCGACCAGGGCGTGCTCGAGCGGCGTGCCTACAGCCAGCACCCGCCCCGCTACGAGTACCACCTGACCGAGAAGGGCCGGGCGCTGTTCCCGGTCATCGCGGCACTGCTGGCCTGGGGAGACGAATGGGCGCCCACGCCGGGCGGGCCGCCGGCCGTGCTCGTCCACGACACCTGCGGGAACATCACCGCACCGATGCTGACCTGCCCGCACTGCCACGGCGAGGTCAGCGCCGCCAACACCCACAGCCAGCCCGGGCCGGGAAGCCGCCCCGCCACCATCTGAGCAGGCCGGTGACGGCCACGCAAGCGCCACGCAGAGGCGGGCACCGCCCTGGGCCGCAGGTGTGGCGTCCGGCCACCGCGTTGGCAACAGTGAGCGATCCGCGCTGCAGCGGGGCCGCTGGTCACGCGGACCGGTTGAGGTCCTTTCGCATCACCGGACGGTCAGGCTTGCGTCGGGCCACGACCTGATAGCTCGGTGAGGACTGGCGTCGCGTGCCCGCCCTTACGCTGACGGCGGCCTGGGCCGCTCGGCTAGGCGCGCAGTAGCGTCACCCGGCATCGTTGAGCGGTGGAGGGTTGCGGCCGCGGGTGGTGAATGCGGTGTCGCGGATCTCGCGGATGGTGTCGTCGAGGTGCCCGAGGGCTTCGGCGATGCGCTGCCTGGTCACCTCTGCGGGCAGGTCGGTGGTGGCCTGCAGGCTGAGCGCGACGTGGAAAAGGCGGGTAATGACCGTGTCGAGCAGTTCCCGGCTGCGGCGTTCGTGCTCTGCTGTGACTGCGGCCCTGGCCAGGCTGGCGAGGTCCTGGAGCTGCTGGGCCCCGGTGAGATCGCGGATTAGGTGGCCATCGGTTCCCGTCCGGCCCCAGTTGTCGCCGCGCTTGGCGGGTCTCCTCTGGGTGAGCACCGCCGCTGGCACGCCGGCGGCGGCCGTGGCCGTCTCCAGGGACGGGTAGATGGAGACCAGACGGTCCACGCCGCTGAGGCTGAGCACGCGCCGGACGATCTGGGCGGTGACCACCAGCCGCAGCTCCGTGCCGCTGATGACGGCCTGCTGAAAGGCGCACACTACGGCATCCGCGCCAGCGTGATCACATGAGATCGTCGCGGTCATGTCCGCGATCAGCGCCTTTACGCCGTGGTTGATGACCGATAGCAGCTCGTCCTGGATCTGCTTGGCGTTGGACTCGTCTATATGCTCTGGAAGCTCCAGGACCGCCTGCTGGCCGGCCCATTGCACCGGGTAGATGTCCTCAAGCATGGCAGCGCCCCAGGCGTGCCCGGCACGCCGCGAGTGGGTGGTTACTGCGGTCGCGCATCGCGCGGCTTCTGGGTGGCGCATCGCTAAAAACCCCGTATCCGATCCGGCCGTGACCGCCGGGCCGCCAGGGTCTGGAGCGGCGCCGTCCCTGCACCCGCGTTCTGGCCTGATGCAGGATGTTTGCGAACACTTATCCGATTTGACTATACGCCGCTGCCCTGGCCCTGGGTAGCCCCGACCTGATTAATCCAGGGTTAACAGCTGCCAGCACGATGGTGAATGCCGCCTATCTGTGGCGTAGCGTGGGAGGCGAGAAGGGCCCGGTTACCCGGGCCTGGAACGGCGTTGAGTCCGGTCCCTGCTGATGCCTTCCTTTCTCAGGCGGAGGAGACGGCAGTGAGCGATTGCACGATGTCGCGGGCCGTGCGCCGAGGCCCTGGCCTGGGATCGTGGTGCTGAATGGCCGGTGACAGGCTTCACCGGGTCCTGGCGGCGCTGTCCGCCGGGGGAGATGGGTGGTCTTCGGCCTGGCTGTGCGGGGCATGCCCGGGGATCCTGGGCGTGAACGGAGCCGGGGTCATGCTCATGTCGGGTGACATCCCGCGGGGGTCGTTGTGCGCCACCGATCAGGTGAGCCACCTTATCGAGGAACTGCAGTACACGCTGGGCGAGGGCCCGTGCGTCGATGCCTACCAGCAGGGCAGGGTGGTGGCCGAGCCCGACCTGGCCGATCCGGTGGCCCGCCGGTGGCCTGCCTTCACCCTGCCGGCGCTGCAGGCGGGTGTGCGGGCAGTCTTCGGGTTCCCGCTGCGAGTCGGAACGGTGCACCTGGGGGCGCTCAACCTCTACCGGGAGGTGCCCGGGCCGATGACCGGCGACCAGCACGCCGACGCGCTCGTGGTGGCCGATGTGGCCGCCCGCTGGGTGCTGGAGGCCCAGGCCGGCGCCTCCCCTGACACAGTGGCCGAGGAACTGGAGGCCGGCGCCGACTTCCACTTCGCGGTGCACAACGCGGCCGGCATTGTCTCGGTCCAGGAGGCCATCAGCGTGACCGAGGCGCTCATCCGCCTGCGGGCGTTCGCGTTCAGCAGCGATCGCCTGCTCGCTGACGTGGCCCAGGATGTCATCGCCGGCATACTCCGGCTGGGATGATCCCGCCCGGCGCGCCGGGGCGGGCACAAACTTCCGGTAGGATGATACCACGGGGCATGGCCCCGGTCGGCGCTCGCTCGCGGCCCCTGACGGGCCGCTGGGCGCTCAGGGGGGTGCGTGAAGATGACCCGAGAAGCCGACGTGGTTAAGTCACTGGTCGAGATGGCCGACACCCTGGTAGACGACTATGACGTGGTCGACCTGCTGACCGGGCTTGCGGACCGGTGCGTCAGCCTTCTCGGCGTGTCCGCCGCCGGGGTGATGCTGGCCTCTCCCGCGGGCAGCCTGGGGCTGGTGGCCTCCTCCAGCGAGGCGATGCGCCTGCTGGAGCTGTTCGAGCTGGAGGCCCGGGGAGGCCCGTGCCTGGACGCCTTCCGCACCGGGGAGCCCGCCGGGGACGAGAACCTGCAGGCCGGGGCCGGCCGGTGGCCGTCGTTCTCCGCCGCCGCCCTCCAGGCTGGCTTCCGGTCGGTGCTCGCACTGCCGCTGCGGCTGCGGGAGGTGATCCTTGGCGCGCTGAACCTGTTCAGCGTCACCCAAGCCCCGGTGGCCGAGGCGGACGTCATCGTCGCCCGGGCCTTTGCCGACCTTGCCGCCCTCAGCATTGTCCAGCATCGTGCCAGCGCCGAGGCCCAGCGCCTGAACGAGCAGCTCTCCGCCGCCCTGACCAGCCGCGTGGTGATCGAGCAGGCCAAGGGCGTGATCTCAGAACGCGCCGGCGTCGGCCTGACCGAGGCCTTCTCCCGGCTGCGGGCCTACGCCCGCAACGGCAACCACCGCCTCACCGATGTCGCCCAGGCCGCCCTCGACGGAACCCTCGACCCGCGCGCATGGGCCCGCCCCGTCCGGCCCAGCCCTGACAGTACGGGCAGCTGATGGGCTTTCCCTGGATCTGGGCCAGAGCGCAGGTTCCTGACCGGCTGACCGGTCCTCGGCGGTCCCGATGCCGATGCCGCACTTCGTGTAATTGGTGTTGGCTTGCCGGCTGTTGGCCGATGACCAGGCCAGGAAGCCGCCCCTGCAGCCGAGCCAGTACGACCAGCTGCCGGTCATGCCGATGTAGCCGCCGTAGTTCCCGCCGGCACGCTGCGGTTGGCCTACGGGGGCGTCCGGGCTGAGGTTGACGGCGTCCGGCGCGATCAGGGAGCGCGTTGAGGCGGCTGCCGCCGACGGCAGGCCATTCCCGGCGGGGCCCTTTCGCGTGAATCGCCGGATGGTGTTGTGCCAGGCTGGAGGTATGGGAGTGGAAGAGACGCGGCGGCTGGTGCTGCTGCGGCATGCCAAATCGGCATGGCCCGACGTGGCCGATGCTGAGCGGCCGCTGGCTAACCGGGGGCGCCGCGACGCCCCGGTCGTGGGCCGGTGGCTGCGGCGCAGCGGGTACGTGCCCGACGCGGTGCTGTGCTCACCCGCGCGCCGGACGCGGGAGACCTGGGCGCTGGTGGCAGCCGAACTGGGTGCGGAACCGCCCGTGAGCTATGAACAGCGCATCTACCAAGCGACGGCGCTGGGCCTGCTGCACCTGTTGCGCGAGGCGGGCGGGGAATACCGGACTGTCTTGCTGATCGGGCATAACCCCGGACTCGCCGAACTTGCCGTGGGCATCGCCCAGGTGACTGACGGGCCGGAACTCGGGCCGCTGGAGCGTGCCCGGGCCAAGTTCCCGACCGCCGCGGTGGCGGTGCTGGAATTCAGCGGCGACTGGGCTGGCTTGACGCCCGGCGAGGCGCGCATGGTCGACTTCGCGGTACCGTGCGACATGTCTTCCTGAGCCGCAGTCATCAAAAAGTAGCTTTTAAGCTATATACCAGCGTGCTACTTGGAGGTAATTTCTGGGGAAAACGTTTTTTACTCGCAAGTAGCTTCTGGCTGCGCCGAGTAGCTTCCGCTGCCCCTGCTCCTGGGAGACCACGATGACGAGGCTCCGGCGGCCGGGCTCCCGGCCCATCTGCTCACTGCTCACCGCGGCGGCACTCGCGTTTCCGCTGGCCATATCGGCCGGGGCGGCTCCGGCGAGCGCTGCCACCGGAGTGGCCGCTGCCGCCACGCGGACCGCTGCCACCGCGCAGGACTGCGCGTCCGCGCCGCCAGGGGACGCGTTTTACTCCCCGCCGAGCCCGCTGCCGGCCGGGCAGCATGGCGGCATCATCTGGTGCCGGCCGTCGTCATCGCCGGTGGCTGGGGTCCAGGCGTGGCAGATCCTCTATCTTTCGACCACCGTGTCCGGCCAGCCCACCGCGATCTCCGGAACGGTCTTCGTGCCGCAGGCTCCCTACCCGGGCACCCGGCCCGTGCTGGCGTACGCGCCCGGCACGCAGGGCTGGGGAGACCAGTGCGCGCCGTCGAAGGAGATCGCCGCGGATAACTTTGACGAGCAGTTCGCGGTCAACAACCTGCTCGCCAAGGGATGGGCCGTGGTGGTCAGCGATTATCCCGGCCTTGGCACGCCAGGCGATGAGACCTACAACGTCGGCATCCCGGAAGGCTACGGGGTGCTCGACGCGCTCCGTGCGGCCACCCTGCTCCCGGGCGCCGGGCTGAGCACGGCCGCGCCGATGGAGATCGAGGGCTACTCTCAGGGCGGCGGCGCGGCCGACTGGGCCGCACAGCTTCAGCCGTCCTACGCGCCAGGGCTTCACCTCGCCGGCGTCGCGGCCGGCGGCACGCCCGCGAACCTGCAGGCCGTGGCGGACAACATCAACGGCACGGCCTGGTTCGCCTTCCTCGCCGGGAGCGCCATCGGATTTAACGCCGCGTACCCGTCGCTCGACCTGAATAGCGAGCTCACCCCCGCGGGGCAGGCGGCGATGGCGCAACTCGGCACGATGTGCCAGGCACAGGGCCTGCTCACCTTCGCGGGCAAGCGCATCCAGGGCTACACCGTGGGCGGCGTGAACCCGATCACGGAGCCGAAGTGGCAGGCGGTGCTGAACGCCAATGACCTGGGCGCCATGAAGCCCCCGGTCCCGCTGTACCAGTACCACGGGCTCCTCGACGAGGTTATCCCGTGGAGCGTCGAGCAGGCACTGCACAGCCGGTACTGCACGATGGGCGTGACGACGCAGCTCACCGGCTACGTCGGCGACCATGTCCTGACCCAGGTGCTGGCCCAGGTCGACGTGGTCAACTGGCTCAGCGCCCGCCTGGCCGGCGCCCCCGCTCCCAGTAACTGCTGACGCCGGCCCCTGCCGCGCCGCCATGTGCGCGGAAAGTGCCGCCTCGCAGCGGCACTTTCCGCGCATTCGCGGCCGTGTCCGCCGTGAAAGCGGCGGCACACCGGTCAGGCGTTGAGGGAGGCGACGGCGGGGATCACCTTGCTGCCGATCACTTCCAGCGGGGTCAGCCGCCAGACATCCCGCACGCCGCCGATCGCCGCCTGGAACCCCATCTCAGCCAAGCGGCCAAGCTGGTCGATGACCTCGTTCGCCTTCTCGCCCTTCTCACCGACGTCGAAGAGGAAGTAGCAGGTCTTCTCGATCTCGTCGTAGTCGCGGCCCTCGCGCTCGCAGTGCTCGCGCAGCACGTCGAGCTTGCGGGCGAGGTCCGGTCCGGGGAACAGATTGCAGGCCTGCGCGTACCTGGCGACCAGCCGCAGCGTCTTCTTCTCCCCGCCGCCGCCGATCATGATGGGCGGGTGCGGCTTGGTCAGCGCCTGCGGGGAGTTCAGTGGCCGCTCCAGGTGGTAGTGCTTGCCCTGGTAGGGGGATTCGTCGCCGCGCCACATCTGCAGGCAGATCTGAATGATCTCCTCCAGCCGCTCGAACCGCTCGGCGACCGGCGGGAACGGTATGCCCAGGCCGCGGGATTCCTCCTCGTTCCACCCTGCGCCGATGCCCAGCCACGCCCGGCCGCCCGACAGGACGTCCAGGGTGGTGACGATCTTGGCCAGGACGCCCGGATACCGGTAGATGGCGCCGGTGACCAGGGTGCCCAGCTTCGCCCGGGACGTGCTGGCGGCGAGATAGCCGAGCGTGGTGTAGGCCTCCAGCATCTCGTGCTCGGCCGGCCCCACCGCGCCGATCTGGAAGAAGTGGTCCATCACCATGACGTCTGAAAAGCCCGCGTCATCCGCGGTGCGGGCGACGGTCGCCAGGTCCGCGCCGAGCCGTTCGGGGCCACCGGGCCAGGTGAAATCGGGTATTTGCAGTCCAATCTTCACGCAATCACCTCCAGGCGCCAGCCTTTCACAGCCGCGTGCCGGATCACCGCCCCCGCCCCGCCGCCGCCTTCCTCGGCCGGAGTGCCGAACACCGACACGGTGAGCCCCACGTCATCGGCGACAGCGGCGAGCGCGAGGCCCGCCCCGACGGCGGAGGCGGCGATGATGTTGTGCCCGCAGGCGTGCCCGAGGCCGGGCGGGGCGTCGTATTCGGCGCAGATACCGACGTGCAGCGGGCCCGAACCTGCCCTGGCAATGAACGCGGCCGGCAGCCCGCAGGCATTCGCCTCGACATCGAAGCCAGCGCCGGCCAGTTCGGCGGCGACCCAGGCGGCGGCCCGCTCTTCGGCCACGCGACCTCTGGGTGCGCGTGCAGGCGGTGGCTGAGCCCGGTCAGCCGCTCCCGCGCGTCCGAGACCGTGGCGGCGATCATCTCCTTGGCGTCCATCCGCTCCCCTCTCTGGAGCAGGCCGCCGGTTCCCGTGGCCCGGGTCCCGCGCTGCCAGGCTCCCTGCTCCCTTAAAACTTGATCTGACTGAAAACATGGGCGGGGCCTACTGACGGTAGGCGACAGTGACGTCGCCAGATGCGCTATTGGCGATGATCAGCCTCGGCGATGCCGGGTCCTGCGCGACGGTCACGGTGCGGTTGCCGGCGGAGGTGTCCGCCAGCACGTTGTAGCGGGCCGGGGGAGGCACGACGACCATCACGTTCCCGGATGCCGACTCACCGTCAGCGCGTGCCGGAACGCCGCTGAAGGCCAGTTCCACGTCCCCGGCACTGGTCTTGGCGGTCACATCGGACGACTGGGCGCCCGTCACCGTGACGTTGCCGGAGGAGGTTCGCGCCGACACCGCTCCGGAGGTGCCCGAGGCGGCCAGATCCCCCGATGCCGAGGTCAGGTTCAGCCGTCCGGTGACATCGTTCACCGTGATGTTGCCGCTCTCCGTGGACGCGGTGACCGAGACGCTGGACGGCACGGTGAGGATGTATTTGACGTTGCAGTTGCCATTGAGCAGCAACCTCGGGCAGGCTTGCATCACCCGCAGGGTATGCCCGTCCCACCGTTCGTTGATGACCGGTTTGCCCCCCGACCATTGCAGCTGCCTACGAACCGTGATCCGGCCGCTGGGCCCCCGCCGCAGCGTGACGTCTCCTGAGGCAAGCTGGACCATGATCGCGGTGGGCTGCCCCGTATAGGCCTGCGTCTGGGGCGTGCTGTAGGTGGCCGTGTTCCTGGCGATCGGATTGTGCCAGAGGGCGAAGCTGGTGATGCCGATGGCGAGCACCGTGACCACGGCACCGGCTACCAGCCACGCCGCCCGCGCACCGCGACGGGGCCTGGCGGAAGACCCGGCGGCCGCGCGCTCCTCGGTGATACCCACGTTTCCTCCGTTAACTTCTGCCGGGCCCGGACTGGAGGAAACGGAGAACCGCCATGATGCGGCGGTGGTCGTTGTCCGCGGCCCCCGTGAGGTCCAGCTTGGTGAAGATGGCGTTGATGTGCTTGGCGACCGCGCTGTCGCTGACCACGAGCGCGGCGGCGATGCCGGTGTTGGACCGGCCCTCCGCCATCAGCGCCAGCACCTCGCGTTCGCGGGGCGTCAGCCGGTCCAGCGGATCGCTGCGGCGGCGCACCAGCAGCTGGGCCACCACCTCGGGGTCGAGTGCCGTGCCGCCCGCCGCGACGCGGTGCAGCACGTCAACGAACTCGGCGACGTCGGCTACCCGGTCCTTGAGGAGATAACCGATCCCCGTCGTCTCCGAGGACAGCAGCTCGGTCGCGTAGCGTTCCTCGACATACTGGGAAAGCACCAGCACGGCCACTTTCGGCCACTGGCGGCGCACGACCAGCGCGGCACGCAGACCTTCGTCCGTGAAGGTGGGCGGCATCTGCACGTCGACGATCGCCAGGTCCGGCTGATGCCGTTCCACCGCTCGCAGCAGCCCCTCGGCGTCGCCCGCCGACTCCGCGACCTCGATGCCGAAGCGCTCCAGCACGTGTTCCAGCCCGGCCCGCAGCAGCACGGAGTCCTCGGCCATCACGATTCTCATGGCCTACCCCCGGCCGGCCGGGGGAGGGGCAGCTCGACGCTAATCACGGTAGGTCCCCCGGCGGGGCTGGAAATGCGCAGCAGCCCGTCGACGGATGCGACGCGCTGCGCCAGCCCGCGCAGTCCCGTCCCGCCCAGGTCGGCGCCGCCATGGCCGTTGTCGCTGATGGTGAGCCGCAGGAGACCGTCATCGCCCGTAACGCTGACCTCCGCTTCCGTCGCCGCCGCGTGCTTGGCGACGTTGGTGAGCGCCTCCAAGACGACGGAACCGGCCCGCGCTGGAGCTGTTCGCCGGCCGCAACCTGATCGGTGTCACCGTAGCCGGTGCGTTCGCTGCCTGCCCCGTCGCCGCCATCCGGGGCGTGCGCGCGGGCAGGCCCGGCGCTGCTGGGGGCTGGCCCTGGGTTTCGTCACAGACGGAGGCGTGCCGCCGGCGGTGGCTTTCACGTCGGCTCACGGGGCCCGGTACGTGGAGCCGGTCGTCATCGCCGGGACATTCTGGGTCGCCGAGGAGGCCGGCCGGTTCCGTTCGGTAGCGGTGGGCGGATATGGCACCTTGCGCCTGCACCGCACCGCGGCGCGCACGTGACGCCGGCCCGGCCGTGGGCGGCGGCATACACCGTTCCTTCGGGCTGAGCCTGATCTGCCGCACGGCCCGGCGCTGTGGCCCGCTGATTCGCCCCGCGGCGTTCAGGCGGGCTCGCGGTCGGTGGCGGGGAGGGCGCTGCCGTCCAGCAGGACCTTCGCGACCAGGGCGGGATCATCCGTCATCGGGACGTGGCCGCAGCCGGGCAGCGGGACGAAGCGTGCCAGCGGCAGCCGCTGCCGCGCGATGCGGGCCTGGCTGGGCGGCAGCACCCGGTCGTGTGTCCCCCATGCGATGGTGACCGGCACGTCGCCGGGGAGGCTGGCAGTGAATGATGCCGGTGAGTCCAGGATGGTGTTCACGGCATCCCGCGCGGCCAGGAATGCCGCCGCGTCGCCCGCCGCTTGCTCCGGGCTCAGCTGGCCGGGCCTGCTGACGATCATGGCGTATATCAGCGCGCGGCCCGGGACGCTGCGCGCCAGCGCCGGTACCACCGGCTGCAGGCCCTTCCCGGTGAGCTGCATGACCTTGAAAATTGCCTTCGCGGAACGGAAGTGGCCATTGTGCGGCCAGAACCCGGCCGGCGACAGCGCCGTGACGGTCGCCGCGCGGCCACGGGCGGCTGTACCCAGCGCGAGCGCCCCGCCCAGCGAGTTGCCTGCCAGATGCGGGCGCTGCAGGCCCAGCTCGTCGAGGAGGCCGAGGATCTCTGCCACCATGGCCTCGGCCGGCGCGCGCCCGGCCGTGCGCAGCGGCGGGGAATCGCCGTGGCCAGGCAGGTCAACGAGGATCAGCTCGCGATCCGGCGCCAGCAGGCTGGCGACGGCGTTCCACGCCTGCCGGCGGTGCCCGACACCGTGCAGCAGCACCAGCGGCGGCCCCGACCCCAGGCGCTCATGGGCAAGTTGGACGCCGCACCTCCCTACTGGTAAGTAACAAGGATCGTACGCCCGCGTCAGGCGGAGCGCACGGGCTCCCGCGGGCGGACCGGCGCATCTTTTCCATGATCGTGGGCCTTTTCCGCTGGATACGCGGTTTCCGGCCCACGATGATGTTCCTGGGCGCGGCGGTGGTGCGGTGTCAGCGGGTCAGGCGCGGCCAGCGGTGAGCGCGGTCACGATGGCGAGCGCGAGCGTCACGGCGGCAGCCGAACCGTGCAGCAGGATCAGCCGGGCCGGGTAGTGGGGCTGCGCCGTTCCGGCGTGGCGCCTGGCGGCAATAGCGTTGCTGGCGGCCCAGGAGAGCCCGGCACCGATCGTCACGACGATCACCCCGAACGCGAGCCACGCGAACGTGCCGAATCTGGTGACCACGAAGGCGATCCAGCAGCCGAGGCCGATGACGCCGAGCGCCGGGTGCATGAATTCGAGCAGCGGGTGCTGGTCGGGCCGGGTGGTGATCCGGGTGTGGGTGATCGGCGGCGGCTTACCGGTACCCGCCGCATAGGCGGCAGCGGCGGCGGCGGGCACGCCTGCGGCGGCTGGCTCGGCCTGCGGACGGGCGTCCTCCGCCGAGGGCGCGCGGGCAGGCTTTCCGGCCGTCAGCAGGTACAGGCCCGCGGCCACCGTAAACATCCACAGCAGTAGTGCTGCGATATCCACTGAACTCCCTTCGCTGACGGGGCCACGTCGGCCTCATGCGGCCGGAAGGTGCACGCCCTCCTGCCAGAAAGCGAATGTAGCCGAACGGTGATCGGCGCATGTCAGCACCCCGTGCGGGGCGCCCACGCCGGCTACGACCAGATAACGTGGTCGGCCATGAGCTTCGGGCAGGCAAATCCGGTGGATGGCAAAATGATGGACTTGGCGCTCAGCCAGGCCCAGGCGAGCCTGGATGCGGGCGGCGTTCCCGTCGGCGCCGTGCTCGCCGCCGCGGACGAGGTCATCGCGGCCGGGCATAACGAGCGGGTGCAGTCGGGCGATCCGGTCGCGCACGGCGAGATCTCCTGCCTGCGCAACGCCGGGCGGCGGCCGGCCTATGCGGGCACCACCATGTACACGACGCTGTCGCCCTGCCAGATGTGCTCAGGGGCGATCCTGCTGTTCCAGATCCCCCGCGTCGTCGTGGGGGAAGCCGAGACGTTCACGGGTGATCTCGGATTCCTCTCCGGCCGCGGGGTTGAGATCGTGCTGCTGGACGACGAGCGGTGCATGGCCCTGATGCGGGAATTCCAGCAGCGGTACCCGGAGATCTGGAGCGAGGACATCGGCGGCCGCTAGCTGGCGTTTTAAGGCATCACTTATTGCGCTCTTGCCTGGGGTGATCCACGATGTGGATGATGCGCCGTGAGCGGTGACCACCCGGCCTCCCGGGCCGGGACCTGCCATACCCGGGCGTCACGGCGCCGTGCGATCACCGGGAGGGCGCATGCAGGTTCCGTCGCATGTCGAGTACGAGCGGGCGACCAGCGTCGAGCATGCGCTGGAGCTGCTCGGCCGGTTCGGGCCGGAAGCGAGGGTGGTCGCGGGCGGGCACAGCCTCATCCCGATGATGAAGCTCCGGCTGGCCCAGCCCGAGACGCTGATCGACATCGGCGGCCTCAGCGAACTGTCCCACATCACGGTCGAGGACGGGGAACTGCGGATCGGGGCGCTCGTCCGGCACGCGCAGCTCCTGGACTCCGCCGTGGCCGGCGGGCACTTCCCGATCCTCCATGACGCCGAGCGGGTCATCGCCGATCCGATCGTGCGGAACTGGGGGACCATCGGCGGCTCGCTGTGCCAGGCCGACCCGTCCGAGGACCTGTCCGCCGTCTTCGCCGCGATCAGCGCGACGGCCGTGATCCAGGGCCCGCGCGGCATCCGTGAGGTTCCCGCGCGCGAGTTCCACCTCGGCCCCTATGAAACCGCCGTTGCTCCCGATGAGGTGCTGACGGAGCTGCGGGTGCCGGTCAGGCCAGGCGGCGGCAGCGCCTATGAGAAGGTCGCGCGGCGTGTCGGCGACTGGTCGGTGGCCGCGGCCGCCGCCGTCGTGTGGCTGGAGGCGGCCGGAGACGTCCCATCGATCGCCGGCGCCGGGATCGGCCTGACCGCTGTCGGGGCCGACCATTTCGTCTCCGCCGAGGCCGAAGAATTCCTGCGCGGCAGGCCAGCAGACGAGGCGACGCTCGTGCGGACGGGCCAGATCGCCGCCGAACACTGTCACCCGGTTGCGGACCAGCGCGGGCCCGCCGACTACAAGCGCCACCTCGCTGCGGAGCTGACCACCCGCGCGCTGCGCCGTGCGGTTGCCCGCGCCAGCGGCCGGGAGGCGTGACATGGAAGTGACCATGACCGTCAACGGGGCCGAGTACACGCGCGACGTGGAACCGCGGCTGCTGCTGATCCATTTCCTCCGCGACGAGCTGGAGCTGACCGGCAGCCACTGGGGCTGTGACACGTCCAACTGCGGCGCCTGCGTGGTCTGGCTCGACGGCACGCCCGTCAAGTCCTGCACGGTGCTCGCGGCGATGGCCGGCGGCCGCAGCGTCCGCACGGTGGAGGGACTTGAACGCGACGGCGGCCTCGATCCGGTGCAGCAGGGGTTCGTGGCCTGCCACGGGCTGCAATGCGGCTTCTGCACGCCGGGCATGATGATGACCGCCCGATGGCTCCTTGACCGGCAGCCGGACCCGTCGGAGGACGAGATCAGGGAAGCGATCTCCGGCCAGGTGTGCCGCTGCACCGGCTACGAGAACATCGTGCGGGCCGTCCGCTGGGCGGCC
>DASQVO010000495.1:0-5171 GCA_035640715.1 Streptosporangiaceae bacterium
GGCGCCGCACGGGACGGCGCCAGGCCGCCGGCTGAAGTTACCGGCCGGCGGCGTCGACGGTGATTCGGCGGACAAAGGCGGCCCATTCACCGGGCGCGACGATCAGCTTCGGCCCGTCGGGGTCCTTGGAGTCGCGCACCGCGACGATGCCCGGCAGGTTGCGCGCGACTTGGACGCACTGGCCGCCATTGCTGCCGCTGCGGCTGCTCTTGTGCCATACGGCGCGGGACAGGCCGGCGTGCTGAGGAGTCATCCCGCACCTCCTCTGCTTGATCGTCACGCTAGGCCGTTGGCTATCTGCGCGATCAGGCCGGCTGACTGATCGGCGCCCAGTGCTTCGGCACACAGATGGTCAAAGACGACTGTATAGCGCCGGACCTCGTCCTTGCTTTCCAGGAAGAGACTGCCGGTGAGGTGCTCGAGGTACACGACCGCCGGATCTGTGGCCTCCGCGAACTCCAGGATCGTGAACGGGCTGATCGGATGCACGTGAGCCGGCGTGGTGAACGGGAGTACCTGAAGCGTGACGGTGGCACGCTCTGCGGTGTCGATGAGGTGGCTGAGCTGCGCACGCATGACCGCGGGGCCGCCAACCTGCGCCCGCAGCACGCTCTCGCTGAGCACCACCCACAGGTCGGGCGGATTAGCCTGGGCCAGGATGGCCTGGCGGTCCATGCGCAGCGCCACCTGCTGGTCGATGTCCTTGGTGCTGCCGGTGTCGGGCGCGGCCCGGAGCACGGCACGGGCGTAATCCTCGGTCTGCAGCAGGCCCGGCATGACGAGGGGCTGGAAGTCACGCAGCCGGACGGCTTCGGATTCCAGCCCGATATAAGCCTCAAACCAGGTAGGGAACACCCGGCCGTACGCGTGCCACCAGCCCTTACGGCGGGCCTCGCGGGCCAGCTGGACGAGTGAGGCGGCTTCACTGCCGGTGACGCCGTAGATCTCCAGCATCTCGCGGACGTCGCCGGGCCTGACGTTGATGCGGCCGGTCTCTATCCGGCTGATGCGGGTGCCGGAGCATTCCAGGCGCTGCCCGACCTCCTCGCACGTGAGACCGGCCTGTTCACGGAGGCGCCGTAGTTCAGTGCCGAGTCGCTTGCGCCGGACGGTGGGGCTCGGGGCGGCAGCCATGGTGCCTCCGGGTCGTCTCGACGGTCCTGCCGGGATCGCCATCCCGATTCGCCTGCGCATCATACGCATGAGTATGATGCGAACTCGGCGTCATGGGGCGCAGTCTGAGCGCCATACTTTTTTTGCATGGTACGCCGATGCAGGTCAAGTTCCATTGATTGAATTCATGAGGTACTCCGCGCCTGCGAGGTGACGAGCGAGATGGCTGGCACCAGTCCCCCGTCCCGCCTCCAGCCACAGCAGCGGGCGGCGACGGGGACGTGGCTGCCGCGGACGCATCTGGAGCTTGGGGCGCTGCCCGGTGCGGTGCCGTGCGCGCGGCTGCACACCCGGCATGTGGTATGGGAATGTGGCCTCACAGACCTGACCGAGGCCGCCGAACTCATCGTGTCGGAGCTCGTCACCAATGCCGTCCAGGCTTCCGCCGCGGCCGGCCTCTGGCTTCCCGGGGATGACGGGCCTGCCAGGCTGCGATGCGTCTGGCTGTGGCTGGCATCCAACGAGCGGCAACTGCTCGTGGAAGTGGGCGACACTAGTCCCCGGCCCCCCAGGCCGGCGGAGGAGAGGAGCGATGTCGAGGGCGGGCGCGGGCTCCTGCTCATCGAGGCGGTCAGCCTCCGCTGGGGCCACTACTCCCCCGGCGGCTCTGCCGGCAATGCTGGCGGACGGGGCCGGGCCATACGCAAGATCGTGTGGGCCGTCCTGGGCCGCCCCTGACCGGTTCGCGGGCGGAAACTGGGCTATAGCCGGCCGAGGAACTTCGCGGCGATCGGGGTCGAGCCCGGGGGGAAGGATCCGTCGAGAGCCTGGTCGAAGCCGCCGGCGCCGGCCGGCTGGGCAGATCAACGCCGCGCCTCGGCGGTGTGCATCCTGATGATGGAGCCGAAGTCCGGATCCGGGACCAGGCCCAGCCGGGCTGCCCGTTCGGCACGGATTCGCGCGGGCCAGCTGTTCACGAGCCGGGCCACGGCCGGGTCGGGAACCCAGTCGATCAGCGCGCTGGCCGCCGGCCCGGCGACCTCTTCCAGCGCGGCGACCATGTCCCCGACCGTCACGGTGAGCGCGGGCAGGTTGACCGCGCTCCGGCCGCCCCAGGCTTCCTCGGAGGCGGCGGCGGCACGCAGGAGCGCGTCGATGGTCTTCGCCGGCGAGGCGAGCGCCACCTCGGTCCGCGGGCCGACCGGGCAGACCGCGCGTTCACCGGCGAGCGGCTCCCGGATGATGCTGGAGAGGAAGCCCGACGCCGCCGCGTTGGGCCGCCCCGGACGGACGCAGACGGTCATCAGGCGCACCGCCCGCCCGCGCAGGAATCCCTTGCGGGTGTAGTCGGCCAGCAGCTGCTCGCCGATCACCTTCTGCACCCCGTAGCTGGATTGCGGATTGGGCAGCGTGTGATCGTCGACGACCGCCGGGAGCGGATGGTCGCTGGATGCCCCGAAGACGGCGACGGAACTCGTGAACACCACGACCGGGCTCGTCCCGAGCGCGCGGCACGCGGTCAGCAGCGACTCGGTGGCGCGCAGGTTCGCCCGGATGCCGAGGTCGAAGTCGGCTTCGCACTCCGCGCTGACCGCCGCGGCGAGATGGAAGATCACACCAGCTCCGGCGAGCGGGCCCTCCCGGACGCCGGCGGGCCGGGCGGGATCCAGCAGCTCGCCGAGGTCGCCGCGGATCGCGGATACCCGCCCGTCCGCAGCGAGATCCGGGGGCACCGGCACGCGGTCGATGAGCGTCAGCCGGGACAGGGGGCATGCTCCGCTGCCCGCCACCTCCAGCGAGCCCGCGGCCAGCAGTTCCCGGGCAAGGCGCGAGCCCAGGAAGCCGGCACCACCAGTGATCAGCACGTTCACCATGGCGTCTCCGTCTCCCCGGACCGGCCTGGGGCGTGGAATACAGTGATTTTACGTCTCACTCATCGGTCGCTGCCTGAAGGGGAGAGCCAGGTTGGTGCGGGACAGCCTGCCGGCCGCCTCCGAGGTGTTCGCCGGGCTGCCCGATGCGCTCCCCGATGACGAAGGTGCGCGAGAGTCGATCCGTGCACTGCGGGCCGCGGACGGCCTGCTGCTGGGCGTGCTCGACGACGACCCGACCGGCTCGCAGGCGGTGCACGGCGTCCAGGTCGTGACCGTCCCGGAAGAAAGGGCCTACGAGGCCGCGCTCGGCAGCCCGGCCGCGGTCTGCTTCGTGCTGACCAACACCCGCAGCCTCGACGAGCCGGCCGCGGCGGAAATGAACCGGCTCGCCGCACGCGGCCTTACGTCGGTGGCCGAACGGCGCGGAGCGCGGGTGCAGCTCGTCAGCCGCAGCGACTCGACGTTGCGTGGCCATGTGATGGCGGAAGTGGCGGCCCTGCAGTCCGTCCGCCGGGAGGCATCCGGCCGCGGCTTCGACGGCGTGCTGCTGGTCCCCGCGTTCCTGGAGGCCGGGCGGCTGACCGCTGGCGACATCCACTGGGCCCGTACCGGGCCCGGCCTAGTGGCGGTCGGCGAGACCGAATTCGCGCGGGATCGCGCGTTCGGCTACGCCTCATCGGACCTGCGGGACTTTGTCGCCGAGAAGAGCGGAGGGACGGTCCGGCGTGACGACGTCCGCAGCATCAGCCTCGCCGACATCAGGCTCGGCGGCCCGTCCCGGGTCCGCGACCTGCTGGCCGGGGTGCACGACGGGACATGGGTCGTCGTCAACGCCACCGAATACTCCGACCTGGAAGCGGTGGCCTACGGTGTCCTGCTGGCCGAGCGCGACGGCCAGGAGTTCCTCTTCCGTACCGGGCCGTCGTTCGTGCGGGCGCTGACCGGCATGGGGCCCAGGGCGCCGCTTCGCGGCCCGGAGATCTGGCCCGCCGGGCGGCGCAGCTCAGCGGGCGGGCATGGCCTGATCGTGGTCGGATCCCATGTCGGCCAGACAGGCCGGCAGCTCGCCGCGCTTCGCGCCCGCGGCGGCATCACCGACATCGAACTCGACGTCCCCGCCATCGTCAGCGGTGCCCATGACGTAGTGTCTGCCACGGCCCGGCAGGTCGCCGGCGCGCTGGGCCGGTCGGATGTCCTGCTCTACACCACCCGCACCGTCGCCACGGGCAGCGACCGCGCAGACGGCCTCGCCATCGCCCGCATGGTTTCGGCTGCCCTTTCCCGGACCGTCCGGGCGGCACTGGCCGCCCGGCCCGCCTGGGTCGTCGCCAAGGGCGGGATCACCTCGCACGACGTGGCGCTGCACGGTCTGGGCATCCGCCGCGCAGAAGTCACCGGCCAGTTGTTTCCCGGCGTGATCTCGGTGTTCCGCCCGCTCGACGCGGCACCTGAAGCGATCGGCATGCCCTACGTCGTCTTCGCCGGCAACGTCGGCGACGACGACACGCTGGCGCAGGTCGTGGCCATCCTCAATGGCGACCGGGAGGACCCCTGATACGAGTCGGCTGGATCGGGCTGGGCGCGATGGGCGCCCCGATGGCGGCATGTCTGGCCCGCTCGGGCCACTCGGTAACCGGGTACGACATCGTGCCCGGGCACGCTCGGCCTAGAGGCGGCGGATTGCTGGCGGGTGCTGCGCGAGGGCGCCGCGGCGTCGTTCATGTTCGAGGATCGCGGCGCCCGGATGGTCGCGGGCCAGTTCGGCCAGGTACGGAGCGCGCTGGATATCTTCGTGAAGGACATGGGCCTAGTGAACGCGGCGGCGGACGAGGCCGGAGCCTTGGTGCCGCTCACCGCCGTCGCGCGCCAGCTATACGCCCGCGGCCACGAACTGGGCCTGGGCCGCCTCGACGATTCCGCCGTGATCGAGGTTCTGCGGGCAGCGCCGCGATCCGGCCCGCGGTTATCTCAGTCGCGCAGACTGGGCAGGACCCGCAGCCGGACAGCGGTGCCGGGGCGAGCCTGGGCACACGAGGCGAGGTCATCGGGGACAACGACGGCAATCACCGGGTAGCCGGCCGTCGTGGGGTGGTCGTTGAGGAAGATCAGCGGGTGTCCGTCCGGGGGCACTTCGACGGCGCCGGTGACGACGGGCTCGCTGGGCAGTTCGGCGGTGTGACGGCG
>DASQVO010000496.1:0-16762 GCA_035640715.1 Streptosporangiaceae bacterium
GGCCGGAAGACCGTGCCATGGACTACCTGTAGCGTGGAGCCCCACAGCTCCGTCATGAGCCATGCGATCGTTGGGCGGTCGCCATCACCGACAGGCCTGACCCGGATCTCCGGCTGATGCACCTCGCTATTATGCCGGCACGCAGCGAGATCCGGCCACGTTAGACGCGCGTGCTGCCGCCCGGAACAGTTGTTCCTGTGGCAGTTGTTCCCGTGGCCGGGGGATCCGGCTCAGTCGCCGGGGGCGTCCAGCACCGCGCAGGCCAGGGCCCGCGTCGTAGACGGCGGTCAGTGCGTGCTGCCGAGCTTGCCGACGTGCGCAACGGCAACACCGGTCCGGCCCGCGACGAGCTTGGTCAGATGCGGCATGTCGGAGGTGACAATCAGTACCGATGCCACCCGGTCGGCCGCTTCCGCCTGCTTCGCTGCCTCTATAGCGGTCGCAGCCACCATTGCGTCCACCGCCTGCTCGGATGACATTCCCGCAGCACCGATCAGATGGCCGGCCCGCTGGCCGATCACTTCGCTGACCGGCTCCACGCCCACTCGGCCCAGCACGCGGTGTACCTCAGCGTCACGGCCGCTCCCCCGAAGAATTTCGGCTAGAACGGCGGCGGACGTTACCACCCGGTGTCCTTCGTCGTAGGCCACCTTGAGCCGCACATACATCGCACGGTCGGTGGCTGCCTTCGACACTCCCTCGTTGTCAAGCACCATCACGCCAGCAGCACGGGCGCGGGTCCGCCTTCGACGGCTCATGCTTATGGCCACTCGGACCGGGCCGCTGCTACCTCATCATCGCTGACCGGCCCATGCACCTGCTCCAGCTCCGCGACCAGGTCCCCAAGGCGATCATGCTCAAGCTGGCGCAAGAGGGCATGCGTAACATAGGCCGATACGTTGCCATGGCCGACGCGTTCGCGGATCTGGGCGGCAAGTCCCTTGGGGACGGTGGCGGACAGCTTCTCAGTACCGAGCGACTCACTCACACCACAATCATACCAATGGTGGGATCGCTGCCGCAGAGCTAGGCAGGCAGTCACTTCACGGTCGCCGCTGCCGCGCGCTCAAGCAGGTACTCACCGGCGACGATGGGCGCGAAGTCTTTCTCTCCGGCGACCGGGCGGATGACCGTGTCGACCTCGGCCTCAAGGAACACGATCAGCGAGATCAGCTCCTCGTCCGGCGCTTCCGGCGAAGGCGGCAGCACCCGGTGCCGCGTGGAGCGCCATCGCTCGCCCGTCCAGCGCGATAGCAGGTCCGCGACGTTCACCGTGAACGCGTCGTCGACGTATGGCGCATCCGCCCAGGTCCCGTCAAGCGCCTGGATCTGCAGCCCGCCGTAACCTGGCTGCCGGTCGAGAATGGTCAGGATTCCCCAGTCGGTGTGCGCGGCGACGCGGAACTGGCCGTCGAGCGGCGCTCCAGTGACGGCCAGCGGCGGGTAGCGGTTGATGTTGAAGGTGTGCGGCCCGGCAAGCGCGCGGGACACGAACCAGTCCTGCACCAGGCCGAGCGCGACGGCGCACATCCGCAGCAGATCGTAATAGAGATCGCGCGCCTGCGCGGTGAACTGCTCGCACATCCCCTCCAGGCCGGGGCACTCCGCGGGCCAGACATTGGGAGCGAACCAGACCTTGTCGATCTCGTCGTCACCGGTGCGGAAGGTCCGCCCGATGGTGAGGCTCTCCTTCAGGTCGGCGCGGCCGGGGTCTGCCACCTCGCCGTAGAACGCGTTCGCCTCGCCGCCCTGCGGGATCCAGCCTCGGCCGCCCACCGGGGTCGCGTACCTGGCCTTCTGCTCGGGCGGCAGCGCGAAGAACGCACGCGCGGATTCCCGGATCTGCTCCCGCAGCCCGGCCGCTACGCCATGGTTCTCGATCATCAGGAACCCGGACTGCCGGAGCGCCGCGTCGAGGCGGGCAGCGAGGCGGGTGCGCTGGGCCGGAGTACCCTCGCGCCACAGTGCGATGTCGAGCAGCGGGATGTCGGGTGTGGTCATGACAGCAGTCAATATGAACAGCTTGAATTACAGAATAATTCAGATGGGGTAACCGGCGTGTGAACGACGTTGTCGGATGGTCTAGTCTCCGGGTGGGGTGCGACGTCCCAGACTGGAGTCATAGCGGCGTAGTGGATGTGCCGGATCTCGCTGAGCGTGATCAGTCGGCCATCGTGCCAGTCCCCGGGTTCTAGCGCCTGCCCGTAGACCCAGCGAGCGGCGTTGGCATACCCGCGGACCTCGTTATATTCGCTCAGCGGCTTGGCGCCGATGGCACGCCCGCCGTCCAGCAACTCCTGGACCTCGCGCAGGACCAGCGTGTTTCCCTCCAGTGCCGTCGAGTGGTGGGCCTCGGCATGCCAGATGTCATCCCAGATCGACTGTGCTTCTTTCGGGTTGGGCAGCCCGCCGAGCCGCTGGTTCAGCTCGGCCAGCGCCCGGTCCAGCCGTTCATAGACCGTCGCCCGGCTTGGCCGTCCCCTGCCTGCCACAATGGTTCCTGTCACCTGGTGTTCGCTGACAAAGTTGGTACACCTACCCGGCAGCTAATTGAACATACCAACTAGCGCGCTCAACATACTGATCAGGACGCGTGTTCGTGCGCTGGGCCGAAACACGGCCGCGGTTAGGACCGAAGGCGGCAGTCGGCCGGCCAAACGAGACGCGCGGACGCGAGCACTCACTGCTGATCTGCACCGTGGCCAGGTCAACGTCAACCTGGATATCTACTGCACGTTGGTGAATCACTGTCCTTGCCACCACGGGCGCCCGCCTCCTGCACGGTCGGGCGCCCGTGCGCTGACCCCACGAAACGGCCAGTGCTGCTCGCCTGGTTAATTCAGGCCATGCCTCTGGACATGTTGCACCTGATGCAACATCGCTCAGTCTCAGCTGCAGCCGCTTGTGGAGCCGCAGCCTTCGCAGACGTAACAGCTTCCGGCGGGGCGCATCTTCGTGCCGCAGGTGAGGCAAAGCGGTGCGTCCGCGGTGCGGCCCTGCTGTGACTCGATCAGCTCAATTGAGCTGTGCGCCGCATAGCGGGCCGCCTCGGCCGCCGCCAGGCTGGCCTTGGCTTCTGGCTCCTCGCGCTCCGGTTGGACGGGCTCGATGGCGGCGGACTGGGCCAGTTCCTCGGGATCGACCTCTTCCGCGAGCGCGCTGGGATCCTCACCGGCGAGCTGGGCGCTCCGTTCGGCCGCCGAAAGGATGCCGAGCTCCGCACGCTGGTCGTACGGCAGGTGGTCCAAGGCCAGGCGACGGAAGATGTAGTCCATCACCGAACTGGCGATCCGGACATCCGGGTCGTCGGTGAGCCCGGCCGGCTCGAAACGCATGTTGGTGAACTTGGCGACGTAGGACTCCAGCGGGATGCCGTACTGCAGGCCCACAGAGATGGCGATTGAGAAGGCGTCCATCACGCCGGCCAGCGTCGAGCCCTGCTTGCCGAGCTTGAGGAAGACCTCCCCCACGCCGTCGTCGGGGTAGTTCGAGGCGGTCATATAGCCTTCGGCACCCGCGACGGAGAACCTGGTCACGGTGGCGGGCCGCTGCCGCGGCAGCCTCCTGCGGACCGGCCGGTGCTCATGGGGCACCTGCTCGGCCTCCGGCTTGGCCGCGCTGCTGGCAGGCTGCTCCTGCGCCGCGGCCGCGGGCTTCTTCCTCCCGTCGGAGAGCGGCTGGCCGACCTTGCAGTTGTCACGGTAGATCGCCAGCGCCTTGAGGCCCAGCTTCCAGCCCTCGAAGTAGATCTTCTCGATGTCCTCGACCGTCGCGCTCTCGGGCATGTTCACGGTCTTGCTGACCGCGCCGCTCAGATGCGGCTGCACCGAGGCGATCATCCGGACATGGCCCATGGGGCTGATCGCGCGCTCTCCCATCGCGCAGTCGAAGACCTCGTAGTGCTCTGGCCGCAGTCCCGGGGCATCCACTACATGGCCATGCTCTGAGATGTACTCGGTGATCGCCTCGATCTGCTCCGGCTGGTAGCCGAGGTTCTTCAGGGCACGCGGCACGGTCTGGTTGATGATCTGCATCGAGCCGCCACCGACGAGCTTCTTGAACTTCACCAGGGCGAGGTCGGGCTCGATCCCTGTGGTGTCGCAGTCCATCATGAGGCCTATGGTCCCGGTAGGTGCGAGCAGGCTGGCCTGCGCGTTCCGGTAGCCGTTGGCCTCGCCGATGCGGAGGCAGTCCTGCCAGGCGGTGTTGGCGGCGGAAAGGATCTCGCGGTCCATCGCACCGACCGTCCGGACCCGGTCGCTGGCGTCGGCGTGCTTGCGCATCACGCGCTTGTGCGCGGCGGCGTTCCGCTCGTAGCCGTCGTACGTGCCAACGACCCCCGCCAGTTCGGCGGAGCGCTTGTAGGCCGCGCCCGTCATGAGCGACGTGATGGCCGCCGCAATCGCCCGGCCGCCTTCTGAGTCGTAGGCGTGCCCGGTCGCCATCAGCAGCGCGCCGAGGTTGGCGTAGCCGATGCCGAGTTGACGGTATGCCCGAGTCGTCTCCGTGATCTTCTCTGTCGGGAAGTCCGCAAAGCAGATGGAAATGTCCATCGCCGTGATGATGAGCTCGGTGATCCGCTGGAAGCGCTCCACGTCGAACGTGTCATCCTCACGCAGGAATTTCAGCAGGTTGATGCTCGCAAGATTGCACGACGAGTTGTCGAGGTGAAGATACTCACTGCATGGGTTACTTGCGGTGATTCGTCCGGATTCGGGGCAGGTGTGCCAGTCGTTGATGGTGCCGTCGTACTGGATGCCGGGGTCGGCGCATTCCCAGGCCGCCTGCGCCATCTTGCGCAGGAGCCCCTTGGCGTCAACCCGCTTCACCAGTTCGCCCGTACGCCTGGCCAGCAGGTCAAACTGGCGGCCGTCCTCCACCGCGCGCATGAATTCATCCGACACGCGCACCGAGTTATTCGCGTTCTGGTACTGGACGCTGACGATGTCCTTGCCGCCGAGATCCATGTCGAACCCGGCGTCGCGGAGGACACGCACCTTCTCTTCCTCGCGCGCCTTGGTCTCGATGAACTCCTCGACGTCCGGGTGATCGACGTCGAGGACCACCATTTTCGCCGCCCGCCGGGTGGCGCCGCCCGACTTGATGGTGCCGGCCGAGGCGTCGGCCCCGCGCATGAAGGAGACGGGGCCGCTGGCGGTGCCGCCCGAGGAGAGCAGTTCCTTGCTGGAACGCAGCCGTGACAGGTTGACCCCGGCACCGGACCCGCCCTTGAAGATCAGGCCCTCTTCCTTGTACCACTCCAGGATCGACTCCATGGTGTCGTCCACGGCCAGGATGAAACACGCCGAGACCTGCTGAGGGGACAACGTGCCGACGTTGAACCAGACCGGCGAGTTGAAGCTGAAGATCTGATGGATGAGGGCGTACTTGAGCTCGTGCTCAAAGATCTCGGCGTCGGCGTCCGAGGCGAAATATCCGTGCTCCCGGCCAGCCGCCACATATACGCCGACAACGCGGTCAACGAGCTGCTTGAGGCTCCACTCCCGCTGCGGCGTCCCCACCGCGCCGCGGAAGTACTTGGTCGTGACGATGTTGACGGCATTGATGGACCAGCAATCGGGAAACTCGACGCCATGCTGCTCGAAGTTGACCGTGCCATCACGCCAGTTCTTCATGATGACATCGCGACGTTCCCAGGTCACCTCGTCGTAGGGATGCACGCCCTCAGTGGTGTGAATCCGGCCTATCCTGAGTTCCTTACGCGCCTTCTTTCCCCGGGAAGCAGCGGACCCGCTTACCGTCTCCGTCATACCCAAAGCCCCCTTCCGCGGCCCGCCCAGAGCCGCTCGTGCCGTTCTCGGCCTTTTCCAGCGATTAATTGCCTTGATTGCGCCGGCACCGTTTAATGCGCCGGCACCGTTTAATGCGCCGGCTTCTCCTCCACCTGCGCGGCGGTGTGCGCGTCCCGGTGCGCCAGGCGCAGCGCCTCGATCTCCTTCTCAAAGTCCGCGAGGGACTCGAACCCGCGGTAGACAGAGGCGAAGCGCAGGTAAGCGACCTCATCGAGCTCACGTAGCGGGCCGAGGATGGCCAGGCCGACCTCGTGCGAGGGAATCTCGGCGCAGCCCCGCGCCCTGATCGTGTCCTCGACGCGCTGCGCCAGGACCGCAAGCTGATCTTCATCGACCGGGCGTCCCTGGCAGGCGCGGCGGACACCACTAACGATCTTGTTCCGGACGAACGGCTCGGTGGCACCACTCCGCTTGGCCACCATCAGGATGACCGTCTCCTGTGTGGTAAAACGCCGACCGCACTCCGGACATGCCCTGCGGCGGCGGATCGCCAGGCCGTCATCGGCAGTGCGGCTGTCGATCACCCTGCTATCCGGGTGCCTGCAAAACGGACAGTGCACGCGATCACACCCCTCTGCAGCGAAACCCGCCTAGCACTTCCCTTACCGGGAACACAACCTGTGGATAAAATACATCGGTGTAACTACTAGATGTTGTGGTTCAACCGTAGACCACCTCGCCCCTCACCGCAAGCGCCAGGCGGCCGTGTCCTGAAACCGCTGCAGCATGGCTGCTCAGCACGCCGGCAGGCGTGCCGCGGCAGAGGCACCAGCATGCAGCACGAGGCGGCTGGCATCCAGCAGAAGCCGTCGGCGTGTCCGGCAGAGGCGCGTCTATCCCCGCGGTACCCACAGGCGCTGTCCTGGCGCTATGCCCGGGCCCGTGAGCCGGTTGAGATCCAGCATCTCCTGCACGATGGTCTGCGTGTCGGAACCCGGATCGGCCCTCTCCGCTATCGACCACAGTGTGTCGCCCGGCTGAACGACGACCTGCTCGGCGTCTCCCCCGGGCCCGTGCGCTGCCGCGGACCCGCTGGTGGCCTGGGCCGCACCGGCACCCGCCACGATCAGGCCGCCGGCCACCATCGCGGCGAGCACCGTCACCACCACCCGGCCGCGCCGTGTCAGCCGCAGCCGGACAGGCGATGCGTCGGCCGACGCTCGCCGCACGTCAGCCATTGGCCGCGGCGACCGCTGTGCACCGGCAACCGGCCCGGACATCCGCTGGACACCAGCCGCCACCGCGGCCGGACGCTGGGCGCTGCCGCCCTTCCTGGCTGCGGCACGCCGCCGGTCCGCGGTGGCCTGGTTCACACCTGAGAAGATCTGGCCCCCGCCCGGGAAGACCCGGTCTCCGTCTGGGAAAAGCCAGTCCCTGTCGGGCAAACGCCAGGTCCCGTTCGGAGAGAGCAGGTTTCCCATAGGGAAAAGGGGGCGAACCGGCGTTGCCCGATTCGCGGGTTGCGGCCCGGCCCATATGTCACCGGCATGCTGGTGAAGGGGATCCGCAGCGGCCAGCCCGCGCGGCGACTGCACCGCCGCGCCGCCCGGATGGGACCGCAGCCGCCGCGTCACCGTTTCCTCATCCGCAGGCACGGCCTCCAACGGCGGCTCCTCTGCTGGCAGCGCGCTCATGCGGTGTCTCCCGCTCGCCTCCGGGGCGCCTTAAGGCACCGCCTTCCCTCGCTCGTCCCTCGCTCAGTCCAGGCGGCGCCGCGCCCCTCCAGCTCGCTCATGCCGGCCTCCTCATCAAACGTCCGTTCGATCGGATACATATTCGATCGTATACCCGTTCGATCGAACGGACCTACGGCACGTTTGTACCGCGAGGGTCTGACATTTTCGCGGCACGTCGAACAGATGTTTGAGATCCGTGACCGGAACCGCTAGCCTCAGCTCATATAGGCAACAACCAGGATTGGGAAGGTCGTCTGATGGACAACGCCAATACGGACAACGGGATCGAGGGCGCACCGGTCACCTCCGGTGACGCTCCCCGGCCAAAGGGAAGGCCCGGGCGCAAGCCGAAGGGCAGCGTACCTGCCGTCCTCCCCGAAACACCGGACAAGCCGGAGGCGGGCCATGTGCTCACCTGGCGGCAGCGCAAGGTGCTCCAGGTGATCCGTGAATCCGTGCAGCGCCGCGGTTATCCGCCATCGATGCGCGAGATTGGCGAGGCGGTCGGGTTGACGAGCACGTCGAGTGTCTCGTATCAGCTTTCCACGCTACAGGCGAAGGGATACCTGCACCGGGACGCGGGACGCCCGCGGACTGTAGAGGTCCGGCTTCCCGGCCACCCGGCTGTCCGCCCGGATTTCGACTCCGATGACGAGGAAAGCGCCGAGATCCCGGTCAGCGCCATCGACATTCCCTCGCAGGAAGCCGCGTACGTGCCCCTGGTCGGCCGTATCGCCGCAGGTGGCCCGATCCTCGCCGAGCAGCAAATCGAGGATGTTTTCCCGCTGCCGAAGCAACTCGTCGGCGAGGGAACGCATTTCCTCCTCAAGGTGACCGGTGATTCGATGATCAACGCCGCGATCGCCGACGGGGACTGGGTGGTCGTCCGTCAGCAGCCGGAGGCGCAGAACGGGGAAATTGTTGCTGCCATGGTCGAGGGCGAGGGGCCTGAGGGCGTGGCGACGGTCAAGACATTCAAGAGAAGCGACGGGCATGTCTGGCTGATACCGCACAACCCCGCTTACGCCCCGATCCTGGGCGACGAGGCCAAGATCCTCGGCCGGGTGGTTGCCGTGCTTCGCCGCATCTAGGAATTCACCCGCGGCACCGGGCCCGGATCGCATTGCATCACCGGGCCCGGGAGAGCCGTGCACCGCATGGCCCGGCCCGAGCAGCCCAGCGCGAGCAGCCTGACCCGGACAGCCCGGCCCGAGCAGCCAGGCGCGGGCAGTTCAGCCTGCGACCACGTTGACCAGCTTGGGCGCGCGCACGATGACCTTCCGGATGGGCTGGCCGTCGAGCGCGCGTATCACACCCGGCGCGGCCAGCGCCCGTTCGCGCAGTTCGTCCTCGGTGATCTCCGGCTGCACTTCCAGGCGGTCGCGCACCTTCCCATTCACCTGAACGACGCAGGTGACCGACTCCCTGACGAGCAGGGCCGGATCGACAGCAGGCCATCCGGCCTTGGCCACCGACGGCTCATGGCCCAGCAGCTCCCAGCACTCCTCGGCCGTGTACGGGGCGAACAGCGACAGCAGCACCGCCAGCACCTCGACCGCCTCGCGGACCGCCGGGTCGCTCGCGCCCGGCCCCGCATCGATGGTCTTGCGTGCCGCGCTGACCAGCTCCATCAGCCTGGCCACCGCCACGTTCAGCCGGTACGCCTCCACCAGCCGGGTGACCTCGTCGATGGCGCGATGCGTGACCCGGCGGAGTTCAGTGTCCCCATGGCCCTCGTTCGGCCTGATGTCACCGCCGGCGGCGGTGCCAGGGGCCGGAGCTGCCGCGGCCACATCGGCGGCCAGCCGCCAGACCCGGCCCAGGAACTTCACCATTGCGTCGGGGTTGACATCGGCCCAGTCGATGTCGTCCTCGGGCGGGCTGGCGAAGATCATCGTCAGCCGGATCGCGTCCACACCGTGCCGGGCCAGCTGCTGGCCCAGGTCGACGCCGTTGCCCAGCGACTTAGACATGGCCTTGCCGCCGTTGATCACCTGGCCCTGGTTCAGCAGGCGGGTGAAAGGCTCGCGGAAGTCGATCATGCCTATGTCGTGCAGCACCTTGATGAAGAACCGGCTGTACAGCAGGTGCAGGATGGCGTGCTCCACGCCGCCCACGTACAGGTCAACCGGCGCCCACCGGCGCACGTCATCGGGGTTGAACGGCCCGCCGGTAAACCCGGGCGAGCAGTATCGCAGGAAGTACCAGGACGAGTCGACGAACGTGTCCATGGTGTCGGTGTCGCGCTTGGCCGGCTCACCGCACTTGGGGCACGGCACGTTCACCCAGTCGGCGGCGGCCGCCAGCGGCGACACGCCCTTGGGGGCGAGATCATGCCCGCGCAGGTCCGGCAGGACGACCGGCAGTTCTTCCTCCGGAACCGGGACCTCGCCACAGGACGGGCAGTGAATGATCGGGATGGGCGTGCCCCAGAACCGCTGCCGTGATACCAGCCAGTCCCGCAGCCGGTAGTTGACGGCGGCCCGGCCCAGCCCCTTTTCCTCCAGGATCTGGATGATCTTCGCTATCGCGGCCGTCTTGTCCAGCCCGTTCAGCGGCCCGGAGTTGATCAGCTTGCCGTCGCCCGGCGTCGCGATGCCGGTTTCGGCCGGGTCGGGCTGATCCGTCTCCACGACGACCCGGACGGGCAGCCCGAAGGTCCGGGCGAAGTCCAGGTCGCGCTGGTCGTGAGCGGGAACCGCCATGATCGCCCCGGTCCCGTAGTCCGGCAGCACATAGTCCGCCGCCCAGACCGGGATGCGCTCGTCGTTGACTGGGTTGATGGCGTACGTACCCAGGAAGACGCCGGTCTTCTGCCGGGCCGTGTCCTGGCGTTCGATATCGGTCAGCTTGCGGACCTCGGTGACGTAGTCGCGCAGCTCCGCCAGCCGGTCGGGCGCGCACAGCTGCTCGGCCAGCGGCGAGTCGGCGGCCACCACAAAGAACGTGGCACCGTACAGCGTGTCGGGGCGGGTGGTGAACACCGTCACCGGCTCGTCGCGGCCCTCGACCACGAAGTGCACCTCGGCACCCTCGGAACGGCCAATCCAGTTGCGCTGCATCAGCAGGACGCGCTCGGGCCAGCGCCCCTCCAGCTCAGCGGCGTCGGCCAGCAGCTGGTCAGCGTAGGAAGTGATCTTGAAGTACCACTGCGTCAGCATCCGCCGGACGACTTCGGTCCCGCAGCGCTCGCACCTGCCGTTGATGACCTGCTCATTCGCCAGGACGGTCTGGTCCTTCGGGCACCAGTTGACGTAGCCGCCCTTGCGGTAGGCCAGCCCCCGCTCGTAGAAGCGCAGGAACAGCCACTGGTTCCAGTGGTAGTACCCCGGGTCGCAGGTCGCCAGCCGGCGTGACCAGTCAAAGGAGACCGCGTACCGGCGGAACGACTCCGCCTGGGTCTCGATGTTGGCGTAGGTCCAGTCGGCGGGATGAGCATTGTTCCTGATCGCCGCGTTCTCGGCGGGCAGGCCGAACGCGTCCCAGCCAATCGGGTGCAGCACGTTGAGCCCGCGCTGGAACCAGAACCGCGCGATGGCGTCACCGATCGCATACGCCTCGGCGTGCCCCATGTGCAGGTCCCCGGAGGGGTACGGAAACATGTCCACGAGGTAGGCGCGCTCGCGGGCATCCGCGGGATCGTCGCTCGCACGGAACGGGTCCAGCTTTACCCAGCGATCCAGCCATTTCTCCTGGATCGTCCGTGGATCGTAGCGCTGCGCCGCCTCGGCGCTCTCCGCCACTGTCATCGTGTCCTCACACTGTCCGGTCCGGCCACATGCGTGTGACTGTGAAATTTGCCGTTGCTATGAAGCCTCGTGCAATGAAAAGGCCCCTCGCGTACGAGGGGCAGCCACGCCGACGGCGCTTCGGTCGGCGTGGCTAGGCAAGGAGCAGCCGGACTGCACGCATGACCCAAGGATAGCGTATGTGCCCGTACCACGCGGAGCAGCGGGCTACGGACCGACAGACCGACGGACCGCAGGTCCGACCGGGCGCGACCCCGGGCCTGCGCCCGCGGGAGGGATCACTCCCTGTACACGTTCCGATAACGCTGCTGCGGCGATCCGGAAACATTGGTCGTGCATGCTTGGAGACATGATCGCAGACAACCCGCGCACCGCCCCGGCAACCCCCCGGCGGATCGCGCTGGTCGCACACGACCATAAGAAGCAGGACCTTCTCGAATGGGCCGAATACAACCGGGATGTCCTTTCGGATCATGAACTGTACGCAACCGGTACCACGGGCCGCCTCCTGAGCACGAAGCTGGACCTGGACGTTACCTGCTTCCAGAGCGGGCCACTCGGCGGCGATCAGCAGATCGGCGCCTTGATCGCATCGGGCGGGCTCGACCTTCTAGTGTTCTTCTGGGACCCGCTGACCACGCAACCGCACGACACCGACGTGAAAGCGCTCGTACGGATAGCTGTTGTCTGGAATATCCCCGTCGCCTGCAACCGGGCCAGCGCCGATTTCCTTATCTCCTCACCGCTCCTCACCCAGCAATATCCGCCACGACAGCTCACACCCACAGGAACATGACCGCGGAAACGCAGGCCGGACCGAATTTTAAGAGCATTTAAGGACCCGAACGGGGCGTGGTGGCTGCCCGGCCACGCGGCACGTCCTGTCGGCTGGAATCTGGCCTGCGCTGGCTAGTAGACACCGCTTAGCACGAGCGGGCGGCGGCGTGCCCGCGTCGTCGCCCGGCGGAGCGGTTCAGTTCCACGTGACCTGCATCAGCCTGGACCAGGTGTCCAGTACACGGGTGTCGCCTCGCAACTCCAGGCCGTCAGTCCCGCGGCGGTTCCACAGCAGCAGGTACAGGACGGCCGGTGGGCCGGTCAGCTCGCAGCCACTCCCGGCCGGCGCATCGCCGGCCGGGACCGGGGCGTCCGGCCCGGCACGTTCGGCCGCCAGCGCCAGCAGGTTGCCCTCAGCGCGCAGCGCGGCGATGTGCTCGGAAGTCTCCACGGGAGCGCCCTGCCGTCAAGCCATCGCCGCGTCGCGGGCTTCAGGCGCGGCTCCGTCGCGGGCTGCGGGTGCTGCCGTGTCGCGGCCGGCAGCCCACCTCTCCCAGTCAGGCCGCAACGGCATACCGGAAGCCCCGTCGGCGGTGAGCTTGGCGCCGAGCACCTGGTGAAGCTGGATCTGATTGCGCTCGAAGCCGAGCCGCGACCCGGCCATGTACAGGCGCCATACCCGGGCGGTGCCCTGGCCGACCTCGGTGACCGCCTCATCCCAGTGCGCGTCCAGGTTCGCGCACCAGCCGGCCAGTGTCTTCGCGTAGTGCTCGCGGAGATTTTCCTCATGCCGCACCTCGAACCCGGTGTCGTTCATGAGGGAGATCAGGTAACCCGGTCCTTCGAGCTCGCCGTCGGGGAACACGTACCTGTTGATGAAGCCGCCCTTGCGGGCCGCCGGCTCGGAATTGTCCGGCCGGGTGATGCAGTGGTTGAGCAGGCGCCCGCCCGGCTTGAGCTTGCCGAAGAGGAACGCGAAGTAGCGGGGAAGCTGCCGCTTGCCGATGTGCTCGGTCAGCCCGATCGAGCTGACCGCGTCAAAGCCGGTTTCCGGCACGTCCCGGTAGTCCAGATGCCGCACCTCCGCGAGGCCGGAAAGGCCGGCCTCCTCGATGGCCCGCTGCGCCCAGGAGGCCTGCTGCTCCGACAGCGTCACCCCGAGCGCCTTCACGCCGTACTCGCGCGCCGCGTGCATCACCATGCCGCCCCAGCCGCAGCCGACGTCGAGCAGCCGCATCCCCGCGCGCAGGCCGAGCTTGCGGGCGACCAGGTCGAACTTGTGCTCCTGTGCCTGTTCCAGGGATGAGTCCTCAGTGGGATAGCAGGCGCAGGTGTAGGCCATCGACGGTCCCAGCACCCACTCGTAGAACCGGTTTGACACGTCATAGTGGTGCGATATCGCGCTCGCGTCACGATGCTTGGAGTGCCGTTTCCCGGTGAGCCAGCGGCGCCCGACACGCACCTCCTGCGGGGGCGGCGCGAGCCGCGGGTAGAGCACCTTAGGGCCGCCGAGCGCTCGGAGCAGGCGAAGCCGCTCGGTCATGTCCAGGTTCATGTTCTGGGCCTTCGTCAGCCGGGCCAGGGCGGTGTACATGTCGCCTTCCACGTCAAGGTGGCCGGAGACATACGCGCGGGCCAGCCCGAGCGCCCCGGGCGACTGGGCGAGGTAGGACACGGCGACCGGTGAGCGGACGGTGATCCGGACCGGGGATCCCGCCCCGCCCGACCTGCTCCCGTCGTACGCCACGAACTCAACCGGGGCATCCGGTCCCGCGATCGCCTCGAAAACCTCCGCCAGCGCCATTCCCGCCTCGCTTCCGTCGATTTATCTATCCAGGGGCCCATGCCGCCCGGCCACGCGACGATCGCCGCGGCCATGACCGGGTCCTGGGCAACACTTACCAGGTCCTGGGCAACACTTACAGGGTCAGCGTCCACGGACGCACTTGTCGTACAGGCCAGGAAGGCGGCCGGCACTGTCGTATTCCTGCTTCAGCTTCTCGAGGGCCGCAACGTTGTAGAGCCGGTTGAAGTCATCCTCGGGGTAGAAGGATGTCGAGTACAGCGACTTGTGCCCGCCCAGCGCGCCGACCTCGTCCTCGATCAGCCGGTTGTAGTAGCCGTCCGTGCGGCCCGGCGGCAGCGGCACCGTACCCCAGAAACCGAAGTTGACGTACACCTCGCCCGGCCGCAGCGGGTACAGCGGCCACTCGCGTGCGCCGCGCAACCGCAGCGGGCACATCCAGACCGGGCTCATCCCCACCCGGGAGGCGAAGAACGTGAGGAAGTCCGCGCCGCGCTCAACGGGGATCTCCACGTCCTGGATGACGGCCTCACGGGGTGGCCTGCGCCGGCCCTCGTTCAGCGCATCGGACAGGCCGTAGCGGCGGTCGAACGCGACCAGTTTCCGGTACACGTCCGAGCGCCGGTAACGGCTCGGCCACAGGGCCCTGATCAGCGGCTTCTGCACCCCGAAGGGCCTGGAGCACCAGAACCAGTCGGTGTCCCACCGCCACAGGTAATCGCGGATGGTGAGGAAGTCCTCGTGCGGCCCGCGAATCGAGGTGTAGTAGATGTCCCGGCCGGTGTAGTCGCTGCGCCATGGCGCGACGTCACTGAAGGCCCCGATCGTCAGGTACAGCTCGCTGGGCCCGAACGCGACGCCGTCGATGAAGTCCACGCGATGCCCCCGGTAGCTTCCCTCAGCGGCGATCGCTGCGACCGCGGCCATGCAGGCGCTGGGCTCGGTGAACGGGAAGTGGCGCAGGTGCACGAACGGCCTGACCGGCTCCAGCTCGATCGTGAGGGACAGCGCGTAGCCGAGGGTCCCGTAGGAGTTCGGGAAACCGGCGAAGAGGTCGCTGTGCTCGTTGTCCGGTGTCGCCGTGACTACCCGCCCGTCGCCGGTCAGGATCTCCATCTCGGTGACCGACTCATGTGGCATGCCGTTACGGAGTGAGGTGGACTCGATGCCGAGCCCGGAGACCGCGCCGCCCAGCGTGATGGTCTTGAGCTGGGGCACGACGAGCGGCATCATGCCGTGGCGCAGCGTCGCGTCGCAGAGGTTCTCGTAGGTGGTCATGCCGCCGACGACCGCGGCGCGGGCGTCCGGGTCGACGCGCAGCACGTGACCGAACGCGGAAACGTCAAGCCCGGGGCGGTTGGCCCCGCCACGGCCGCGGGCCGGCTCACGGAACCTGAACAGGTTCGATGTGCGCTTGGCCAGCCGCATGGGCGCATCGGACGGCATCGCCACGTATGCCCGGCGCACCTCGGCAACCGCGGCGCGGTGATCCGCCATGGCTGTGGACGGCTCAAGCGTGCGCGCGATATCCATCATGCGCTCTCCTTTCCCTCCGGCGCCGCCCATGGACCGGGCCACGCAGACCATCCGACATCAGCCACCAGCCCTTCCCCCTCCGCGGCCCGGAGCCGCCCGGCGCAACAGGTGCCCGGGCGATGCTCCCGAAGCAGGCACTGGACCGGACGGACAGCTCAGGCAGTTTATCCCGGAGCCGCGATCGATCCATGGCCCGTGTCGCCGGTACCGCGTCCGGCCCGTCGCAGCGTGCCCACGCCGGCGGGAAGCCGGGCCGCTTGCCGACGGGGAACGGCTGGCCGGCTGGCGCCATGGTGACGGCGTGGCCATGACAGTCATCGTGCTCTACCATCTTTCGCTGGCCGGGCGGGCCAAACGCGGGTGTCAGCACGGATCATCGGGCTGCTCATCATCGGCCGTCTCCTCGCCGGGCCCGTCGTCCTCTGCCGCCGCATAGCTGGCCGCGACCTCCTCCGGCGTCATCGGCAGCCGCGCCATCGCGGGCGGCGCGCCGGCATCGATCAGGTCACGGAGCAGCAGCGCCATCGAATAGGCAGGGCCGCACCATAGGTATCAGCCGGGCGGCAAGGGCGCCGCGAGAACCGAGTCCCTTACCCAGCCGGACGACATCGTGACCCTTGGCGGCAACCTCTACGTCGGGTTCCAGAACGGCGTCGGCTCAAAGGGAGAGGCGAGCACTTCCGGCAACCTGGACAGCACCCTTGCCGAGTTCACGCCTGCCGGCTCCGTCGTGAAGCAATGAGACGTGACGGGCAAGATCGATGGGATGGGCGCCGACTCCGCGACCGGGCAGGTCATCGCGACCGTCAACGAGGACTCGAAATCCAGCCTGTACACGGTTTCCGGCGGGACCGTCACGCACTACACCTACACCCCGTCGTCGCTGCCGCACCTGGGCGGCACCGACGCCGTCGCGGTATACAACGGGAAGATCCTGATCAGCGCGTCCGCGCCGGGCACCGCCGGCAAGGCGCCGGCGTCCGCTCCGGCGGTGTTCGCGGTCACGCTGAACGCCGGGGCCAGGACCGCCGCGGTCGCTCCGTTCTTCGCTGACAACGCGACGGCCACCGGGGTAAACGCCCCAAACGCCGGCAAGAACGTCACCCTCGCACTCACGGACCCGGACTCGAACGGGGTCGTCCCGTCGGGCTCGCCGGAGTTCGCCGGGGACTTCATGCTGAACTCCCAGGGCGACCAGCAACTGATCTTCTCCGGTGCCAGCGGCCAGAACCTGCACGTCCTGAAGATCTCTAACCCGGTCGACGACACCGCCTGGGCGACCTCGGCCAGCGGTTCGCTGTACACGACGGACTCCGGTGCCGACACGGTCGACGCCATCACGGGCTCGTTCACGCCGGGGACCGCCTACACCGCGGTGGCCCCGTGCAACGCCAGCAGCGCCCCGTC
>DASQVO010000497.1:0-19303 GCA_035640715.1 Streptosporangiaceae bacterium
GCCCGGCTGGCCCTTGCAAGGGTTACCCGCGGCGTGCGCTTCGCAGGACGCCGTATCCACTCGGGGAGCCACTGGCTCGCCGCCGAGGTACTCGCCATGGCACCGCGCCTGCCCGTCAGGGACCAGGCGGCCCTGCGCGCCCAGTTCCCCGGCCGCTCCCCGGAGGACATCGCCGATGCGCTCATCGAGGGGGCCTCGCGCGCGTCGGCCGCGGTGGGCGCCACAGTCGGCGCCTGGTCGGTCCTTCCGGTCGCACCCGTCTTCCCCGCCGAGATCGTAACCGAGACGCTGACGCTCGTCGGGATCGAGATCAAGCTCATCGCGGAACTGCATGAGGTGTACGGCATGCGGCCGCCCGGCGATTTCGCGAGCCGGATGGCCGCTTTTGTCGGGGCATGGACGCGCCGCCGCGGCGCCACGCTGACTCCCAGCGGAGTGGTCTTCGCTATTGGTTCCCCGCTGGGACGACGACTGCGGCGGCGGCTCGTGATGCGGGCCACCCGGAGCGCCGTCTCGCTCGGCCCACTGTTGACCGGGGCCGCGGCAGGCGCTCTGATCAACAGCAGGGAGACGCGCCGGCTCGGCAACGACATCCGCGAGGACCTGCGCCGGCGTTCACCGATCGCGACGCACTGGCCCGACTGACCGGGCTGTCGTAAGGGCTCCGCCGGGAGTGCGCCGCCGGGGCTCCGCCGGAGCCTGCCATCCGGAGCGGCTCGGTCCTGGCATGCCATTCTGGGCGACACGCCGCGGTGGAGCGGATTCCGGGAATGCCCTATCTAAGGTTGTTCACGTAAAGTCTTCATGGTCCTCCCTCGGCGTCTTCTCATATGCAGGCGGTAACTGATCCATGAGGGTCACCATGATGCTGGCCGACCACGCACAGGTAGCCGACGGCAAGCTGTTCGTCTCGGGCGGCGGCTGGTCGGTCTGCGGGCCCGGCCCGGTGGCCTGCGCGGTGGCGCTGCTGTTTCACATCCCGTGGCAGCACACGAACGAGAGAATCAGCTTCACGCTCAGGCTGCTCGACGAGGACGGTATGCCGGTCAGCCAGCCGGGGCCTGGCGGCAGCCAGGAGGTCCAGGCCAGCGGCCAGTTCGAGGCAGGGCGCCCGGCCGGCCTGGCCCCGGGCACCGACATCAACGTGCCGATCACGTTCAACATGGTCCTGCAGCTGGCCCCAGGCCGGCGGTTCACCTGGGTGCTGGAGGTCGACAGCCAGGTCGACGAGGCATGGCGGCTGTCCTTCGCGACCAGGGAAACCCAGCCACCATCGCAGATCCGGCCCGGCTAGGCGCCGCGCCCGCGCCGCAGCGGGCCAGCGTCACCGCGCCGGACAGACCAGCAACGTCAAGCCGAACGAAGAAACGGAGGAGAGCCGCGTGAACGGTTTCAGGAAGTTCTTGCTGCGGGGTAACCTCGTGGATCTCGCGGTGGCCGTGGTCATCGGCACGGCTTTCACGGCTATGGTGACAGCCCTCGTCAAGGACCTCATCACGCCGCTCATCGCGGCCGTCGGCGGCAAGCCGAACTTCTCGAACCTGTCCTTCACCGTCAACCACAGCCGGTTTGCCTACGGCGACTTCATCAACGCGGTCGCGGCGTTCGTCATCGTTGCCGCGGTCGTGTACTTCCTCGTGGTGCTTCCGATCGCCAAGATCACCAAGATGGTGACGCGCAAGAAGGAAGCAACCGAGCGTAAGTGCCCCGAATGCCTCAGCGAAGTTCCCGTCGCCGCGCGCAGGTGCAAGTACTGCACCGCAGAGCTAGCGCCACCAGAGCTGGCGTCATCAGCGCTGTAGCGGGCGATCCGGCTCACCGGCCCCTGGTGTCTGGGCCCGGCCCGGGGCCTGGCCGTGCCGGGCCCAGACGTTCTCTGGGGGAGAGGGGTCTCGTCCTCGCACCAGAAAGCCTGGCCGCCGTACCTGATGCCAAGCTGAAGCGAAGCTGAGAAGCCTCTAACAACGGTCCGCTGCCGCGCACCAGCCTGACGATACGCACTCTCCCCCAGACCTGCGTCGGGGATCACGGGCGCTGCCCGGCCCCCAACCGAGCTATCAGGCTGGACGCGGACGGCCCATGGCCTCAGAAGCGGCTGCGTCCGAGGCCATGGCGGCAAGCTGCTCCGATGCCTGGCCCGGCAGCTCGCCCGAGGCCCAGCCGGCTAGTTCGGCGGCGATGACATCGGGTGCATCCTGCGGCGGCCCCTGCCGGCGGCCGTTACCCACGGGAGCCTGGTGAAATGCGTGCGCGACGGCAACGGCCGACGGCGCCGCACTGGCTAGTCCCGCGCGCTCGGCACTGGCTAGTCCCGCGCGCTCGGCACTGGCTGGTACCGCCCGCTCGGCACTGGCTGGCCCCCCGCGCTCCGCGCTGTCCGCCGCGCGCGCCACCAGCTTGAGCGTCGCCTCTCGGGGCGCTGGGGCGCTCAGCACGGCTGGCTGCCGTGCCGTGTCTTTGACCGACGGCGCCTCAGCCTGCGCCCTTCCCCCGCATTCATGATTCTCAAGGAAATCCGCGAAGTACTCGGCCTCCGCGGCATCGAGGCCGATCACCACGCGAGGCTGACCCATCGGCTCCTTGAGCGAGTAGCCCACGTAACTGGCCAGCGGGTCCACGGTCCCCCCCAGCCCGTGCAGCGTGCGCCATCGATCCCATACCTGTTCCAGCCGCGCTGCGGCGTAACGGGCACGCGTAACCAACTCCGGATCACGCATTGTGCGATCCCTCCCCCTGAACGCGATGCGGCGCCGCTCCCCCCGACCGGGAACCACCTAGCATCCGTAGCGTCCGCTCGCTTCAACGCGAACCAGTATGTCGGACACCGTAGTTCAGCAGGACTGATTACGAATTATTTATGAGTGACTACTTAGAGTGAAGTCTCGCCCATGGCAGTTTCCCCCTGGCAACGTTCTGCTCATGACTTGTAACAAGCCAGATCGGCCCCGGCAGCGCGCCCGCACGGTGCGGCGCCGAACGCGCCGACCGGCGAAACCGCCCCCCGAAAGTGGCACGCTGGCCACCGGGGCCGACCCCCCCATCGGAAGACTGCCGCCGCGCGTGCGGTGCGCCCGGCAGTCGTATGCCCCCTGGCGCATGGCATATGCACGCGAGTGCGGCAGCCGTCACTCGGAACGCTGCTGCGGTATGCCGGCGAGCAGCGCGCGGACCTCGGTCTCCCGGTAGCGGCGATGTCCACCCAGCGTGCGGATGGACGTCAGCTTCCCGGCCTTGGCCCACCGCGTGACCGTCTTGGGGTCGACGCGGAACATTGTTGCGACCTCAGCCGGCGTCAGCAGCGGCTCTGCCTCGGGTGTGCGTGCAGACATGTGCGGCCTCTCCTCCTGGAAAGCGATCTGCGGTCTAGCCTTGCCCTGTGCTCCAACCGGAGCCTGTCGTGGATGTCCCATATGGTGTACAGAGACCATATTGCCATCACCAGCGGTGACAAGTCGACCACCAGGTGCAAAGTTTTCTTTCTTGTACTCTGTGTTTCGCGGGTCGCTGTCACTCACGGTGAGTATAGCGATACTTAGAGTGGCATGGGGGCAGATTCGGAAATACTGCGACGGGGACCCGCCAGGCACCCGAGCCCGGCAGAGGTGGCCAACCATCCGGAGAGGGGCCATAGCGAGCCCGCACTGACTACGGCTGGTGATCAGCAGCGCGCAGCGCGCCGTGAATGACCGGCGGCGCATCAGCTATCAAGTAGATCGCGCTCATTACCGGCTAGCCAGTCCGGGCCTTCAGGCCCGGCGAGCGGCCGGTGTATCGGACAGCACCGCAGCAAGCTGACGGGGGTTCCGGGGGGTCGCCCCCCGGGCCAGCACCGCCCCCGGGCCAGCACATAAGTTCGCCGACTCAGCCGCCCGCAGCGCCTGCCACCTGCTGGCGGCACGGCGGTACATGGCGATCGCGAGCTCTGGCTCATCCTGGGACAGCCCGCTGATCGCGGCGCTTATCTCCGCGACCGACTGGTCACTCCGGAGCGCGTCGTCATCGAGCAGGTTCACCAACCCACCGTAGTCAAGCTCGACGACGGACTGGGGGTGAAACTCCTCTAGCCAGAGTGCGACATCCTCCAGTTGGGCGGTGACGGCCAGGGAGCACCGCCGCACGTCATCAGGCCCGGCCAGCGGCCCGCGCAATCCCTTGCGCACGGCGGCCAGTCCACGTGCCGCCCGGCGCCGGGCCTGGGTCATCGCGGTGGCGTAAATGAGCGTCCTGACCGCCGAGGCCGTTGCTGACACCGCGACGACCGTCTCATCGCCCGCGCCGAGCGCGAGCCACCGCTCGGCGGGGCTGAACAGGACAAACCATGACAGCGGCACATGCCAGGTATTCGTCTGGATATAGGTGCGCAGCGATGTGGCATCGGCATAGGTGCGCGCGAACGCGCGCGCTGCGCTGGCGGCCTCGCGCGGCGAGAAGGCATCCGCGAGCGGCGGCCGCGCCGTCGCGCGCAGGTGGCCGAGTGCAAGCCACGACCGCAGCCGGGTCTGCCAGGGGCAGATGTACGTGACACCGTCCGCCCAGCGGATGTACGCGTGCTCGCTTTCCTCTTCCGGAACGATGATCGGCGGCAGCGCCACGGCCCGGCGAAGCGCTTCCGCGTGCTCCGCCTCCAGTGCATTCAGCCGCCGCGGGCGCGCAGGGGATGCAGCATAAGCCGCCCAGCGGGACAGCTCAGGCTCCGGGAACGCGGACAGCGGCTCGTAGACCCGAAGATACGCGGCGTAAGGCATCACAACCGCATAGTGACATATGAGAGCCCATGAAAGCCTGACATGCAGATAACGAGATCATCACTCACCGCGTCTCAGCCGGAAGTTCACATTATCCGGACAACAGCGGAGGTCACCTGGCATGGTCCACCAGAGGCCTCACCCGGCATGGTCCGCCAGGCGCCTCACCCGGCATGGTCCGCCAGGTGCCGGCGATGGCGCCCTAAGCTGTGGGGCAGATCCCGCGCTGGCGAGGACGCGGGCACGACCGGAAGAGTCACCACAGTGACGCACGTGTTCACAACACCCCAAAAGGGCAACGGAAACGCCGAGCGGACCGGGCATGAGCAGGTCACCTTTTGCCAGGACTCCCGGACCGGCCTGCGGGCAATCATCGCGATCTATTCCACCGCGCTCGGCCCCAGCCTGGGCGGCACCCGCTTCTACCCCTACGGCACCGAGGACGAGGCCGTCGCCGACGCGCTGAGGCTCTCGGCAGCCATGGCGTACAAGAATGCGCTGGCCGGCCTGGACCTCGGCGGCGGCAAGGCCGTCATCATCGGAGATCCGGCACAGCTCAAGACGGAGCCGTTGCTGCGCGCCTACGGCCGTTTCGTCGCCTCACTTAGCGGCCGGTACATCACAGCATGTGATGTCGGCACCCGCAGCGAGGACATGGACATCATCGCGCGGGAATGCCCCTATGTCACCGGCCGGACGCCCGCATACGGCGGCGCCGGCGACTCATCGGTGCTGACCGCCTTCGGGGTGTTCCAGGGAATGCGAGCCGCCGCCGGTCACGTGTGGGGGTCCACCAGCCTGCGGGGCCGGCGTGTCGGGGTGGAGGGCGTCGGCAAGGTTGGCTGTAAGCTCGTCGATCACCTCGCTGAGGACGGCGCCGAGATCGTGATCTGCGACGTCAGCGAGAGCGCGGTGGACAGCGTCCGCGCACGCCATCCCGGCGTCGAGGTGGCCGCGGACGCTGACGCGCTTCTCGCCGTCGGCATCGACGTCTTCGCCCCCTGCGCGCTCGGCGGTGCCATCGACGACAAGACGGCCGCAACATTGGGCGCCAAGATCATCTGTGGCGGTGCCAACAATCAGCTCGCACACGCCGGGGTCGAGAAACTGCTCGCCGACCGGGGTGTCCTCTACGCACCGGACTACGTGGTCAACGCCGGTGGCGTGATCCAGGTCGCCGACGAGCTGGCTGGCTTCAATTTCGACCGTGCGAAGGCAAGGGCCGGGCAGATATTCACCACTGCGGCACGGATCTTCGAAATCGCTGACTCCGACGGAGTGCCGCCCTCGGTCGCGGCTGACCGGCTGGCGGAACAGCGGATGTCCGAGGTCGGACGGCTCCGCGGCATCTGGCTCGGCGGGTGAAGCAGCCTCCGGCCCCGCCCCGGGGCCAGGCACGGACCGCCCGGCAGTCACCGACGTAGGCATCTGGGCCGCAAAGCGGGTACGGTTATACATGTACGGAAGCTGGTGCGCGCAGCGCTCTCGGGAGAGCGTCGGCGGGTCCGTTTGTGATGCGGAAAGCCAGCAATGCAAATATCGTGGGGCCTCACGGGCTCCGGACGTTCGAGGGGGTCGAGCCAATGGGGCGCGGCCGAGCCAAGGCCAAGCAGGTGAAGGTTGCCCGCCAGCTCAAGTACAACAGCGGCGGCACGGACCTTGACCGGCTGCGTGCGGAGCTGGGCGTAGGGACGGACCAGCGCGACCGGGCGTATGACCCTGTCCGTGCGGACCGCCACGACGAAGACGACGCGGAAAATGACGACGACTACGACGAGTGGTCCGCGTCCTGACGAGCATCCCGCACCGCCGCCTGGTAATGGGATTAGCTAGCACAGGCGCAGGCCCGGGCCGGATAACCGGCCTGGGCCTGGGTCATGTCCCGGCGTCCGTCGCCTGCCGGCGGAGAGTCGGCTGATCAATGGCCGACTGCCCCATCCAGGTCAAGCCATGTCCGGCAGGCCCGGTGACGTGGCTGGCCGGTGTGAGCCTGTCAGTGCGAGCCGGTCAGTCGTGCTTCGCCGGTGCCGGGGATTACCTTGCCGAGCGCCCAGGCCGTTACGCCGCGCGACGCAAGCACCCCCAGTGCCTTGTCTGCGTCCGCCCCGGCGACCACGGCGGTCATCCCGACGCCCATGTTGAAGACGCGCTCCATCTCCGCCGGGGCAACTGCGCCGGCCCTGGCCAGCACGCCGAAGATCGGCGGCGGTTGCCAGGTTGCCCGGTCGAGCACCGCATCCGCTCCGGGCGGCAGGACGCGTGCGAGGTTACCCGCCAGTCCGCCGCCGGTCACGTGCGCGTATGCGTGTACGTCGCAGGCCTCAGCCAGCGCGAGGCAGTCCCGCGCGTAGATGCGGGAGGGAGTGAGCAGCTCTTCCCCGATCGGGCGGCCGAGTTCTGGCACATAGTGCTCGAGCCCCAGCCGGGCCTGCTTGAGGATCTCGCGCGCCAGCGAGAACCCGTTGGAATGAAGGCCCGTCGACGCCATCGCGATCACCGTGTCGCCCGGCCCGACCCGGTCGGCGCCGAGGATCGCGTCCTTCTCGACGACGCCGGTCGCAGCGCCCGCGAGGTCGAAATCGTCCGGGCCGAGATGCCCCGGATGCTCGGCGGTCTCGCCGCCGAGCAAGGCGCAGCCTGCCTCGGCGCAACCGCGTGCGACGCCGGAGACGATCGCGGCCACCCGCTGCGGCCGGATGGCGCCGCAGACGACGTAATCGGTCATGAACAGCGGTTCCGCGCCGCAGGCGGCCAGGTCGTCCGCGACCATGGCGACCAGGTCCACCCCGACCGTGTCATAGCTGCCCAGGCGGCGCGCGATCACCACCTTGGTGCCGACGCCGTCCGTGGACGTGGCCAGGACGGGGTGGCGGTAGGAAGCCAGTTTCGCCGCGTCGAAAAGGCCGGCGAACCCGCCGATGCCCCCGATCACCTCCGGCCGCGCGGTGCGCGCCACCGATGCCCGCATCAGGTCAACGGCCCGGTCGCCCGCGCCGATGTCCACGCCGGCGGCCGCGTAGCTGAGCCCCCCGGGGCCTTTCCCGCTGGTGGCCATCCCGCCAGTGCCGCCCTCATCTGAGTGCGGCGGATCCGGGACGCCGGGCAGCCCGGTCACGGCCGGGTCTCCTGGAGCGCCGGTACGCTTTGACCCGGCTCGAGCAGGTGCTTGCCGCGCTCCGCCTTGGCGACCGGAACCGGGTAGTTACCGTCGAAACAGGCACGGCAGAGCCGGCCCGCCGGGAGCGTGGTGGCCGCGATGAGGCCGTTCAGCGAGATATAGCCAAGCGAGTCAGCGCCGATCGACGCGCAGATCTCCGCTTCGGACAGATGTCCCGCGATCAGCTCCGCCCGGGTCGCGAAGTCGATCCCGTAGAAACACGGCCAGCTCACCGGCGGGCTTGATATCCGCACGTGCACCTCGGCCGCGCCGGCCTCGCGCAGCATCGCCACGATCGCGCGCTGGGTGTTCCCGCGCACGATCGAGTCGTCCACCACGACCAGCCGGCGGCCGGCTACCACGCCGGACAGCGGGTTCAGCTTGAGCCGGATGCCACGCTGGCGGATGGTCTGGCTCGGCTGGATGAAGGTGCGGCCGACATAGGAGTTCTTGACCAGGCCCTGGCCGTAGGGGATGCCACTCGCCTCCGCGTAGCCGATCGCCGCGGGCGTGCCCGACTCGGGCACCGGGATCACGAGGTCGGCGTCGGCCGGATGCTCCGCGGCGAGCCTGCGGCCGACTTCCACCCTGGTGGCCTGCACGTTCCGTCCCGCGATCGTGGTGTCGGGCCGCGCCAGGTAGACGTACTCGAACAGGCAGCCTTTCGGCCGGGCCGGCGCGAACGTGCTGGAGCGGACACCCCGCTCATCGATGGTGATCAGCTCGCCCGGCTCTACCTCGCGGACGAAGGCGGCGCCGATGATCTCCAGGGCAGCGGTCTCACTGGCCACTGCCCATCCCCGCGCCAGCTTGCCGAGCACCAGCGGGCGGAAGCCCTGAGGGTCCCGGGCCGCGTACAGTGTCCTCTCGTCCATGAAAACCAGCGAGTAGGCACCGCGCACGAGCGGGAGCGTGGCCAGTGCCATCTGCTCGACGACGCGGCTGCCGCCTGCGTTGCCCCCGTGGGCCTGCTGGCCTGCGGCGTCCGTGGCGGGATCGGGCGCCGCGGCCTCGGCGGGCTGCCTGGCGAACAGCGCAGTCAGCACGTCGGTATCGGATGTTGCCACGGGCATCCGCCGGCCAGGCTCGGCATCGAGATCCAGCAGCCCGGCAAGCTCCAGGGTGTTGATCAGGTTGCCGTTGTGCCCGAGCGCGAGCCCGCCCTCGCGGGTGGAGCGGAAGGTCGGCTGCGCGTTCTCCCATACCGACGAGCCCGAGGTGGAGTAGCGGCAGTGCCCGACGGCGATGTGACCGCGGAGGGTGTTGAGCGCGGACTCGTCGAAAACCTGGGCGACCAGGCCCATGTCCTTGTATACGACGATGCGGTTGCCGTCGCTGACCGCGATCCCGGCCGACTCCTGGCCCCTGTGCTGCAGGGCGTACAGGCCGTAATAGGCGAGCTTGGCGACGTCCTCCCCCGGCGACCAGACGCCGAATACGCCGCAGGCGTCTCGCGGCGGCCGGTCAGTGGGATCGAGGTCATCCGTCAGACGGCCGTCGGGTTTTACCACACGGACAGTCTATTGACATCCTCCCAGGCCTATTGACATCCTCCCCGCCTTGAAAGGACGGGGACTCCAGCCGCGACCCGGCGATCGCGTTGCCGGGCCGCGGCTGGCAGCCATGCCTGACCGCGCGGGTGAGCTCGCTCACAGCGCCGGCCGGAAGCCGCCGACGGGCAGATAGGGCGAGAGGTCAGCCCGCGGCCCGCTGGCGAGGACGGCTCCGGCGGCAACCGCCTCGGCCCAGTCCAGCCTGCCGGTCGCCAGCCTGACCCAGGTGACGGGATCGGTCTCGACGACATTGGGCGGGGTACCGCGGGTATGCCGAGGCCCCGCCACGCACTGCACGGCCGCGACCGGCGGGACCCGCACCTCGACGGCGCGCCCCGGAGCCCCCGCCGCGAGAACGCCGAGGAGGTACCTGACCGCGGCGCGGAGCGCATCCGGCGGCGGCGGACCGCCGGCGTCGAGCGCGCTTGTCACGGCGGCCACGCTCTCGGCATCACGCGGATCGGGGCGCCGTACGGGCATGAACGCGGGCACCCTCAGCCGAATATCGCCGGCAGCACGCCGCGGTGCGCGCCGGCCAGTTCGTCCAGGGGGATCGCGAAGCAGTCCTCGACGTGCAGGCTGTCGCCGCCGACGGTTCCGATGACCTCGGCGGGCACGCCGTGCGCCGCGCAGATCTCCGCGAAGGCGTCCTCAGCCCCGGGGCGGACCGCGACGACGGCGCGTGCCGCGGACTCGCTGAAGAGGAACGTGAACGGGTCGCCGGGCAGGCTGACCCGGCAGCCGAGGCCGCCGCGCAGGCACGACTCGGCGAGCGCGATCGCGAGCCCGCCGTCCGACAGGTCATGCGCGGCGCACGCCACGCCGGCCTGGGCGGCGCTGGCCAGCACCTGCGCGAGCTGGCGTTCGGCACCGAGATCCACCTTCGGCGGGCGCCCGCCGAGATGCCCGTGCGTCACGTGCGCCCATGCCGACCCGCCGAACTCGGCCTCGGTGCGGCCGAGCAGGACGATGCGCGCGCCGTCAGCGGCGAAGCCGATCGACAGCCGGTGACGGACGTCATCGTGGACGCCGAGTACCCCGATCACCGGGGTCGGGTGGATAGGCGTCTGGTCGGTCTGGTTGTAGAAGCTCACGTTGCCGCCGGTGACCGGGACGCCGAGCACGGCACAGCCGTCCGCGAGCCCCCGCACGGCCTCCGCGAACTGCCACATTACCGACGGGTCCTCCGGGGAGCCGAAGTTCATGCAGTTCGTGACGGCAAGCGGCCGGGCTCCGGTCGCGGCCACATTACGGTAGGCCTCCGACAGCGCGAGCTGGGCTCCCGCGTAGGGGTCGAGCAGGGCGTAGCGGCCGTTGCCGTCCGTGGCCAGCGCCACCCCGAGCCCGGTGTCCTCGTTGACGCGGATCAGGCCGGCGTCCTCGGGCATGGCCAGCACCGTGTCCCCGCGGACGTAATGGTCGTATTGCTCCGTGACCCACGTCGTGTCAGCCAGGCCCGGCGAGCCGAGCAGCGAGATAAGCGCGGTGCGGAGCCCATCGCCGCCGGACGGCCGCGCAAGCCCGGCGGGGTCGTCGGCGGCGAGCTTGTCCTGCCACTCTGGCCGGGCCAGGGGCCGCTGGTACACGGGACCCTCATTGGCGGCCGTTCCGGGCGGGATGTCAACGACTGTCTCCCCGTGCCAGGTCATCTCGAGCCGCCCGGTGCCGGTCACCTCGCCGATGACGGTGGCCTGCACGCCCCATTTCTCACAGACGCCGAGGAAGCGCGGCACGTCGGCCGGCTCGACGACCGCCATCATCCGCTCCTGCGATTCGCTCATCAGGATCTCGGGCGGCCCGAGCGTCGCGTCCCGCAGCGGCACGGCTTCGAGCCGCACCCGCATGCCGCCGGTACCGGCGGCGGCCAGTTCGGTGGTCGCGCAGGCGATGCCCGCGGCGCCGAGGTCCTGGATACCCGCGACCAGGCCGCCGTGGTAGAGCTCAAGGCAGCACTCGACGAGGAGCTTCTCCAGGAACGGATCGCCGACCTGCACGCTGGGCCGCTTCGCCGAGTCCCCGCCCTCACCGGACCCGCCGAATGTGGCGCTCGCGAGCACGGATGCGCCGCCGATGCCGTCTGGCCCGGTCCGCGAGCCGAGCAGGATGACCTGGTTACCGGGCCCGTCCGCCGTGGCCAGCTTGAGGTCACCGTGCCGCATCACGCCCACGCAGAGCGCGTTGACAAGCGGGTTTCCCGCATAGCAAGGGTCGAAGGCCAGCTCCCCGCCGATGTTCGGCAGGCCCAGGCAGTTGCCGTAGAAGGAAATGCCGCTCACCACCCCGGGCAGCACCCGGCAGGTGTCCGCGGCGCTGGCCGGGCCGAACCGCAGCGAGTCCATCACGGCCACCGGCCGCGCACCCATGGCCAGGATGTCCCGGACGATGCCGCCCACCCCGGTCGCCGCTCCCTGGTGGGGTTCCACGTAGGACGGGTGATTGTGCGATTCGATCTTGAAGGTGACCGCGTATCCGCCGCCGATGTCCACCACGCCGGCGTTGTGCCCGATGCCGGCCAGCAGCGCGTCGCTGCGCGGCGCCTTCTCCGCGAACTGGCGCAGGTGCACCTTGGACGACTTGTAGGAGCAGTGCTCGCTCCACATCACCGAATACAGCGCGAGCTCGGCGTCGGTGGGCCGGCGGCCGAGCAGCTTCCGCACCCGGCCGTACTCCTGCTCGGTGAGGCCGAGCTCGGCGAACGGCTGGGGCACGTCGGGGGTGGCTGCCGCGTGGCTCACCGTGTCGGTCATCTCCGGCCTCCCTCGCATGCGCTCATTCATGCCCCCGCGAAGACGGAGACGACCGAGGAGAAGAAGCCGAGCCCGTCGGTGCCCGGCCCGGTGAGCTCGCTGGTGGCGTACTCGGGGTGCGGCATAAGGCCCACGACGTTGCCCGCCTCATTGCTGACGCCGGCGATGTCGCGGGCTGATCCGTTGGGGTTGGCCAGGTAGCGGACGGTGACCTGGCCGCCGGCCTCGAGCGCCGCGAGCGTGCCGGCGTCCGCGGCGTAGGCGCCCTCGCCGCTCTTCAGCGGCACGACGATCTCCTGGCCGCCAGAGTAGGCGCGGGTCCACGGCGTGCGCGTGTTCTCTACGCGGAGGCGCAGGTCGCGGTGGATGAAGTGCAGGCCGGCATTGCGGGTGAGGGCGCCGGGCAGCAGGTGCGCCTCACACAGGATCTGGAAGCCGTTGCAGATGCCGAGCACCGGCAGGCCCGCCTTCGCGGCGGCCGCGAGCTCGGTCATGACCGGCGAGAATCTCGCGATAGCGCCACAGCGCAGGTAGTCGCCGTAGGAGAAGCCGCCGGGGAGGATGACCGCGTCCACGCCGCGCAGATCACGCTCGGCGTGCCACAGGGCCACGGGCTCGCCGCCGGCGCGCCGGACCGCACGGGCGGCCTCGCCTTCATCCAGCGAGCCGGGAAAGGTAATGACGCCAATCCGGACGCTCACGCTCTGTCCCCCGCTCGCTTCCGGGGCGCCCTGGGGCGCCGCCTTCCCTCGTCGCTCGTCCCTCGCTCCTCAGTCCAGACGGCGCCGCGGCCCTTCGGCTCGCTCAATGCTCGCTCCTCAGTCCAGACGGTGCCGCGCCTCTCCAGCTCGCTCGCTGATACACCCTCGCGGGGGATCTGGCCGGCCAGCGGGCGCGGGCACCGCGCACGCCGTCGGCGCAGCCAGCGGGTATCTAGGGGCACGCCCGAAGACTACCCGGCCGCGCCGCAGCCGGTGCTAGCTGGCGGCGCGCATGCGGGCCAGCGGCGCGTCGCTGGACCAGCCGATCCGCTTGCGCATGGTCACGACCGTCCCCTGGCCCGGCCTGCTGCGCAGCGTCACGTCGTCGACGCAGGCCCGCATCACGTCCAGCCCGCGGCCCGATTCGGGCAGCTGAGCGATATCCCGGGCATCCGGCCCGCCGGCTCTGCGACGCATCTCGCTCCTGCCCGTCGCCGGGCCGCCCGCGGGCGAGCCAGCCCGCCACGGCGGCCTGTGCTGGGCATGCCGTTCGTACCGTCCGTCGCCCCTGCTCATGAGCCGCCGCGACGGCCGCGGCAGGCGCCTTCCGCCGGGCCCGGCAGCCCGGCGGCGGCCATCGCCGCCGGATCTGGCAGCGGGACCGCCCCAGTCCTCGGCTATCTCCACGTCACACCGGGCCACGCCGATGGTAACCATCACCGCATATCCGGTTGCCCGTGGCCCTCCGTGCCTGAGCACGTTCGAGCATGCCTCCGTCGCCGCCAGCAGAATGTCCGAAACGCTGTCGCCGTCGATCCCCAGGGTCCGCAGGATGTCGCCGAGCACGCGCCGCATGACTGGAATGCTCAGCGCCTCACGCTGGAAGGCGAGGCAGAACTTGACATCTACGGCTGCCCCGCCGTTTGCGCCCACGGCTGCCCCACCGTTCACGCCCACGGCTGACTTCCGTAAGTCACCACTGAGCAAGCACCCGCTTCCGCGTCTCTCTGGCACCACCCGACTCGTGGCGCGCGTTACACTGCGAGGCCTTCCCGCCAGGGCCGGGCATAACCGTGAAATTCCACTGTTACATGCTGCGCCTGCTCAGATGCTCGCGATATCCGAGTGACCTGCGGTGACTGCCGAGCGCCCGGAAAGGTGCAAAGGCGAAATAGGCGCTCAGCCGACGTGCAGCGAGAACTCCTCGATCACCGGGTTGGCGAGCAGGTCAGCCGCCAGCTTGGCCAGGGACTCAAGCGCCGCGTCATCGGCGGGACCGCTTATCTCGACCTCGAATCTCTTGCCCTGCCGTACGCTGAGCACCCGGCCATATCCGAGGCGATGAGCCGAGTCCACGATGGCATCTCCCTGCGGGTCGTGAATTTCCGGCTTGAGCATGACGTCGATAACGACTCGGGCCACGTATCCTCCCACGGCTGTCGGGCACATATCCTCACATGCAACTGCACCAGGCGCAGCGTAGGCGATGAGACCCATGATCGCCCGCGGCCCGCGGGCGCAGCCGCCCGGCGCCGCAACCCAGGCGCATACACGGCACAACGACTACCGCAGAACGAGCATCACGTCCCCCTGACAGGACAACGGGACAAACAGCACAGCGCTCCAGCATTATGAAGGCGTCCGCCACGAACGGACGGCAGCAGAGCCCGCCCGGCCGGCCTGGCGATCCCACCGCCGGCCTTGAGGATCAAGGAGTGGCACGTGTCCGTCAAAGCCGACGGTGCGGCCGGCGCCGCACATGACGTCATGCCATCGGCCGGGCCATCGCCCGCGCTGGCATCGGCACCCGCCGCAGCGGCCGGCCTGCCGCAGGGCGCAGGCGCGCCCGAGGAGTTCATCCAGCTCCTCACCCCGGAAGGCGAGCGGGTATCTCATCCTGACTACCCGCTCGAGATTTCGCCCCGCGAGGTCCAGGACCTCTATCGCGATCTTGTCCTCGTGCGCCGGCTGGATACCGAGGCGATCGCGCTGCAGCGCCAGGGCGAGCTCGGCATCTGGGCGTCCCTGCTCGGCCAGGAAGCGGCCCAGATCGGCTCGGGCCGCGCGCTGGGCCCGCGGGACATGGCGTTCCCGACCTACCGCGAGCATGGCGTCGCCTGGTGCCGGGGCGTGGATCCCATCCGGCTCCTTGAGCTGTTCCGGGGCGTCAGCCACGGGGGCTGGGACCCGGAAGAACACAAGTTCCACCTGTACACGATCGTGATCGGCAGCCAGACGCTGCACGCGACCGGATACGCCATGGGCATCCAGCGGGACGACGCGACCGGTGACGACACCGACGGCGGGGAGGCCGTTATCGCCTACTTCGGCGACGGCGCCACCAGCCAGGGGGACGTCAACGAGGCGTTCGTCTGGGCGTCGGTGTTCAATGCGCCAGTGGTGTTCTTCTGCCAGAACAACCAGTGGGCGATCTCGGAGCCGCTGGAGCGGCAGAGCCGCATACCGCTCTACCAGCGGGCGCGCGGCTTCGGCTTTCCGGGGGTACGCGTCGACGGCAACGACGTGCTCGCCTGCCTCGCCGTGACCCGGGCGGCGCTGCGGGCCGCACGCGAGGGGCAGGGGCCCACGCTGATCGAGGCGTTCACCTACCGGATGGGCGCACACACGACCACCGACGACCCGACCAGGTACCGGCTGGCCGCCGAACTCGAGGCGTGGAAGCTCCGCGACCCGATCGAGCGCGTCAAGGCCTACCTGGTCCGCAGCGGTGCGGCCGAGGCCAGCTTCTTCGACGAGGTCGACGCCGAAGCCGACCGGCTGGGGGCGCGGATCCGCGAGGCCTGCCGGTCCATGCCCGATCCCGCACCGCTGTCCGCGTTCGAGCACGTTTATGCGGGCCCGCACGCGATCGTCGGCGCCGAACGGGACGCCTACGCCACCTACCTCGACTCCTTCACGGACGCGCCGCCCGGCGGCACCATCCCAGGTGACGCGCCGCCCACCCTGCCCCAGCCCCGGGGCACAGGCGGCTTCGGGCGCAGCGGGGAGGCGTGATGACCACGCTCACCCTGGCCAGGGCGCTCAACGAAGGACTCCGCCGCGCTCTGGAGGACGACCCGAAGGTACTGATCATGGGCGAGGACGTCGGCAAGCTCGGTGGCGTCTTCCGCATCACCGATGGCCTGCAGAAGGACTTCGGTGAGAGCCGGGTCGTGGACACGCCGCTCGCCGAATCGGGCATCGTGGGCACGGCGATCGGGCTCGCCCTCCGTGGCTACCGGCCGGTGTGCGAGATCCAATTCGACGGCTTCGTCTTCCCGGCGATAAACCAGATCGTTAACCAGCTCGCGAAGATGCGGTACCGCTCGCGCGGGAACGTGGCGCTGCCCGTCGTCATCCGCATCCCGTGCGGCGGCGGCATCGGCGCCGTCGAGCACCACAGCGAATCACCCGAGGTGTTCTTCGCCCACACGGCCGGGCTGCGGGTCGTGGCGTGTTCCGGCGCCGCGGACGCGTTTACGATGATCCAGCAGGCGATCCGGTGCGAGGACCCAGTGATCTTCTTCGAGCCGAAACGGCGCTACTGGGACAAATCCGATGTCGACACCTCGCTGCGCCCCGAGGCGGCGGTCCCGATGGAGGCGGCACGCACGGTCGTGGAGGGCTCGGACGTGACGCTGCTCGCCTACGGCCCGATGGTGAAGACGTGCGTGGAAGCCGCGGTGGCAGCCCGCCAGGACGGCCGGAACGTCGAGGTGGTCGACCTCCGGTCGCTGTCCCCGCTCGACATGCCGGCGGTCAGCGCGTCGGTGCGCCGGACCGGCCGGTGCGTGGTGGCCCACGAGGCACCGGTCTTCGCCGGCCTGGGTGCCGAGATCGCCGCGCGCGTTACCGAGGAGTGCTTCTACTCACTCGAGGCGCCTGTCGTGCGCGTCGGCGGGTTCTCCACCCCGTACCCGCCGTCCCGGCTCGAAGAGCACTACCTGCCGGACCTGGACCGGGTGCTGGACGCCGTCGACCGCACGTTCGCGTACTGAGCTGGCAGGCCGTCATGACCGAAATGAAGCAGTTCAGGCTCCCCGATGTCGGCGAGGGGCTGACCGAGGCCGATATCGTTTCCTGGCACGTCCAGCCGGGCGACAAGGTGGCCATCAACCAGGTGATCGTGGAAATCGAGACGGCCAAGGCCGTCGTCGAGCTGCCCTGCCCATTCGACGGCGTGGTCGCGCAACTGCTCGTTGACGAGGGCCAGACCGTCGACGTCGGCACGCCGATCATCGCCGTCGAGACCTCCGGCGGGGACTCCGGGTCTTCACCCGGTGCCATGCCGGACCATCCGGCGGCCACCTCCGCCGCAGCCGCCGCCAGCAAAGCCAGCCAGAATCCCGGACGAGGGCGTGGTGACACTGTGCCGAGCGGCCCGGCCGCAGGACAGCACCCGGCGGTGCTCGTCGGCTACGGCGTCAAGCCCGGCGCGACGACGCGGCGCCCACGCAGGGCCGCCGCCCGGCCGGGCGCGCCAGCCCCCGGAAACGCCGCCCCCGCCACATCCGCGGCACCGGCCCCATCGGCCACTTCCGGTCCGGGAGACGCTCACGCCGGGGAGGCAACCGCTGCCCCGCCGCATGGCCACGCGGCGGGGCTGGCGAAGCCGCCGGTGCGCAGGCTCGCCAGGGATCTCGGCATCGACCTGAGCCAGCTCACCGGCACAGGGCCGCAGGGTTCCATCACCCGGGACGACATCCAGCATGCCGCGGAAGCTCGCGCCACCTCCCGTTCGGCAGCCGGGACCTTCCCCGCGGCGCCGGCAGCGGGGGGGACGGGACGGGCGGATGCCCTGCGTGAGGAGCGCATACCGGTCCGGGGAGTGCGGAAGCACACCGCCGAGGCGGTCACCTCCAGCGCCTTCACCGCACCGCACGTCACGGAATTCCTCCAGGTCGACGTCACGGAGACGATGAACGCCCTGCAGCGCGTCCGCGAGCTGCCCGAATTCTCCGGGCTGCGCGTCTCCCCGCTGCTGTTCGTGGCGAAGGCGCTGCTCGTAGCCGTCGGGCGGCATCGGCTGATCAACGCGACGTGGGACGGGCGGGCGCAGGAAATCATCGTCCGGAACTACGTGAACCTGGGCATCGCCGCCGCGACCGAGCGCGGCCTCATCGTCCCGAACATCAAGGACGCGCACGCGCTGACGCTGCCCGCGCTCGCCCGCGCGCTCGCCGGCCTCACCGCCACCGCCCGGGAAGGCAGGTCGTCTCCGGCGGATCTGACGGGAGGTACGATCACAATCACAAATGTAGGAGTGTTCGGAGTGGATGCTGGCACGCCGATCCTGACGCCGGGCGAGGCGGCCATCCTGGCGTTCGGGCAGATCAGGGATGCCCCGTGGGTGCATGACGGCCAGCTCGCGGTGCGGAAGGTGACGACGCTATCCCTGTCGTTCGATCACCGCATCGTGGACGGGGAACTGGGTTCGGCGGTGCTGCGTGACATCGGGCAGATGCTCGAGGCCCCTGTCCGCATGCTCGCCTGGGCCTGAAGGAACGATCCGGTGGGAGGCCACGATGCCTGACAGCCCTTCTGACAGGACGCCTTCTGGCAGGACGCCTTCTGGCGGGGTGCCTTACGGCAGGACGCTGCCGGGCGGGAGCGTCCCGGCAGCGCGGCGCGGCGGCCGGTCCGGGCTCTCGCTGGCCAAGACGGCACGCGCGCTCGTGCTGATGACGGGGTTCCTCGCCCTGCTCTGGATCATCCAGCTCGTGAACTGGGCGGACAGCTACCGGCTCGACCTCAGCTTCGGCATCCTGCCCCACAGCGAAAGCCACCTGGCCGACATCTTCACCGCCCCGTTCCTGCACTTCTCCTGGCAGCACCTCGAGGGCAACTCGATCCCGCTGCTCGTCCTCGGCTTCCTGGCCGCCTACCGCGGCATCGCCAAATTCATCGCGGTCACCGCGATCGCCGCGGTCACCAGCGGACTGGCCGTCTGGCTCTTCCAGGCCAGTAATGAACTCACGGTCGGCGCGAGCGGGCTCATCTTCGGGTACTTCGGCTACGTGCTGGTGCGCGGGCTGTTCAACCGGAACTTCGTCGACATCATCGTCGGGGCCATCGCGGCGATCGCGTACGCCTACATCCTCGCGGTCGCCATCCCCGGGACACCCGGGGTGAGCTGGATCGGCCACGCCGGTGGCCTCGCCGGCGGCGTCCTGGCGGGCTGGGTACTGCGGCGCCGGCGGCGGGCGCCCGGCACCGGGACGGCATCCGGATCCTCGCCGATTGGCGGCTCCAGATCCTCGCCGGTTGGCGGCACCGCGTCACCGCCGAAGGGCGGCGCGGGCGGCTTCACCCCCGCGTCGGGCAATCCGCGGGCGGACCTCCACAAAGAACTCGACGACATGGGTCTCTGAGGTCAGCGCACACGAGTTGCGGGCCGAGT
>DASQVO010000498.1:0-9618 GCA_035640715.1 Streptosporangiaceae bacterium
CCGGGCGGCGCAGGCGGCGGTGCCGCCCGAGTTCGGCGCCGAGCTTGACCGCCTGATTGCCGGTCTGACGAGCGTGCATGACGAGTTGCGCGAGTACGCGCGCGGAATCCACCCGGCGATCCTCACCGAAGGTGGCCTGGCTCGCGCGCTGAGGATCCTGGCCCGCCGTTCGTCCGTCCCGGTCGAACTCGACGTGCGGACGAAGGCGCGGCTGCCCGAGCGGGCCGAGGTGGCCGCGTACTACGTCGTCTCGGAGGCGCTGACAAACGCGGCCAAGCATGCTCAGGCCTCGGCCGTCATGGTCGCCGTCGAGGCCGCCGGCGGCATCCTGCGCGTCCTGGTTCGCGGCACCGGCCTGCTCGGCCTCAAGGATCGCGTGGAAGCCTTTGGCGGCCGGCTCTTCCTCGACAGCCCGCGCGGGGCGGGGACCATCCTCCGAGTGGAACTCCCGCTCATCGACGCCGACCGCGTTACCTCGAATTAAACCCACCGGCCGGCGCGCCGCCTTAACAACCGGCCCCGCAAGACCCTCGGATACATGAAACCATCCGAGAAACTCGCCGAGCTCGGCGGCGCGAAGTCCGGGTGGAGCTCACTGCGAGGCTGCGGCTGTGACCGGTGAGGTTGCTGTGCTGTTACCGGTGTCAGGTTCGGGCCATGAGGATGGCGATGTCGTCGGCCGGGTTGCGGGCCAGGGTAGCCAGCAGGGTGTCGCAGGCGTCGGTGACGGGCAGCGTGGTGAGAGTGGTGAGGGTGCGGGCCAGGCGTGTCATGCCGGTGCTGATGCCGGCGCCGGGGTCTTCGATGAGGCCGTCGGTGTAGAGGACCAGGGTGCTGCCGCGGGGCAGGTGCAGGCGGGTGGCCTGGTAGCGGGCGTCGGCGAGGCCGGTGCCGAGGGGCAGGCCGGGGGGCAGATCGGGGAAGGCGGTGGGGTGGCCGGGGCGGGCGATGGCGGGCAGGGGTGCCCGGCCCGGGCGATGTCGCAGGTGCCGGTGGCGGGGTCGTGGACGGCGTAGAGGCAGGTGGCGCTGGTTTCGGCGTCGGTCAGGTCGGCGGTGATCTGATCCAGGCGGGTCAGGATCTGGGCGGGGGTGAGGTGGTCGAAGGTGGCCAGGGTGCGGGTGGCGGTGCGGAGCTGGCCCATCAGGGAGGCGGCGCGTATGTCGTGGCCGGTCACGTCGCCGACGATGAGGGCGCAGCGGCCCTGGGGGAGGGGGATGACGTCGAACCAGTCGCCGCCGATCTCGGCGCTGGTCTCGGCGGGGACGTAGCGGTAGGCGAGCTGCAGGCCGGGGACGCCGGGGATCTGGCGGGGCAGCAGGCCGCGCTGCAGGGCCAGTGCGGTGGCCCGCTCGCGGGTGTAGAGCCGGGCGTTGTCAACCGATACCGCCGCGCGGGAGACAAAGTCATGGGCCAGTGACAGGTCCGCATGGGTAAACGGCTCCGAACCGTCCAGGCGGTACAAGACGACCATGCCCATGATGACGCCCCGGGCGGTCAGCGGGAGAGTTATCAGCGAGTGGGCGCCCGCTGCGTGCGCGGCCATCATGCGATCGGAGCCCGCGCCGGAGTCCAGCTGGCTGAGCTGCTCGGTGGTCATGGCCCCGAACGCGGGCAGGTAGACCGGCAGGCCGGCGATCAGGCGCCGATGGTACAGCTTCGCAGGGTCGGTCTCGATCCATCCATGCCGGAGGTATCCCGGAGGGGGCGGCCGGTCAGCCGGCCACCGCACCGCCGCCCGCCACATACGCATCTTCTGATCACGCGCTTGCTGCGCCAGCTGGTCACCGTCGATGACGGTGGCCAGCAGGTCGACCGCGCCCGCGTCGGCCAGGCGCGGGATGGCCACCTCCAGCAATTCTTCCGCGGTCCGGGTAATGTCCAGCGTGGTGCCGATCCGCGCGCTCGCCTCATCCGCCAGCGCGAGCCGGTGCTGGCTGCGGGCCCGCTCGGTGACCTCCCGCATCACGTGGGCCACCCCGGCGGGCTCACCGTCCGGCCCGCCGATCCGGAACTGGATGCAGCTCCAGAAACGCTCACCGCCGGGGTCGCCGCCGGCGCGGCTGCTCACCTCGAAGTCGGTCACGGGCTTCCCGGTGGCCAGCACCCGCCGCAGCGACTGCTCGATCAAGCCGGCGTCCACGTAGGGCAGTACCTCGCCCAGCCGGCGCCCGGGCCACCCCGCCGCCGGGATGCCGTCACCGAGACGCTCGGCTGTCTCATTGGCCCAGACGATCCGCAGCTCCGTGTCAAGCATGACGACACTCAGCGGGGACTGCATCAGCCCCGCCGACCGGATCAGCGCGTCCAGAGTAACCGGGTCCAAGGTCCTACCAAATCACAAATTAGTCACATCTGTTGCTTAATCTTGACATGTCCGGTTACGGCAAGGGCGTCAGCCCCGTGCGGTCGCGTGCCGCGGCGGCGGGCGTTCCGCAAGCACGTGAGCCGCCGTCCGCCGTGGGGTCAGTCTTCCGTTTCGTGGGTCCATTCGGGACGGCTGGAGCCGCGTGGCACCAGCGGCGGGTCGGGCCAGTGTGGCGTGGTTCAGGAGAACTGGACGGGCGGTGATCGCATGGGCCTGGGTCACATGTTCTGGGCGCCTGCCTTGATGGCGGCGCGGATACGGGAGTAGGTACCGCACCGGCAGATGTTGCGCAGTGTGTCGAGGTCCGCGTCGGTGATGTTGCTGCCCTTTTCGCTGACCAGGGCCACGGCGGCCATGATCTGGCCGGGCTGGCAGTAGCCGCACTGGGCGACGTCCAGGTCAAGCCAGGCCTGTTGCATGGGATGCAGGGGCTTGCCGACCGTGGCGGGCAGGCCCTCGATCGTGGTGATCTGGTCAGTGGGCTTGATCTGGGAAATCGGGACAGAGCAGGGATTGAACGCCTTGCCATTGATATGGCACGTGCACGCCTTGCAGACGTGCAGGCCGCAGCCGTATTTCGGGCTGGTGATACCGAGCACGTCACGCAGCACCCACAGCAGCCGCATGTTGCCGTCGACGTCGACGCTGACCTGGTTACCGTTGAGGATGAAGGAGTAGGTGGGCATGGGTGCTCCTCAGAAGGTGTAGGAGAGGCCGTCGGTGGGCGACTGCGGCGTGGAGGGCTCGGTCGGGTAGGGCGTGAAGCTCAGCGTGTCCTGGTTGATCGGGAACGTGGTCGGCATCGAGCCGGTGGCACGGGCGTACGCGCAGGCGACCGCGGCGAACGTGGGCGCCACGGCCAGCTCACCCGCCCCGCTGGGCGAGTCGGATGTCTGCGGCATGATGATCACCTGGATGTCCAGCGGCGTGTTCCACTGCCGCGTGTAGAAGTAGTTGTCCCAGCTCCCCTCCAGCGGGATGCCGTTGTGGATGTGCAAGCTGGAAGTGAGGGCGAGAGCGATGCCGTCGTTCACGCCGCCGATCATCTGCGCCTCGAAGCCCAGCGGGTTGACGCAGAACCCTGGGTCCGCCACGATCAGCACCTTGGTGACACGGGGGCCGGTCACCCCATCCGCGACCTGCCTGTTCACCGTTGCGGGCGTGCAGTCGATCTCGATCAGGGCGGCGATCGCCGCCTGGTACTCGGCGTGCACCGCGATGCCCTGGGCCGTCATGGCGGGCATCGGCCGGCCCCAGTTGCCGGCCTGCGCCGCCGTGTTCAGCACGGCCAGCAGGCGGCTGTCCTTGAGGTACGCGCGCCGGAACGCCACCGGATCCTGGCCCATTTTGGCGGCCAGCTGGTCGACGACGAGTTCCTCGGCGCACACGACGTTGGGGGAGTAGATGTTGCGCATGCTGCCGGTGCTGAACTGCAGCGGTATCTCGTTGAGCAGCTGCGTGGTGAGCCCGAAGTTGTAGGGCGAGGACTGGGTCAGCTCGAAAATCGTCTCAGCGAAGCTGAGGTTGCCCGCGACGGGCAGGCTGGCCGCGGTGGCGGTGAGTATCTCTCCCAGGCCGTGGCTGAAGCTAGTCTGCACGCTGGTGTGCCGCTGCTCGTAGCTGATCACGTTGCCCAGCAGGATGTTCGCGCGCACCCGGTCGGTGCACATCGGGTGGGTGCGGCCCTGCCGGAAGGTGTCGGTGCGCGACCACATCAGGTGGACTGGTTTCCCGATCTTCTGGGAGGCCTCGGCCGCTTCGAGGGCCACGTCGTGGAACAGGTGCCGGCCGAACGACCCGCCACCTTCCGCCACATGGACCGTCACCGCGTTCGGCGGCAGTCCCAGCATCCCGGCGATGGCGTCCAGCGCGTCGATCGGCACCTTGAGGCAGGACCAGATCTCGGCGCTGGTGGGCGTCACGTTGGCGATCGCGTTGTCCGGCTCCAGCGGGGTGTTGCTGGCGAAGGCGAACGTGAATGTGGCGTCCACCGTCTGGGCTCCCAGCGGCGGCACCGCCAGCGGCAGCTCCGCGGCCTTGAGCGCGGTCAGCACCGTCGCGTCGGACTGGTTGTCCACCGGTCCCGGGCCCCAGGTCGCCTATGGTCCGCCGCAGACCTGGGGGAAGTCAGCGGCGAAGGATGCTCAGGAGTGTGCCAAGGGGCACCGTGAGTGACCATCGTCATCGTGCCTACATTTGCTGCGCGCGCTGTGCGCCCTGCACAAGATGTTCGGAGCGGACTAGTCAGTCTGGCCCGTGACCGGACAGCAGCGCGGCGGCGCGCAACGCGAGCGTGAGCTCGGCGAGGCAGCCGGGATCGGCGAAGTTGTGGCCGGTGATGGCCTGCATCCGCTGCAGCCGGTTGAGGACGGTGTTGCGGTGACAGCACGCGGCGTCGGCGGTGTGCTTGACCGAACCGCCGGTGGTCACCCAGATAGACCCCGGCTGGGACGGTCAGGGCCGCGCGAAGCGCGCTCAGCACCGGGCTTACGGTGGGGTGCCGCAAGGCCAGCAGCCCGACCAGGGAATCGGCCCGCTCCTGCCACGCGGAGACGATGTCCCGGGCGGCCAGCCGCTGTCCCAGCTGCGCGGCAAGCCGACCCGCGCCGACGTCGGCCACCACCACCGCGTAGGGGCCGAACACCGGCACGCCCAGGATCCGGGAGGCTTCATGCGCGAACGCCATGTCCGCCGCCCGGCCGTGCAGCAGCCCCTCCCACAAGGCGGCCATGCGCTGCGCGTCGGCGCGGAGCAGCTCGCCTTCGGCGACGTGGTAGGCGGCGGCCACCTGCGCGGAGATGGTATCGACGACTTCCCACACCCGGGTCGCCACATCCAGCAGGCCGTCGGTATCGACCCGGTTGCCGCTGTGCGCCTGCTCGACCAGCGCCTCCCACACCAGCCGGCCGCCCAGCCGGAACGAGCGCAGCACATCATCCAGCGGCATTCGCTGCTCGGCCCGGCGGCGGCCGGTCGCCCGCGCCGCGTCGAAGTGCCCATCGCTTTCAGCCATGCCACCAGACGCCGGGCTCTGGGCGATCAGCTGCAGCACCCGGGTGAGGTTGTCATGACACGACTGCCACAAGTCATCGTGCGAAACGACAGCCAATGCACGGTAGCCAGGATTCTGCTCCTGAATCGTCCGCACCAGAGCATCTGCGAGGGCTGGCACTCGCTCCAGCACCCGCACGGCAAGAGACTCCGCCACCCGCGCCGAAGCGCCGTCTGCCTGCTTCATCGCGGTCTCAGGCAGACGGCAACAGCCTAGCGATCCAGCAGTAGATCGTGATCTTCATTCGCCAGGCTGCAACCTTACGGTCCAAGACCTCACCCATGGTGGGGCTGATGCCGGGGCGGTTCATGCCGCGCCGGGCGTCCACCGGACGGGCAGATAACCTCATTGCTCTCAGGCTGCCTGCCCTGCTGCTGCCTATCCCGTTAGTCAGCGGAAGTTGCGTGCCCGGGTGCCGGCGGCGAGTTCCAGCGGTTCGATCGTTTCGGCGACGACGTTGACGACTCCGTAGCCTGCCTCGATGTGGCCGTGCACGATCATGGCGGAGGCTTGCTGGGCGGCGCGGCGGTGGCGGGCCCATACGCCGGGTGGGCAGATGATGTTGATGAGCCCGGTTTCGTCTTCGAGGTTGATGAACGTCGTCCCGTTGGCGGTCTCCGGGCGCTGCCGGTGGGTGACGACGCCGGCGACGGTGACCCGCTGCCCGTGGGGGACGTTTTTCAGCCTGGCGGCGATGGTCACGCCGCGCTTGCCGAGGTCGGGGCGGGCGAGTTCGGTGAGTGAGGTGCCGGTGGTGATGCCGGTGGCCCACAGGTCGGCGGCGGCCTCCTCGGCGGGGGTCATGGCCGGCAACGGCGGGGGGTCGGCGCCGGGGATGATGCCGTCGAACTGGCCGGGACCGGCGTGGGCGAGGGCGCCGGCGGCCCACAGGGCATGGCGCCGGTTGCCGCCGTCGAGGCTGGCGGTGGCGCCGGCCAGGGCGAGGGCTTCCAGCTGGAGCTGGGTGAGGGCGGTGCGGCGGGCCAGGTCGGCGAGGTCGCGGTAGGGCTGGCCGGCCGCGATCCGTGCGGCGGCCTGGTGGCCGATGGTGCGGACCGAGGCCAGGCCGAGGCGCACCGCGGGGCGGCCGGGGCTGTCGCCTTCTTCCAGGCAGGCGGCGGGGGTGCTGGTGTTGACGTCGGGACGGTGTACCTGTACGCCGTGACGGCGGGCGTCGGCGACCAGGGTGCGCGGTGCCCAGAATCCCATGGGCTGGGAGTTGAGCAGCCCGGCGAGGAACGCGGCCGGGTAGTGCAGTTTCAGCCAGGCCGAGGCGTAGACCAGGTAGGCGAAGCTGACGGCGTGGGATTCGGGGAAGCCGAAACTGGCGAAGGCGGCCATCTTGCCCCAGATGGTGTCGGCGGCCGGGCCGGTGATGCCGCGGCGGGTCATGCCGGCGTAGAAGCGGGCGCGCAGGGCCTGCATCCGCTGGGTGGAGCGTTTGGCGCCCATGGCCTGGCGGAGCTGGTCGGCCTCGGCCGGGCTGAATCCGGCGACGTCAATGGCCATCTGCATGAGCTGCTCCTGGAACAGCGGCACGCCGAGGGTGCGCCGCAGGCAGGGCTCCAGCAGCGGGTGGGGGTAGGTGACGGGTTCCTCGCCGCGGCGGCGGCGCAGGTAGGGGTGGACCGAGCCGCCCTGGATCGGGCCGGGGCGGATCAGCGCCACCTCGACGACCAGGTCGTAGAAGGTTTGCGGGTGCAGCCTTGGCAGCGTGCCCATCTGGGCGCGGGATTCAACCTGGAACACCCCGACCGTGTCGGCGCGGGCGAGCATCTGGTACACGGCGGGCTCTTGCGGCAGGGCGGCCAGGTCGATGGTGACGTGGTGGAAGCTGGCGATCAGGTCGATGGTGCGGTGCAGGGCCTCCAGCATGCCCAGGCCGAGCAGGTCGAATTTGACCAGGCCGATCGCGGCGCAGTCGTCTTTGTCCCACTGCAGCACCGTGCGGCCGGGGGCGGTGGCCCACTCGATGGGGCAGACCTCCAGGATTGGCCGGTCGCAGATCACCATCCCCCCGGAATGAACGCCCAGGTGACGGGGCAGCCCCTCCAGCCGCGCGGCCAGGGCCTTCACCGGCGGCGGGATCCCGCCGGCGGGATCGCCTGTGGGCGGCAGGCTGCTAAGTGAGGCGGGGCCGCCATGGCCCTCGGTCTGTTGTGACCAGGCAGCGATGGTGGCGGGCGGGTAGCCGAGGGCCCGGGCGGCATCGCGGAGGGCGGAGCGGGGCCGGTAGGTGATGACGTCGGCGACCTGGGCGGCGTGGTGGCGGCCGTGCCGCTGGTAGACGTATTGAATGACCTCTTCCCGCCGTCCTGCCTCGATGTCCAGGTCGATGTCGGGCGGGCCGTCACGGGCTACCGACAAGAACCGCTCGAACAGCAGGCCCAAGCCGACCGCGTCGGCGCTGGTGATGCCGAGGGCGTAGCAGACGGCGCTGTTGGCCGCCGAGCCGCGGCCCTGGCAGAAGATGCCGCGGCGGCGGCAGAACGTCACGATGTCGTGCACAATCAGGAAGTAGCCGGCGAACCCGAGCTGGCCGATCACGGCCAGCTCGTGGTCCAGTTGCCGCCACGCGCCGGGCACCCGCTCGCCGTGGCGGGAGCCGTACCGGGTGGTGGCGCCGCCGGTGACCAGGTGCCGCAGGTAGGACAGTTCGTCATAGCCGGCCGGGACGGGATATGGCGGCAGGCCGGGGGCGACCAGCCGCAGGTCGAAGGCGAGCTGCCGGCCGAGCTCGCCAGCGCGGGTCACGACGCCGGGGTAGCGGGCGAACCGGCGGGCCTGCTCGGCCGCCGAGCGCAGGTGCGCCCCGGGCCCGGCGGGCAGCCAGCCGTCCATCTCCTCCAGCGGCCGCCGTGCCCGGATCGCGGCCAAGGCGGCGGCGAGCCGGTGCCCGGCGGGGGTGGCGTAATGCACGTTGCCGGTGGCGACCGGCTCCACGCCGCGGGAGATCGCCAGCCGGGCGAGGGCGTCGTTGCGGGCGGTATCGACCGGGGCGTTATGGTGCCACAGCTCGACCGCCACGTTGCCGCGGCCGAACGCGGCGACCAGCCGGTCCAGTTCCCGCCCGGCCGCCTCCGGCCCGCCCGCAAAGAGGGCGGCGGGCACGGTGCCCTTGCGGCAGCCGGTCAGCACCAGCCAGTGCCCGCCCGCTGCCGCAGCCAGCCCGGCCAGCTCGAACCGGGGCCGGCCCTTGGCCTGGCCGGCCAGCTGGGCCTCGCCGATCACCCGGGCAAGCCGCGCATATCCGGCAGGGTCGCGGGCCAGCACCACCAGGTGCCGGCCGGCGGGGTCGGGTGTCCCGGTCCGCTGGTCCGCGGGGCCGAGGGTGAGCTCGGCGCCGAACACCGTGGCCACCCCGGCCGCGCGGGCGGCCTCGGCGAAGCGCACCGCCCCGTACAGGCCGTCATGGTCGGTCAGCGCCAGCGCCGGCAGGCCCAGCCGTGCCGCCTCGCCGGCCAGCTCGGCTGGCTGTGAGGCGCCGTCGAGGAAGGAGAACGCCGAATGGGCGTGCAGCTCGGCGTAGACCGGGTCGTCAGTCATAGGCGGCCTCGATCCACCAGCGGCCGCCTTCAACCGCGCACAGGTAGCCGGCCTGCCCGGCGGTCAGCAGCTGGAACCGGGCCCGGCGGCGGCCGGTCCCGGGGTCCCACCAGCATTCGTCCGCCGTCCACGGCCCGCCCCACGCCACGATGTCCTGCCACCGCCCGCCGAGTGACAAGCGCGCCGGCTCGCCGGTTATCTCGCCCCGCCCACTCACCCCAACCGGCCGCCCGGCGACATCAAGCACCTGGGCGGGCACCGGGTCGCGGTGGATCAGGGCCGGGGCCGGGGCCGGGAGCCGCCCCGGCCATGGCAGCCCCGCCGTCCGGTCACCGGCCGGCTCACCCCACGGCATCAGGGCTGACCGGGTGGCCGGGTCACGGCCGCCGCGCACCACCCCGGCCAGCACGGCGTCTGTGCCGAGCATCCCGCGTAGCCGGTCGATGCCGCGGGCCGCCCGCACGTCCGCGCCGGTGGCCTCCCCCCACAAGGCCAGCTGCCGGCCGGCCGGGACCGTCTGCCCGGCGGCCAGCCGCAGCACCGTGACCCCGGCCGGCCCCTCCGATGGCGGGCCGTCCGGTGCGGTTGGCAGCCATCCGTCGAGCTGCCAGCGGACCCGGTCGGCCATCGCCTGGGCGCCGAGCCCGCTGGC
>DASQVO010000499.1:0-8218 GCA_035640715.1 Streptosporangiaceae bacterium
CGGTTCCCGCTGGAGTCGCTGAACAGGCATGTGTTCGTGTGCGGAGCGACCGGTGGCGGGAAGTCCCAGACCGTCCGCGGGCTGCTGGAGGCCGCGACCAGGGCCGGCGTGCCCTGGCTGGTGGTGGAGCCGGCGAAGGCCGAGTACCGGCTGATGACCGCCCGGCTCGGTGGGCTGGGCGCCGAGGTCGTGCGAATCCGCCCCGGCGAAGCCGATGCGATCGCCGCCGGGCTGAATCCGCTGGAACCCGCGGCCGACGCCGCAGGGCACCGTTTCCCCCTGCAGACCCACGCCGACCTGGTCCGTGCCCTCTTCCTCGCCTCTTTCCAGTCCGAGGAGCCGTTCCCGCAGGTGCTCAGCGCCGCGCTGACTCGGGTGTATGAGGACGCCGGCTGGGATCTGGCCCTTGGCGAGCCGGTCACCGAAGATGCGGCACCCGGCTACCCGGGCCTCACGGATCTCCAGCGCGCGGCAGAGAAAGTGATCCTGGAGATCGGCTACGGCGAGCGGCTTACCGCTGACGTCCTTGGGTTCATCAAGGTGCGGCTGTCTAGCCTGCGCCTCGGTGCGACGGGGCGGTTCCTCGAGGGCGGCCACCCGATTGATGTCGGCAAGCTGTTGCGGCGCAACGCCGTCTTCGAGATCGAGGACGTCGGGGATGACCGCGACAAGGCGTTCCTCATGGGCACCGTGCTGATCCGGCTGGTGGAATACCTCCGGCTGGCAAGCCGCCATGAGCCGGGCGCGGCGCCCGGCCTGCGGCACCTGACCGTTTTCGAGGAAGCGCACCGGCTGCTGCGCCGCCCGGACGCCTCCGACGGCGCCGCCGCGCACGCCGTCGAACTGTTTGCCGGGTTGCTGGCCGAGATCCGCGCTTATGGCGAGGGAATCGTGATCGCCGAGCAGATCCCGGCCAAGCTCATCCCCGATGTCATCAAGAACACCGCCGTGAAGATCGCTCACCGGCTGCCCGCCGCCGATGACCGCGAAGCGGTCGGCGCGACCATGAACATGACCAGGCCGCAATCGCAATACCTGGTCACGCTGGTGCCCGGTGAGGCGGCCGTGTTCATGGACGGGATGGATTACCCGCTGCTGGCGAAGATGCCCGACGGGACCGCGCGTGAGGCGGCCGCCGCCGACGCGATGGGCACCGCGACCCCGGCGGGTGTCGTGTCGGTGCGCAGCACTACCTGCGGCGCCGAATGCGTGGCGCGCCCGTGCACTCTGCGGGACATGCGTGCCGCCCAGCGTGCCCTGGAACGCTACCCGGGCATTGCCCTCTGGGCCGAGCTCTCCGTCCTGTCGCACCTAACGGGATGGCCCATGCCGGTGCCGAAGGCGCCACTGCTTGATCTGCTGCGCGTCATGCCGGTGCGACTGCGGGACTGTGCGCTGTCGCATGGCGTGGACGCCGCCGTTGCGGCCCGGACCCCGGTGATCTCCTCGCGGGTGAGCCCGGTGGGCCTCGCTTCCCACGTCGGCACCGCGATGCGGGCCAGGGTGGCGCGGGGCATGTGGATGTGCCAGAAGGAAGAGCCGAGGTGGCTGGCTCCCGCTTACCAGTGGGCGCTGGTGCTGGACTCGCTGAAATCCGCGGACCGCAAGAGCCTCGGCCCCGGGCCGCACCCGCGCACAGGCGAGTGGGAACGCACCTACGGCCAGGTGATCATCGGAGATACCTGCGCGCGTCAGGCCGGCACGGTGCAGCGCTGGTACGACAACAGCCAGCGTGACGCCGATGCTGTGCGGGCCGTCGCGTTCGGCGTCAGCACTCCTTCTGTCATCGAGCGGGCGACCGGCGCCAGCACCGAGGACGACGACTTCGAGCAGCACCTGAACGGCTACCTGGAGCAGTTCATCGACTGCCGGTGGCCGTTCCTGCACCTGACCGGCACGACACCTGGCCCTGCTGCCCCGAGGCCGTAAGCGGGCACCGCCGACGCTGGCACTCACCTCATTGCTGGTCCCGGACGAGTAGGCGAAGCAGCCGGCGGGGTCCAGCCCGACCATGACCTTCTCGCCCCGCTGACGGCGCTCACTGGCGAACACGCCGGCCAGACGCGTGCCGTCGGCCAGCTCAACCAGATGGTCATAACCGTGACCGCGGTAAGCGATGTCCTCGACCCGGCCAGGAAGACCCCGGTCATCCTGGCCCGGAAGGCCGTGGTCACCTTCCGGGTTACCTCCCGCGTCCGGGATCAGCCGCGCTGCCGCGGGGCGAATGATCACCGTCACGGCGGAGTCCGCCGGCTCCGGTCCGGCCCCGGAGGCCAGCAGAGAGCCGCTGGGGGTTTCCACCCGGAACAGCCCGGCCGCGTCCTGCTGGCCGGTGACGCGGCCGTGCAGTTCCCCCGCGACCCCGGTGAACCGGGCCACGAAGGGCGTGGCAGGCGCGCGGTAGATGGTCTCGGGCACGTCGCACTGGACGAGCCGGCCGGACTGGAGCACGCCGATCCGGTCAGCCAGGGCGAAGGCTTCAGCCTGGTCGTGGGTGATGTAGAGGACGGTGGTGTCATTCTCCCGGGCCAGCGTGGCGATCTCGGCGCGCAGCCGCTCCCGCAGGTCCGCGTCGAGGTGGGAGAGCGGTTCGTCGCAGAGCAGCACCGCGGGCCGGGCGACCAAGGCCCGGGCCAGCGCCACCCGCTGCTGCTCCCCGCCGGACAGTTCCGGCGGCCGGCGGTTCGCCAGCCGGGCCAGCCCCACCCGGTCCAGCATCGCCAGCGCCCGCCGCCGGGATTCCTCCCGGGGCAGGCGGAGCCGTTCCAGCGCATAGACCACGTTCGACAGCGCACTGACCTGCGGCCACAGCGCGTAGTCCTGGAACACCATCGCCAGGCCTCTCCGCTCGGGCTGGACGTGCCGCTGCTGATCGGCGACGATCTGGCCGCCGATCGTGATGCTGCCCGCCGTCACCCGGTCGATCCCGGCCACCAGCCGCAGGAGAGTGGTCTTACCCGAACCGGACGGGCCGAGAAGGACCATGAACTCCCCGGCGGTCACCGTCAGGTCAACGCTGTCGAGCGCGGCTACGCGGCCGAACATCCGGGTCAGGCCGGTGAGCTGCAGCGCGCTGGATGGAGGGGCGGCCGGTGGCGGTGCACTGCCGGGAGGTGAACTCGTCATGGTATGCCTCGCCTGAATCGTCACTGCGCCGGTGACTCGGCGAACGGGAGCAGCAGGTGCCAGTTCATCGAGGGCTTAGAGTCAGGCCCCAGATCCGGCACGTTCCAGCGGATGAGCGGGACCTCACGCTCGTAAAAGGAACCGTGCGAGCGGTAGCCGGGGGCGAGGTCCTCGGTCTCGGTCGCGAGGTCGCCGAAGACCGACCGGCGGTCGGCGAGGACCGCCAAGTCACCCATGCGGGTCGGGTCGAGGTCGAAGCGGGTGGCCGCCTCCGCCCGCGGGATCACCTCTTCCACGCCGTCGAGCGACGCCAGGATGTCCGTCGCCCGGTCCCGGTCCGCTTCGCCGGTCCATACCCAGGCCCCGCCGCCGAGGTCGCGGTGGTGCCCAACGATGCCGTCCTTCTCGATCGACAGCGCCATTGCCCCGGCGATGCCCTTGGCGGTGAGAATCCGGCCCAGGTCCAGCGCCCGGGTCTTGGCGTTCATCCCGTGGTCGGCGGTGAGGAACAGTTCGGCGTCGCCGTAGGCATCCATGATCGCGTGAATGGCGGCGTCGAGTTGCCGCAGGTGCTCCTGCGAGCCCGCCTCATTGGGCGCCCACATGTGCATCGGGTAGTCGGTGGTGTGGACATAGAAGGTGTCCAGGTCCGGGCGGTTCTTGAGCAGCCACTCCAGGCAGCGCACCAGCCAGGCGTTGACTTCAATGGTGTAGATGCTCGGCGGGGTGCCGATCGCGTCGGCGATCTCCGGTGGCACGAGCTCAGTGGACACGACGTAGTCCACGCCCGCGCCGAGCAGCCGGCCGGTCTTGCCTTTAACGCTGAGCAGGGCGCACCGCCGACCCTCCGCTGACCAGGTCTGCAGCAGGGTCGGCGTGTTGAGCATCTGCGCGCGGTCCATGTACCGGTCCTTGCCCGACTCCGGGTCGAAGATCGAGTTCCCGGTGATCCCGGTGACGGACGGCGGAGCGGCGCAGGCAATGGCGGCGTTGTTAACGTTGGTGACGGTCGGCCACAGGCCGTTGACGGTCGTTCCGCCCTTGCCGAACAGCTCTGAGATGAACGGGGCCGCGCCGCTGTCGAGGTAATCCGTGCCGAAACCGTCGATCATGAAGATCAGGCGTGGCGGGGTAGTTCTGGTCGCAGTCATGCGTGTCCTCTCGTTATCTGGGTGATACGTCGGTGAGCGTGAGCTCATCGATGAGAATGTCGACGGCCGCCTCCTGCCGGGAGCGCAGCCTGCGGTGCAGCGCGCCAGCCAGCCACAGCGCCCCGCTGACCGCACCGAGCACCGCGAGCATCACGGCGATGCCGACGACGGTGAGCGCGGTGCCGATCGCGACCAGCGACTTGTACTGGACGGCAACGGAGACGGCGAGCGGGTCCCCGCTGGGGGCGTGCAGGATTTCCGAGAGCGGCAGCTCGAACATGATGATGGCCACCAGGAACACCCACACCATGACCAGCGGCCGCCAGATGAGCGGCAGTACCCCCTTCACCCAGGCCCGCATGGCGGCCGAGCCGTGGACCCGCCCGGCGTCGTAGCCGGACCGCCCGGCCTGGGCCATAGGGCCCTGTAGCATCCGGACGGCTATAGGCGAGAAGCCGACGATGTAGCCGACCAGCAGCAGCCACTGCGTGTCGTAGATGGGGATGGCGTGGTAGACGGCGGGCAGGTTGTAGAAGAACACGAACCCGGCGGCGAGCACGATCGAGGGCAACCCGATCACCGCCACCAGGCCCACGTCGGCCAGGGCAGCGGCCCGGCCCTTCCCCCGGTGCTGGTTCCACAGGTTGATCACCAGCCCGATCGCGACCGTGACCGTCGCCCCGGCCAGGCCGAGCCAGAGGGACAGCCAGACGGGGTTGAGCATGCCGGGGCTGGTGAACAGCGCCTGGTAGGCCGCGAACGTGAATCCGGATTTGGTGGCCACGACCCCGTAGCCGGAGTTCGCGGTGCCGCCGAGCAGCGACGACACCACGATGCCGAGGGCGGGCCCGATCAGGGTGACGGCAAAGAACACGCCGGTGACGGCCGCGGCGGTGCGCCGCCGGCCGGCGGGCACGGCTGGCTGCGCCGCCCGCCCTGCGCTGCCGGAGAAGTCCCGGCCGCGGGTGATCCGCCGCTGCGCCAGGACTATCACGGCGAAGACGGCGATCAGGCTCCAGGACACCGCGGCCGCGGCGGGGAAGTTGATCGGGAGGGCGGCCGCGAAGGTGAAGATGACGTAGGTGATCACCGGGAAGTGGGCGTCGGCGGCCAGCGTGGAGGCGACGCCGAAGTCACTCACCGTCTCGGCGAACACCAGCACGAACCCGGCCAGCAGGGCCGGCGTCAGGCTGCCGAGCTGGATCAGGGCGGTCCGCCGCCGCGACAGCCCGTGGACCCGGGCGGCGTCGGCGAGGCCGGTCCCGAGCGAGCGGACCACACCGGCCACGGCGAAGTAGGCGAAGGCGATGCCCCGCAGGCTGAGCACCAGCACCACCCCGGCGGGCCCGAGCAGCAGGTGGTCGAGCGCCGCCGGGTTCCAGCCGGTCACCTGGGCGATGACGCCCTTCGGGGCGAGCAGGTCCTCGTACCCAAGTGCGCTGAGGTACGTGGGGACGAGGAGCAGCGCCCACACCCCCAGCCGCCACGCGCGCGCGCCGGGAATCCGGACCCGCTCACACAGCCAGGCGAGCCCGGTTGCGATCGCCAGCGCGAGGGCGCTGGCCACCAGCCCGACCCACAGCGAGTTGGTCAGGCCCGTGACGACGTATCCCTGATAGGCGGTACGGAACGGCGCCAGGCTGAACCCGCCGGTGCCTTGGCCGAAGGCCCCCGGAAGGAAGGCCAGCACCAGGAAGCACACCGTCGGGATCAGCAGCAGCGCGATCAGCAGCCCGTACGGGACCGGGGCGGCCAGGCGCCAGGCTCCCCGGAGGAGGAGCCGGCGCCTGGCGGGCCGCTGGGTCAGTTGGCGAGGTGGGACGTGAACCACTGGGCAACCGTGTTCTCCTGGGCTCCCCAGATGACCGGGTTGATGATCTTGGCCGGGATTGCCGACGGCGACGGGACCGCGGGGAGGGGATTCCTGCCATTGATCACGGGCCAGTACAGGGAGTCACCGTGGGGATCGCCGGCCTGCATGGCATCCTGGCCGGCCGGGGTCAGCACCCACTGGACGAACTTCTTGGCTTCCGCCTGGACGTTCGCGGGTGCCTTGGCGTCGATGGCGAGGACGCTGGGGACCGGGGTGACGACCTTCGGGTAGGCCTCCTTTATGTAGGGGTCCTGCTCGTTGACGCCGATCCCGTAGCTGCTCTGGGCGACGGCGATGTCGATGGTGCCCTGCTTGATGGCGTTCAGCTCGTCGGCGGGCGCGTTGAAGATCTTGGCGCCGCCCTGCACCAGCTTGGACGTGTACGACTCCATCTGCGGGACACCGCCCATCTGGGCAGCCCACCCGGCCATCCATGGGTACGCGGGGCCGTCGATCGCCGGGTTCAGGATCCCGAGCTTGTGGGTGTAGGTGGACGAGTCCAGCTGCTGCCAGGTCGTCGGCGGGTTCGGGATCACCTTGCTGTTGTAGAGGACCCCGGCAGCGATGGTGTAGCCGGTCGGGGTATAGCTCTTGTCAGCGGGCAGGAACTGCTTCCCCGCCGCGTTCCACGCAGCGGTGGGCTCCCAGCCCTTCAGGAGGACTCCTTGCTGGTCGAGCGAGGACATCGCCATGTCGCCGTCGAACCAGGTCACGCCCCACTGCGGGTTGTTCTTCTCCTGTTCGATCTTGGACACGACAATGCCGGTGTGCGCATCGTAGACCGTCGTTGGTATGCCGGTGGCCTTCTGGAACGCCTTCGCCACGGTGGAGTCATAGCCCTCCGCGGCATACACGGTGAGCGGCACCTTGCTGTTGCCTGCGGCGGCGGTGGTGGACGAAGACGCTGACGATCCGCACGCGCTGGCGAGGACAGCCAGGGCGGCGGCGGCCGGGACCGCCAGCCAGGCCCGGTGATGCATCCTCGGGGTGGCGCCGGGCACGGCGCCGCCCTTCTTCTTACCGACGCGGGGCATGAGACATCCTTTCGACGGGGCTCCCTTTCGGAGTAACCTTCGTCTAAGAGGTATATACATCTTGATGTCTATGCCGGGCAACGGCAGAGTGAACACTTGGGGTATGACGTTGAACTTCCTGGAGAGACACCCGTGACTGACTCCGGCGCAAACAGGCAGCTAGGGTCCCCGTTCGGGCTGCTCCGCCCGGTGCAGCGGACGGCCGGGGTGGCCGTATGGCAGCAGCTTCGCGCCGACATCCTGGGCCGGATCGAGAACGGCAGCCTGTCACCGGGGGACGCGCTGCCGCCGGAGACGGCACTTGCCGAGGCATACCAGGTCAGCCGGCTCACGGTCCGGCGGGCACTCTCGGACCTCGCCCGCATCGGCGTCGTGCGGACCGAGCATGGCGTCGGGAGTTTCGTGGCGTCCCAGCCGTTGCGCCACCGCATCGACGATGGGCAGGTCAGCCTGCTGGAGTCGATGGCGAAAAGGGGTCACACGGTACGCCAGCTGGTTCTTGACGCATCCCGGGCCGACCCGGCCGCGGCGCAGAAGTATGAGTTCCCGACCTTCCCCGGTGCCGTCATGGAGTACCGCTACATCCGCTGGGTGGATGAGCTGCCCTGGTCGGTGTCCTTCGCCGCTGTTCCCATTGCGCTCGCCCCGCCGAACTGGGACGGCAGCAACAGCCTGTTCGCAGCGATGTCGGCGGCCCATGGCGTCGAGGTCCGGCGCGACGATCGCTATTTCTCTGCGGTGCCCGCCACCCCGGACGATGCCGCCTGGCTGGAAGTCCAGGTGGGAGCGCCTCTGCTACTGCTGAGGGGGACCAATAGCGACGCGCGGGGGCAGGCGGTGGCCTATATCGTCCACCGCATCCGCGGCGACCGGGCCGAGTACGGCATGCGCGTCCCCCGCTGAGGCGATCACACGAAGGCGGCCAATGATGGAGGCTGGCCGGTGCGGTCCCGGCCGTCCGCCGCACCGGAATGATCACACCAGGCGCGCCGCTGCTAGGCGGCGTGCGCGCGCCGCATCCGGCGGCGGCGTTC
>DASQVO010000500.1:0-8590 GCA_035640715.1 Streptosporangiaceae bacterium
GTGTACCGTTCATCCCGCCCTATTCTGGCACCTGGCCCTGGGACCTGGCCGGCCCGGCCCGGGTTCCGCCGCAGCGGGACCCGGGCTGTCCAGCTACAGATCAGCCGTTCGTCGCGCAACGGATTGACATCGCCCCCGGCCGGGGGGCACCCGGTACCCCGACCGAGTCGCCTTGACTGCCGCCGGGATCATAGCCGAGGTCGCCACCCACGCCAGCCCCGCAAATCCTTCCCCCTCGACCTGGCACGCGGTAGTCTCCGACCTTGCCCGCCCCGGGCGGCGAGTCGGTGATGACAACACGCGCGAGCACACTGGCCGAGCTCACGTCGGCTCTGGACATGCCGCCGTTCCCTCCGGCCTGGTGCTGCTGGAAGCGGTGCTGCCCACAATGGACCTGCCGGACGTGCTCCGGGCTATCGCGCGGCGGTCGCGGCCGCCAACGATCCCGCCGCACGTTGACCCGAACGACAAGGCCTGCCCCATTGCACTGCAGACCAGTTGACTGAGGCGCGGGCGTGGAGCGTCGAGCACCGGACGGTCGTACTCGGCATTCCGGAACGAGCCGGAGTTGTCTTTCGCGAGGGAACGGCGCAGGTAGCGGGACTCGAGGCGGTGTGGGAGTTGCACGGAGCCTGAACAATCGAGCGCCGTCCGGCGAGCAATGGCGCCTCACCGAACCCACGGGCGCGACGATGTCGGGACGATGGACCCCGCGTCCAACAGCCTCATAGGTCGCCTTGCCGTCCACGACGACCCGCGTCATCTCGATGGCCAGCGTAGCGCCGCGGAATACCTGCCGCGCAGAGGGTAAACGTATGACGAACGGAGGGTAAACGTATGACGAACGCTCGGCATCCGCCATGACCTTCAGTGCGGCCCGCGTACGGGCCGCAACACCTGGAACACGGCGAACGGCCCCTGAACAGGCTGCTGGTGGGAACCAGGCCGCGGGGACCAGCTATCGGAGTGAGGGAGCACGAGATGACAACCAGAGAACCAAGGACTATAGGGAAGCCCGCGGGCGATGAGCGGAAAGACCAGGGCATGCTGCATATGCCACGGCTGCCGCTGCCCGGAATGCCGATGGACAAGCCGGCCGGCACGGCGGGACGAGTGCTGTGGTGGGGCGGGCTGGCGGCGCTCGCCGCGTTCGACATAGTGGACTGGCCGGTCGCCGTCCTCGTGGGGGCCGGAACCTGGGTCGCCGAGCAGTACGCGAAGGCAGCAGCCCAGAGCCAGCGCGCTGAACAGCGGCAGAGCACTTAGCACATGCCGTCACCCGGATAGGGGTAGCGCGAGAAAGACCGGCATCCCGGACGGCTGGTCGGCCGATAGAGCCGGAGGCCGGCCACGCGGCAGCCGCCCGCGGGCGGCTGCCGCGACCGGCACGCCAGGCGGCCGTACCCGGGCTGGTCTGCGTTCTCCGTCCGAATTCCTTCGGAGGCGGAGGATCAATGACTCTCCATCTAGGCACTCTGCTGTCGGCGCTCGCGGACCGGCTCTCACCGCCACGCCGGCGGCGGCAGTGGACCGGCCACGGGCGCGCGCACATCGAGGTCAAAGGCGTGCACCGGCCGGAGAATGCGGATCTCGCGCGCCGGGTGGAAGACGAGCTTGCCCGGCTGAAAGGGGTGCACTGGGCGGAGGTCAACCCGGTTGTCGGCCGCGTGGTCGTCGCGTTCGATGACCGTCAGCTTGACGTGGACGACCTGATCGAGGTTATCGAGGGGACCGAGGAGGCCTATGGCGTCGCATCCGAACGGTTTCCGTCTGACCGTCCGGACCATCCGGCTGATGCCGAAGCCGTCCTGCGGCAGATCTATGCGATCGGCACTGAGATCCTCGGCGTGGGGCTGGGGCTGGCCGCCCGGGTGATCCGGACGGACCCGCTGCTGTCGGAGGTCGCATACGTGATCTCGCTGGCCGATGCCACGCCCGCGGTTCGCCGTCGGCTGGAGAGCGGGCTGGGCTATGCGGTCACCGACCTGGGCCTGGTGGCGGGCAATGCCGTGGCGTGGGGGCTGGCCCAGAGCCCGTTCGGGCTGCTGGTGGATATCGCCCACCGCAGCCTGCGGCTCGCTGAGATGCGGGCGCGACGTGAGGCCTGGCAGCAGCGTGAGCCTGAACTGTCCGAGCAGCGTGAGGGCGACCCGCCGGCCGCGTTGAGCAGAACCCGGCGGCCGGCGCCGCTTCCGGGCGGCCCGGTGGAATCCTACGCGGACCGCGCGGCGCAGGCGGCGGTCGTCGGCGGGGCGGCGGCGGGCGCGCTCACCCGGAATGTCCGGACGGTGATGGCCACGATGCTCACCGCTGCGCCGAGGGCAGCGCGGCTTGGCCGGGAGGGCTTCGCTGCGTGGCTGGGCCGCGACCTGGCGCATTCCGGCGTGGTGGCCATGGATGACGGAGCGCTGCGCCGGCTCGATCGCGTTGACACGGTGGTGGTTGACGGTGAAGTGCTGGCCACCGGCAGGAGAGTGCTCGGCGCGGTGTGGGTGCTCCCAGATCGCGAGCGAGATGCCGATCAGGTCAGGCTCACCGCGCAAGCCCTGCTCGACCCCGCTGAACCGACCGCGACCGTCCGGCGGGGCGGATGGGTGCTCGAGCCCGCGCCGCGCCGGCTAGCCGGTGCGGCCGGCAAGGCGGCCCGCCGCCTGCGGGCGCCGGGCCGCTACGTGCTGGCGCTGCGGCGCGACGGGGACCTCGCGGGGCTGGTCGTCACCGAGCCCGAACTCGATCCGCTCGCCGCGGCGCTCCTCGGCGCCGCCCGGCCGGTCGGCCCGGTGATCGTGGCCGGCCGTCGCAGCGGCGTGGGGGAGTACGTTCACGCGGACCGTGTCGTCCCCGGGGGCGCGCGCCTGGCCAGGTCAGTGCGCGCACTGCAGGCCGAAGGTCGCGGGGTTGCCGTCATCTCGGGCCGCCATCACGAGGCCCTCGCCGCCGCCGACGTCGGGATCGGCGTACTGGCCGGGCGGCGGCCGCCGTGGGGTGCTCACCTGCTCACCGGCCCCGGCCTGGCTGACGCCTGCCGGATACTGTGGGCGGTCCCGCCCGCCCGCGCTGTGAGCCGACGTGCCGCCATGCTCGCCGCCTACGGGTCTGGCGTCGGTGCCCTGCTGGTGCTGACCGGCCCGCGCACCGGGTCGGCGATGCGCGGGCTGATAGGGGTCAACGGTGCCTCGATCGTCTCGCTGGTCAGCGGCGCCTGGTCGGCCAGGACGCTGGGCCGGCGTCCCCAGCCAGCGCCGGCTGCCACCACCGACTGGCATGCCCTCGGCGCGGATGCCGTGCTCGCGAAGCTAGACAGTTCGCCGCGCGGACTCGATGAAGCGGAGGCCAGCCGCCGTCGCGACGAGCAGCCGGCCCGGCAGGCAGCTGAGGAACCGGGCGTGGTCCGTGCGTCGATAGAGGAACTGGCCAATCCGCTGACGCCAGCCCTGGCCAGCGCGGCGGGGATGTCCGCCGCGATCGGTTCCGCCGCAGACGCCGCGCTCATCGGCGCGGTCATGATGGCCAATGCACTTATGAGCGGCGTCCAGCGGGTCGGTGCGCACCGCGGGCTGCGACGGCTCATCGACGAGTCGGCGGTGCGGGTGCGGCTTCGCCGGGGCAGCGAGGAGGCGCTCACGACGGCGGACCGGCTGGTCCCCGGGGATGTGATCATCGTGCAGGCCGGCGATGCGGTGCCCGCCGACTGCCGAATCCTGGAAGCGCGCGGCGTTGAGGTGGATGAGTCGAGCCTCACTGGGGAATCGCAACTGGTACCGAAGAGTGCCGACCCTACCGGTGCCGCGAACATCGCGGAGCGGCGGAGCATGCTCTATGCGGGGACGTCGGTAGCCGCCGGCACCGCCACGGCCGTCGTAGTGGCGGTAGGTCCGGCGACCGAACTCGGCCGCAGCGAAGAGGCGGCGCAAGGCCGACGCCGGCCTTCGGGCGTGCAGGAGCGGCTGAACCAGCTCACCAGAACCACGGTACCGATCTCAGTCGGGGCGGGCACCGCGATTGTCGCCGGCGGCATGCTGCGCGGACAGCCCGTGAGCCGGACCCTCGGCACGGCTGTGAGCCTGGCGGTGGCGGCGGTCCCGGAAGGGCTGCCACTCGTCGCCACCGTCGCCGAACTCAGCACCGCACAGCGGCTGTCGCGGCGCAACGCGCTTGTCCGCAACCCGGGAACCATCGAGGCACTGGGCCGGGTCAATGCATTGTGCTTCGACAAGACCGGCACGCTGACCGAAGGCCGAATCACACTGCACCGTGTCTGGGTGGCAGGCGTTGACCAGCCACTCGGTGCGCTGAGCGCCGAGGGGCGCAACGTGCTGGCCGCCGCCCTGCGGGCGAGCCCGGAGCATCGCAATGGGGAACCGCTGGCGCACCCTACCGACCGCGCCGTCGTTGCCGGTGGCATCGCCGCTGGCGTGAGCGTCGAACTCGGCACGGACAGCTGGCAGATGGTGGAAGAACTGCCGTTCGAGCCCTCCCGCGGCTACCACGCTGTTCTTGGACGCACCCCATCCGGGTACCGGCTCGCGGTCAAGGGCGCGCCGGAAACTGTGCTGCCGTTGTGCTCGCGCGCAGCTGGGCCAGGCGACCCGGTCCAGCTCGACAAGCACGCCCGGCAAGCCTTCCGCGGCGAGGCCGACCGGCTGGCCCAGCAAGGCTACCGGGTTCTTGCGGTCGCCGAACGCGACATATCCGGCCGCCGTGGTCTGACCGCGGACCGCATCAGGGAGCTCCGCTTCACCGGGCTGCTCGCGTTCACCGACCCGGTCCGTGACAGCGCCGTCCGGGCGATCCGGGGGCTTCGCGGCGCCGGGGTGGACATGCTGATGCTCACCGGAGACCACCCGAGTACCGCCGAGGCGATCGCCGCCGAACTCGGCCTCATCGACGGCCGGCGGGTCGTCACGGGTCCTGAGCTCGATGCGCTCTCCGACCCCGGCCTCGACCAGCTCATCGGTCAGGTGGGGGTGTTCGCACGGGTCAGCCCGGACCAGAAGGTGCGCATCGTCGCCGCCTTGCAGCGCGTCGGCCGCGTCGTCGCGGTCACCGGCGACGGCGCCAACGACGCACCCGCCATCCGGCTCGCCGACGTCGGCGTCGCACTCGGCCTGCGCGGCACGAACGCGGCCAAGGAGGCCGCCGATGTCGTCGTCACCGACGACCGGATCGAGACGATCATCGACGCCATCGTCGAGGGCCGCGCGATGTGGGCCTCCGTCCGCGACGCGATCTCGGTGCTGCTCGGCGGCAACCTCGGCGAGATCGCCTTCACCGGCGGCGCCGGGCTGCTTCTGCCAGGCGGGTCACCGCTCAACGCCCGCCAGTTGCTGCTGGTGAACCTGCTCACCGACATGGCCCCGTCCATGGCGCTGGCCGTGCGGGCCCCCGACAGCGCCACGTTCGAGACCCTGCTCGCCGAGGGACCCGATGTCTCCCTCGGCACCGCGCTCACCCGCGACGTCCTCATCCGCGGCGTACTCACCGGCAGCGCGGGGATGGCGGCATGGCTGGGCGGACGTCTGACCGGCGTCACCCGGGCCAGGGCGGGCACCATTGCCCTGGTCGGGATTGTCGGGGCCCAGCTCGGCCAGACGCTGCTGGCAGGCTGGCGCAGCCCGCTTGTCGTCGTGGCCAGCCTGTGCTCCGCTGCCGTCCTGGCCGCGATAATCCAGACCCCGGGCGTAAGCCAGTTCTTTGGCTGTCAGCCGCTCGACCCGCTGGGCTGGGGAATCGGCCTGGCCGTAGCGACCTGCGCAACTCTTCTGGCACCGGTCATGGCCGCCCGGCCCGCTGTCGTGGCCACCGCCCACCAGCAGGCGAATCCCCTCCGAACCGCGCCGGATCCGGGTCCATGAAGCGGCGGTGGCAGTCCCGTCAAAGCGGGGCAATCCCATTACCTCATGAAGAAGGTACCTGGTCTGCAGTCACTGACCGTGCAATCCCGTCCCGGCCGGGATGTGCGCCTGGTCACGGCCGGCGGGATCGGATTGTCCTTTCCCGGCATGTTCTTGATGCGAGTGATCATGCAGATCCTGCCACACTGAGGGTGGCTTGCCGACAGAACTACTCGCCTGACGCGGTCGCGGGTTTGCGTCCTGCGCCGCCGATCAGTTCCACGACGAGCTCGCTGGCCTGGTCACGGGGACTATCTAGCGGTGGGACGCCGCGGAGACGTCGAGCCAGCTGGAGCTGCTGCTAGGGCGTGATCTGCAGTTCATCCGCATCAGCGGCACGGTGGTGGGGGCTGCGTGGGCCTGGCCCTGCACGCCATCGCCCTGGCTCTGGCCTAATTCACGCCAACCTTGAGTCGGCGCTTGCAGCGTCCGCGGCGATACGAGGTGGGCGCCTGCCGGCCGCGGCACGCCAGCGGCCAGGCGCAGCCCCACCAGTCACTCTCTGCACTGCCCCGCGAATCCAGCCCAGGCGAAATATCCGCCCGATTGAGGATGGATGCAGGCGGTACGGGCCTGGCCGGGATGTCGGTGATGTTGTCGAAGCTGAACGCCCACAAGGCGCGGGCGAAGATGGCCCATTCCCGCTGGTCCCGGGGCGGGGTGCGGTCGGCGGCGGGGGTGACGTGCTTGCAGGGCGCTGTGCATCACCCGAGGTCAGCCTGGGTGAGGCAGTTCCGGGTCGCTACGGTCAGATGGCCGACTTCCCAGGCCGGTGAGAGACTGGGGGTGTCAACCGGTGGGGGTGAGCACAGCATGATCGAGTTCGAGCAGTCACGTACCGTTCCGGCTTCAGCCAATGCGGTGTATGACCAGGCAGAGGATATTCAGCAGGTCGACTCCTGGCTTCCATATGAGCTGCACGTGCATCCAGAGAAACTTCCCGCAGTCACGGTGCACCGCGACGACACCGGCCACGACGCCCCGGCGCAGTTCCGTGCCTATCGCGACCGGAAGCGTCTTGAATGGGGCACTAGCGATGCTGGCACGTACGCGGGCTGGCTCCAGGTCACTGGCGCTGGCGGGGAGGACCGCAGTGAGGTTACTATCCACCTCTCTTTCCTCGACGAGAGCATCGCGCCGCCGAGGGACGCGGTCCGTCACGCGCTGGACGATAGCCTCGAGCGCCTTTCTCACCTGGTCGCCTCCTGAGCCCGCGCTCGTCATAAGCGGGCTATCCCAGAGCCGACAGAGTCGTAGGACGTGCTCAGCGCGGGCGGTTTGCCCGGAGGTACTCGATGCCCAGATCGAGTGCGGCCTCAAGAGGGGTGGTGTCCCCGGTGGACATCATCATGACCACCCCGCCCTGGATTCCCGCGAGTACCGCGGCCGCCGTGCGTTCGGCGTCGAGATCCAGGGTGATCTCGCCCGCCGCCTGCATGTTCCGGGCGCCCGCGGCGATCTCGGCCTGCCACTGGCCCATCAGCTGGGTCACCACCGCCTGCGCGCCGGGTGTGGCACGCCCGGGCCCGCTGCAGAAAGGTCTGGAGCTGAGCGACCGTCCAGACCTTACGGCCCTTGCGGGGGGTTGCGAGACCGGGCGTCCGGTTGCACCGCCGCAAGCGGCGAGAAGGCAACGTTAGGCTCAGCCGGGATACGTGCCGACGAAGTACGCCCTGACGACGTGCCGAGTAACGACCGGGCCGACGCCTGACGAGCGTGCGGTGCGCACCGTCCACGAGGCTGACGACTCGTTGACGCCGTTGTGCGTTGCGGTTGGCGGCGCCCACACGGCGTCGCCGTTGTTGCAGGAGTAGGTGCCGACCCACGACGGATGGGACCGCAGCGTCGGCCACGCGCCCCCGTCCCGGATCGAGCAGTACGCGCCGCCGCCGAGCGTGATTGCGAGCGGAGCGCGCTGGCTCAGCGGTGCGAGTCCGGTCGGCGCGAACGTACCGGTGCGCGGAATCCGAACGACACGGGTGCTGCGCGGATCGCGCATGCACAGCACGCGATGCGGAGCGGCAGCCTTCCAGCAGGCGATGGCGTATTCGGCCGACGGACTGCAGAACTCGATGTTGCGACTCACCGCGCCCGGTGACGGATCTTGGGCGTTGCAGTCGACGAGGCCCGTCGGTTCGCTGACCATGGTGAAACCCGCACGGACGTGTCCAGTCGATGTGACCGGTCGGACGACGACCTTCGCGGTCGGCGTGACTGTGGCGCCGACGGCTGTTTCGAAACCCGCTACGCCGCCACCGATCAACAGAGCAGCAAGCATTGCCACACTGAGAAGACGCATCGAAGACCCCATCCACCGCAGCACTGTTCAACTACGAGTATCTGCCCCGAGTGCTGATAATGCCAGGAGGCTGAGTCGTTCAGAGTGGGTGCATCGCGTCGAGCAATGTGGTCAGTGGCCGGTCGTCAATCGCCTCGCGGGCCGCGCTCGGATCGGCGTGCAGGGCTTTCCCTATTTTGGACAGGGTCTGCTGGTACGCGGGCGGATTGACGGGCGGCAGTTTGGCGGCGGTGCCGGTCAGGACGGCGTTCCGGGACTTGCGGACCAGTGCGCCCTTCTCAGACGGGTGGACGCCCTCGGCCGTGATCAGGATGCCCTTGTCGATCGAGTCCTGGATGAACGCGCCCATCTTCTCGATGAACTCCTGGCTGGGGTTCCACGCCTCCGGGGCACGCTC
>DASQVO010000501.1:0-5221 GCA_035640715.1 Streptosporangiaceae bacterium
CGGCTCGCTGGCCGACTACCACGTGCACGCGATGCCGATCACCTCGATGACCGTCAAGGCGCTGGAAGCCTTCGACATCACCAGGAAAGACGCCGAGCGGGCCAAGAACATGTTCGCCCTCGGCCTGCTGTCCTGGCTGTATGACCGGCCCGCTGAGGGAACGCTGGACTTCCTCCGGTCGAAGTTCGCGACCAGGCCCGAGATCATGAAGGCCAATATCGCGGCCTTCCAGGCGGGCTGGAACTTCGGCGAGACCACCGAGGCCTTCTCGGTCAGATACGAGGTGAAGCCGGCCACGCTGGCGCCGGGAACCTACCGGAACATCACCGGCAACACCGCGCTGGCATGCGGCCTCATCGCGGCTTCCGAGCTGTCCGGGCTGCCGTTGTTCCTCGGCTCCTACCCGATCACGCCGGCCTCCGACATCCTGCATGAGCTGGCGAAGCAGAAGCGGTTCGGCGTCCGAACGTTCCAGGCCGAGGATGAGATCGCCGGCGTCGGGGCAGCGCTCGGCGCCGCCTTCGGCGGCGCCCTGGGGGTCACCACCACGTCGGGGCCCGGCATGACGCTCAAGGCGGAGACGATCGGCCTGGCCGTGTCGCTGGAGCTGCCGCTGATCGTCTGCGACATCCAGCGGGCGGGCCCGTCGACCGGCATGCCGACCAAGACCGAGCAGGCCGACCTGCTGCAGGCGCTCTTCGGCAGGAACGGCGAGTCGCCGCTGCCGGTCGTTGCCCCGGCTAGCCCCGCGGACTGCTTCGAGGTGGCCATCGAGGCGGCGCGGCTGGCGGTCAAGTACCGCACCCCCGTGATCCTGCTGTCCGACGGGTACCTCGCCAACGGCTCGGAGCCGTGGCGCATCCCAGACGTGGGCGGCCTGCCGGATCTCAGCCGCGAGTTCTCCTTTGCCACGGCCGATGAGTGGCGCCAGACGGCTCCCGGCAACCCGGACGGCGGGGCCGTCGCGTTCCGCCCGTTCCAGCGTGACCCGCAGACCCTGGCCCGGCCCTGGGCCGTTCCCGGCACGCCGGGCCTGGAGCACCGGATCGGCGGACTGGAGAAGGCCGACGTGACCGGCACGATCTCCTACGACCCCGGCAACCACGATGCGATGGTGCGCCTGCGCCAGGCCAAGATCGACGGGATCGCCGCCGACATCGGGCCGCTCCAGGTCGATGACCCGGACGGTAACGCGCGCGTCCTCGTGCTGGGCTGGGGCTCCACGTACGGCTCGATCGGCGCCGCGGTCCGCCGGGTGCGCGGCGCGGGCCGCTCCATCGCCCAGGCGCACCTGCGCCACCTCAACCCGTTCCCCGGCAACCTCGGCGACGTGCTGCGCCGCTACGACAAGGTGCTCGTCCCCGAGATCAATCTGGGCCAGCTCGCGCTGCTGCTGCGCGGCCGCTACCTGGTTGACGTGATCTCCTACAACCGCGTCCGCGGCCTGCCCTTCCGCGCGGCCGAACTGGCCGACGTCATCAAGGATGTGATCGACAATGCCTGAGGCGGGGCACACACACGGCCGCCGCTCCGCGGGTGGCAACGGCGGGGGGAACGGCAACGGCACGGCGCACGGCAGCGCTGAGCCGAACGGGAACGGCATGGCAGCCCGCCGCCCGGCGTCCCTTACCCTCGTCCCGAAGGCACCGGAGAAGCTGTCCACCAGGGACTTCAAGTCCGACCAGGAAGTGCGCTGGTGCCCGGGCTGCGGCGACTACGCGATCCTGGCCGCCTTCCAGGCATTCCTGCCCGAGCTCGAGGTGCCGCGGGAAAACGTCGTCGTGATCTCCGGGATCGGCTGCTCATCGCGGCTCCCGTATTACATGGACAGCTACGGAATGCACTCGATCCACGGCCGCGCCCCGGCCATCGCCACTGGCCTGGCCGCCTCGCGCCCCGACCTGTCCGTCTGGGTCGTCACCGGGGACGGCGACGCGCTATCCATCGGCGGCAATCACCTGATCCACGCACTGCGCCGCAACGTCAACATCAAGATCCTGCTGTTCAACAACCGGATCTACGGGCTGACCAAGGGCCAGTACTCGCCCACCTCCGAGCAGGGCAAGATCACCAAATCCACGCCGTTCGGCTCGCTGGACACCCCGTTCAACCCGGTGTCGCTCGCGCTCGGCGCCGAGGCCAGCTTCGTGGCCCGGACCATCGATTCGGACCGCAAGCACCTCACGAGCGTGCTGCGGGCCGCCGCCGACCACCGGGGCGCCGCCTTCATCGAGATCTACCAGAACTGCCCCATCTTCAATGATGAGGCGTTCTCGCCGCTGACCGACGCCTCCTCCCGCGATGACCAGCTGATCCGCCTTGAGCACGGCGAGCCGATCCGGTTCGGCGCCAGCAAGCAGCGGGGCCTGCGGTTCGGCCGGTACGGCGGGCTGGAGGCCGTTGACGTGGCCGAGGCCGACGGCGGATCGCTGCTCACCCATGATGCGCACACCGACGACCCGTCCTACGCGTTCGCCCTCTCCCGGCTGGACACGGTCAACTTCGCACACTCGCCGATCGGCGTGTTCCGCCAGGTCGAGCGGCCAAGCTATGACGCGCTGATGGCGCAGCAGATCTCCCAGGCACGCACCAAGCAGGGCGATGGCGACCTCGCCACGCTGCTCTCGGGCGGCGACACCTGGACGATCGGCTAGTGGCAAGGGACGAGGAGATTCGCCAGCGGCCTACAGGGCCGTGACTACGTAGTATCCCCAGATCGGCCCGATTGGCGCTGAACAGCGTTCCTTCCATAGTCGGCCGGCGAGGTCTCGTCGCTTCCGGTGGATGCGCGCAGTGCTTTGAGCACCAGGGTGAGTGCGACGGTGACGAGCATGTTGAGGACGAACGCGGTGAGTGCGATGTAGACAGTCGGTCCCGAGAACGGCAGCGGGGCCGTGGGTGAGGCGAAGTGCGCCTGAGTGGGCGAAGAGGAGTGGTAGGCGGTGAGGGTGCCGTAGACCATGCCAACGGCCCAGCCGGCCAGCAACGCCCACCGATGGAACCAGCGGGTCAGGACGCCGAGCACGATGGCCGGGACGGTCTGGACCACCCAGATGCCGCCGAGCAGCTGGAGGTTGATCGACAGCGACTGGCTGAACCCGAGCACGAAGACCAGGGCACCCGCCTTGACCAGCAGAGACACGATCTTCGCTACCTTGGTTTCCTCCCGGTCGGGCGCGGTGGGGCGCAGGTAAGCGCGATAGATATTGCGGGTGAACAGGTTCGCCGCCGCGATCGACATGATTGCTGCGGGCACCAGGGCACCGACACCGATCGCCGCGAACGCGATACCGGCGAACCAGTGCGGCAGCAGGTGCTCGAACAGAAGCGGAACGGCGAGCTGCGGATTCTTCGCCTGCGCGACGGCCGACGCGGTCGAGTGGTCGGCCCGCGCGAGGTAACCCAAGAGCGCCAGGAGGCCGAGGATCAGCGAATAGGCCGGGATCAGGACGGAGTTACGGCGGACGGTCTCTCCTCTGCTCGCGGACACGATGCCGGTGAACGCGTGCGGGTAGATGAAAATGGCCAGCGACGAACCCAGCGCCAGTGTGCCGTATGCCCAGTTGCTCGCCGCGCCGGTGATGAGTGTGCCGGACGGCTTGCCGGTCGCGGGGTTGGGTTTCGCCAGCGCTGACTGCGCCGCGCCGAAGATGTGCTCCCAGCCACCGAGTTTGGCGGGCAACACGAAGATCGCGACCAGTACCACGAGGTAGATCAAGGTGTCCTTGACGAATGCGATCAGCGCCGGGGCTCGCAGTCCCGAGCTGTAGGTGTAGGCGGCCAGCAATGCGAATGCGATCAGCAACGGCAGGTCGCGTGCGAATCCGGTACCGGACAAGCCCATCACGGTCAGCACCGACTGCATCCCGACCAGCTGCAACGCGATATAGGGCATGATGGCCAGGATTCCGGTGACCGCGACCGCGAGCCCGAGCAGCCGCGAGCCGAACCGGCCGCGCACGAAGTCAGCGGCGGTGACGTAGCCGTGGCGCTGCGATACCGACCACAGCCGCGGGCCGATCACAAACAGCAGCGGGTAGGCGATCGCCCCGTAGGGAATCGACCAGAAACCGAGCGCCCCGCTCGCAAAGACCGCGGCGGGCACCGCGATGAAGGTGTAGGCGGTGTAGAGGTCACCACCGAGCAGGAACCAGGTCACGGCCGTACCGAAGCGACGGCCACCCAAACCCCATTCGTCAAGGGTCTGCAGCTCGCCCCCGCCACGCCAGCGTGCGGCAAGGAAACCGAGCACCGTCACAAAGAGCACGAAGAACGCGAAAATGCCCAATTCGGGGGATCGCATTGGAAAACTCATCGCTCATTCCGCACCAAGAAGTAGGCAGCCCCCATCAGCACCACAGTGATCACCAGCCACAACAACTGCCACCAGTAAAAGAACGGAAAGCCCGCCACACGCGGTGACGCCTTCGCATAGGACGGCACCCACAGATAGGCCACGACGGGCACGATGAGCAATACGCCCGCGAGCACGTGCCGAACCGAGCGCCCGCTCCGCTTCTCTTTCAGCATTTGCTCGTTTCTCTCCCAACGATCCCAAGGCATGCTGTCAGTGCGGATTGGACCACGAGTCGACGCGAGGCCATCCGTGCCCAACAGCTTTCAACCGGGTCATGTGAAAGCCTTATCTCGGCGGCGCCTCGTGTCCCCCCGGCCAACGGCAATCCGGGATACCGGCTAGCCTGGATCTTTCGTGATCTTGCCGGGCGTTCGCCAACGGCCAGCGGCTCCGCGGCATTCATCCCGAATGAGGGCATCATGGCACCCGCGCCCATGGCCCCCCGGCGGCGCATCATGTCACCTGACCCGGCATGGCACATCAGCGCCGGCAGTAGCTGCACCCGGCTGATGGAGCCCCATCATCTCTACTGATCCGGCCGTTCAACCCGCGACAATCCGCGCTGAGTCATGAACTGCACAGCCGCGTTCATATTGATAGGAATGAAGCTTTCCCAGGATGGACCGCCGCCAGACATGCAGCAATTCGTCTACAAAGATGAAAACCTACACCTACACTGTAGATTTCATTCGAAAACTTGCAGCGTAGGTGTAGGTTAGCGGGCGCTACAGCGCCTTCGGTCCCACCGCGGTCCTAGTCACTCGCCTTGACCACGCCGACCGGGCAGGCCACACCGGTGCCGCCGGCACCGCAGTAGCCGTGGGGGTTCTTGTCCAGGTACTGCTGGTGCCAGGCCCCGGCGGG